>JAAWUC010000072.1 GCA_022804995.1 Oscillospiraceae bacterium
CGTGGAGTACAAGGTCAACATCCAGGACGGCAAGAACGACATGGCCGAGCAGACCAACCAGATCCAGAACTTCATCACCCAGGGCATGGACCTGATCATCTGCAACCCCGTCCAGACCTCCTCCGCCGACACCCTCATTGATCTGGCTGTCGACGCGGGCATCCCCATGGTCCTCATCAACCGTGAGCCCCTGGGCGTGGACGCCGACGGCAACACCGTGGACGAGTCCTACCCTGGCATCGTGGACAACCCCACTGTCTGCTACGTGGGCGCTGACGCCCGCCAGTCCGGTACTTACCAGGGCGAGATCGTGGCTGCTCTGGACAACAAGGGCGATATGAACGGCGACGGCAAGGTCTCCTACGTCATGATCATCGGCGACCCCGAGAACCCCGACGCCCAGTACCGCACCGAGTTCTCCATCAAGGCCCTGACCGACGCGGGCATTGAGGTGGAGGAGCTGACCTCTCAGATCGGCAACTGGGACACCAACCAGGGCCAGCAGATCGCTCAGAACGCCCTCAACCAGTTCGGCGATCAGATTGACGTGATCTTCTGCAACAACGACGGTATGGCCCTGGGCGCCGCCACCGCCATTGAGCAGGCCGGCCGCAAGGTGGGCGAGGACATCCTCCTGCTGGGCGTGGACGCTCTGGAGGAGTGCCAGCAGATGGTCCAGAACGGCACCATGACCGGTACGGTTCTGAACGACCACATCGGCCAGTCCCACAAGGCTGTGGACGTCGCTGTCCAGGCCCTCAACGGCGAGAGCATCGACAACTACTACTGGGTTGACTACGTGAAGGTCGACGCCAGCTACTTCGCCTAAACCGAATACTGCCCCAACAGCGGGAAACGAGGTGGGTGGGCCGCGCGGAGCGGTCCACCCATTTGAAAAAATCCCGGCCTGAGGAAAACGCGGCCCCGGGTGTCCGCGTTCCCCTGAGACCGGGAGATAGAGAGACGGAAGCAAAAAGAGAATACCATTTTGACAGGAGGTCTGCTTATGAGCGAATACCGTTTGGAAATGCGGGGCGTGTGCAAGTCCTTCCCGGGCGTAAAAGCCCTGGATCACGCGCAGCTCCACCTCCGCCCGGGAACGGTCCACGCCCTTATGGGGGAGAACGGCGCGGGGAAATCTACGCTGATGAAGTGTATGTTCGGCATCTATAAGATGGACGAGGGGGAGATTATCTTCGAGGGGCAGAAGGTGTCCATCGCCGACCCCCTGGAGGCGCTGAAAATGGGTATCGCCATGGTCCACCAGGAGCTCCAGCCCATCCCCGCCCGGACGGTGGGGGAAAACATCTTCCTGGGCCGGTACCCCATGAAGAAGGCCCTGGGCTTTATCCCCATTGTGGACCACAAGAAGATGTACGAGGACACCGCCGCACTGCTGAAAAAGGTCCGCATGGACTTCGATCCCCGGCAGATGCTGGGGGAGCTGAGCGTGAGCCAGATGCAGTCGGTGGAGATCGCCAAGGCCGTGTCCGCCAACTGCAAGGTTCTGATTCTCGACGAGCCCACCTCCTCCCTGACCCAGAACGAGGTGGAGGCCCTGTTCCGCATTGTGGACGACCTCAAGCGCGAGGGCGTCTCCATTGTGTACATCTCCCACAAGATGGACGAGATCCTCCGCATTTCCGACGAGGTCACTATCATGCGGGACGGCCAGTACATCGGCACCTGGCCGGCCAAGGAGCTGACCACCGACTCCATCATCACCAAGATGGTGGGCCGGGAGCTGACCAACCTCTTCCCCCAGCGGGAGAACAAGCCCGGCGAGGTGGTCTTCCGGGTGGAGGACTTCACCTCCATCAACCCCAAGAGCTTCCGCAACGTGAATTTTGAGCTGCGCAAGGGGGAGATTCTGGGGGTGGGCGGCCTGGTGGGCGCCCAGCGGACGGAGCTGATGGAGGGCCTTTTCGGCATCCGCTCCCACACCACCGGCAGGATCACCTACAAGGGGAAGGAGATGCGGATCAACCGGCCCAAGGACGCCATCGACCAGGGCGTGGCCATGCTCACCGAGGACCGCCGGGCTACCGGCATCCTGGGGGTGCTCAGCGTGGCGGACAACATCTCCGTGGCGTCGCTGAAGCAGTACCTGGACTTCCATGTCTGCATCAACGACAGGAAGGTGGAGAAGCTGGTCCAGGACAATGTGGCCAAGATGAACATCAAGACCCCCTCCAGCAAGACCCAGATCAAATCCCTCTCCGGCGGCAACCAGCAGAAGGTGCTCATTGGCCGGTGGCTGGCCAACGACCCGGATGTGCTCATCCTCGACGAGCCCACCCGGGGCATCGACGTGGGAGCCAAGTACGAGATTTACTGCATCATCGCGGAGCTGGCCAAGCAGGGCAAGAGCATCATCATGATCTCCAGTGAAATGAGCGAGCTCATCGGTATGTCCGACCGGGTCATGGTCATGTGCGACGGCCGGGTTACCGGCTTCATCGACGGCCAGGACGCCACCCAGGAGAACATCATGGAATTGGCCACGCAGTTTGCTTGAGCCGGACAGATAAAGGAGGATAAAGAATATGGAAAAGACGGCGACTTCTCTCCCCCAGAAGATCTGGAAGCTGATTAAAGAGAATCCCATTGTGGTCCTGCTGGTGATTGCCTGCGTTATTGTGGGCTTCACCATTGACAACTTCTTCTCTATACGAAACTTCAACAGTCTCATCAGCAATACCACCGTCCGGTTCCTCATCGCCCTGGGCGTGTCCGGGTGCCTCATCACCAAGGGCACGGACCTGTCCGCCGGACGCGCGGTGGGCCTGTGCGCCTGCCTGGCCGGCACCCTGCTCCAGGACCCCACCTACACGGGCCGTATGTACAACTGGCCGGAGGTCAGTCTCCTGGTGGCCTTTATTATTGTGGTAGCGGTGGGCGCGCTTTTCGGCCTCATCAACGGGCTCATTATCTCCAAGCTGAACGTCCCCCCCTTCATTGCCACCCTGGGTACCCAGACGATCATCTACGGCATCTGCCTGGTGTTTACCGATGCACAGCCTGTCGGCAAATTCAAGGACAGCTACAAAAACTTTGTCAATGGCACCTGGTTCTCCGTCAAGGGCGGCTTCCCCGGCATCCCCTACCTGCTGGCCTGGGCGGTCATCTTTGGGCTGTTCTTCTGGTTCCTGTACAACAAGACGACCCACGGCAAATATATGTACGCCATCGGCGGCAATGAGAACGCCGCAGAGGTCTCTGGCGTGAATACCGCCCGGACCAAGATTATCATTTACGTTACCGCCGGCATGATGTACGCCATTGCCGGCTATCTGCTGGCCCCCAAGGGCGGCGGCGCCAACTCCGGCTCCGGCATGGGCTACGAGCTGGAGGCCATCGCCGGCTGTACCATCGGCGGCGTGTCCACCACCGGCGGTATCGGTACCGTGGGCGGCGTGCTGGTGGGCGTGCTGGTGTTCGAGCTGCTGAAGATCGTGCTCCAGTTCTTGGACGTCAACCCCTACTACAACTACATCGTCCAGGGCCTGGTCATCGTCACCGCCGTGGCGCTGGATATCCGCAAGTACATTGCCAAGAAGTAATGGACGAGAGAGAGCCCCGCTCCCCGGATGAACAGGAGGAGCTGGACGCCCGCCCCGCCTGGCAGCGGATGAAGGAGGGCTGGTACGACAAGGTGCCCCTCAATGTCCGCCAGCTGGACGTGATCATCGCCCTGGGCCTTATCGGACTGGCGGTGGTGGCGGTGCTCATCTTCCTGGACGCCTCGGGCGTGTTCTGAGCACAAATAAGCTCCGGCTCTGCCGGAGCTTATTTTGATTAAAAAACGCCGCCCCTTGCATGAAAAATCCATTTCTATCCGGCGGGGAGGCATCTATAATAGAGGCGATAAAAGCCCCGCGAATCAATCTATTTTTAGGGAGGCCGCTATGGACTGCACTTTTTCCCCTCTGACTGATTTCACGAAGCTGGAGGCCGCTGTCTCCGACTTCTACGGACCCGCCGCCGCGCCGGCGCAGAGCGTCCGCTTCCGCCGTCTGCTGGACGGCCTGACGGAGACCTTCGGACCCCAGACGGCGGCGGCTGTCTTCTCCGCCCCGGGCCGGTCCGAGATTGGCGGCAACCACACCGATCACCAGCACGGCAGGGTCCTGGCCGGGAGCGTGGACCTGGATATCATCGCCGCCGTGGCCCCTAACAACAGAAACGTCATCCGAATCCAGAGCGAGGGCTTCCCCATGGACGTGGTGGAGTTGGATGATCTGGAGATCCGGGAGGAGGAGAAGAACACCTCCCAGGCCATCATCCGGGGCATCGCCGCCTGGTTCAAGGGCAAGGGGTGCGCCCTGGAGGGCTTCGACGCCTACACCACCTCCAGCGTCCTCAACGGCAGCGGCCTGAGCTCCTCCGCCGCCTTCGAGGTTCTGGTGGGCAGCGTCATCAACAGCTTGTTCTTTGAGGACCGCTGCACCCCGGTCCAGATCGCCCAGATTGGACAGTACGCCGAGAATGTCTACTTCGGCAAGCCCAGCGGTCTTTTGGACCAGATGGGCTGCTCCGTGGGCGGCATGGTGACCATTGACTTCAAGGACAACGCCAATCCGGTGGTGGAGCGGCTGGACTTTGACTTCGCCTCCGCCGGCCACGCCCTGTGCATCATCGACAGCGGCGCGGACCACGCGGACCTGACGGACGAATACGCCGCCGTCACCATGGAGCTGAAGGAGATCTGCGCCCACTTCGGCAAAAACGTCCTCCGGGAGGTGCCGGAGGAGGAGTTCTACGCCGCCCTGCCGGTGCTCCGGCGGAAGGCCGGGGACCGGGCGGTGCTCCGGGCGGTCCATGTCTACGATGAGAACCGTCGGGTGGAGGGGCAGGTGGCGGCGCTGCGGCAGAACGATTTCCAGACATTTTTGGCGCTTATCCGCGCCTCCGGCCTCTCCAGCTGGCGGTACTTGCAAAACGTGGTTCCCGCCGGGTATACCCACCACCAGGAGGTGGCCTTTGCCCTGGCGATGGCGGAGCGGCTGCTGGACGGACGGGGGGCCTGCCGGGTCCACGGCGGCGGCTTCGCCGGGACGGTCCAGGCCTTTGTGCCCCTGGATATGCTGGACGGCTTCAAGGCGGAGATGGAACGGATTTTGGGCGGCGGGTCCTGCCATGTGCTGACCGTCCGGCCCGTGGGCGGCGTGAGGTTGGTGTGATGAGCCGGGAAAAGGGAGGAGAAAACATGTTGGATCGGTATCTTGCCGCCCTGGCGGACTATGCCGTGGGCAAGGGGCTTATTGAAAAGGAGGACCGGACCTGGGCCGTCAACAGCCTTCTGCAGGTCCTGAATCTCCAGGAGTATCAGGAGCCGGAGGAGGCGCTGGACCTGCCGCTGGAGGACATTTTGGGCTATCTGACGGACTTTGCTGTCAAGAGGGGCCTGATTGAGGGGGACATCACCAGCCGGGACCTGCTGGACACCAAGCTGATGGGTGTGCTCACACCCCGTCCCAGTTGGGTTATTGACCGGTTCCAGCGTTTGGCCGCCCAGGACAAGCGGGCCGCCACCGATTGGTACTACGCCTTCAGTCAGGACACGGACTACATCCGCCGCTACCGCATTGTCAAGGATGTGAAGTGGGTGGCGCCTACGGAGTACGGCGATTTGGATATTACGATCAATTTGTCCAAACCGGAGAAGGACCCCAAGGCCATTGCCGCCGCCAAGCTGGCCCCTCAGAGCGGCTACCCCAAGTGCCAGCTCTGCCGGGAGAACGAGGGCTACGCGGGACGGATGAACCACCCCGCCCGGGGCAATCACCGGATCATCCCCATCACCATCGACAGCAGCCCCTGGTTTCTCCAGTACTCCCCCTATGTCTACTACAACGAGCACTGCATTGTCTTCAACAGCCGGCACACGCCTATGAAAATTGACCGGGCGGCGTTCCGGAAGCTGCTGGACTTTGTGGTCCAATTTCCCCACTATTTCGTGGGCTCCAATGCGGATCTGCCCATTGTGGGCGGCTCCATCCTCAGCCACGACCACTTCCAGGGCGGGCGCTACACCTTCGCCATGGAGAAGGCCCCGGTGGAGGCATCCGTCACCTTCCCCGGCTTTGAGGACGTGGAGGCGGGGCTTGTCAAGTGGCCCATGTCCGTCATCCGCCTGCGCTGCGCCGACGATGGGCGGCTGGTGGATCTGGCGGAAAAGATCCTCGCCGCCTGGAGAGGGTACACAGACGAGAGCGCCTTCGTCTTCGCGGAGACGGACGGCGAACCCCACAACACCATCACCCCCATCGCCCGGAAGCGGGACGGGAAGTACGAGCTGGATCTGGTTCTGCGCAACAACATCACCACCGCTGAGCATCCCCTGGGGGTTTACCACCCCCACGCAGAGCTCCACCATATCAAGAAGGAGAACATCGGCCTTATCGAGGTCATGGGCCTTGCGGTGCTGCCCGCCCGGCTGAAGGGCGAGCTGGCCAAGCTGGGGGAGGTGCTGGTCAGCGGCGGCGACCCGGCGGCCGACGAGGCTCTGGCCAAGCACGCGCCCTGGGCGGCGGAGCTCCGGGAGAAGTATACCTTCACGGCGGAAACCGTGGAGGGGATTCTCAGGGACGAGGTGGGCCGGGTGTTCGCCAAGGTCCTGGAGCACGCCGGTGTGTTCAAGCGGGACGAGGCGGGCCGGGCGGCGTTTCTGCGGTTCACGGCGTCCGTACGGTAATTTCCGTTCGCGGGATGAAGACATGAGAACCGGAATTACAGGGAGCGGCGGGGCTTTTGCCCCGCCGCTCTCCCGCTCAAAGAGGCCCGCCCAGAACGGCGGATCCAAGAGCACTGTCAGACGTACTGTTGCGGTTTTCATGAAAAACTTCCTCCTTAAAGTGGTCTCCGCGGAGAACGGACAACCAAGGAGTCAGGTTGCTGACGGCCCGCAGGCCGCTCCCGAACTACCGACCGGGATGTGTTTTTATCCCCGCTGAGGAGATGGAAGCAGAAAACCGGCGGTTTATCAATAGTACGCAACCAGCAGGTCCACCACTGTGCCGTAACTCTGAATTCCGGCGGTCTGCCCGTAGGAACGCAGGGTGGTGTCGTAGACCTTGGTGCTGGCCTCGGCGACAGGCCCCTCAAACTGGGCCCAATAATCGCTGTTGTTCCGCAGATCCGCTGCGGCGCCCGCCGGAAGCCTCTCATATACCGCCGCCCACCGCTCCCGGTCCGCCCGGTAGAGGGCGTTGGAGAGGTGGATATAGCCCATCAAATATCCGGAGTACTGGTAAACCGGGTTGTCAAAGGCCGTGGAGGCCGCCACCGCCAGGAAATTGCACTCTTGTTCCGAGGCGATGCCCCGCTGGTGGGCCAGCTCGTGGGCGATGGTGGCCGGGAGCAGGCAGGCGGGGCAGTCCACATTGAGGTTGGACTCCCCGGTGTAGGGGCTGTAGAACCCGGTGAAGCCCATGGCGCTGAACAGCCGGGAGAACACCATCCGCTTGGGTGTCCGGTCCTCCCGCGCTAAAAAGGGGAACTCCCGGGAGATGTTCCCATAGATGCCGGTGCTGGCGGCGAAGATCTCGTCCCTCGATACGGCAAAAACGCCGCTTTCGTCCCGCTCTACCCGGTCCGCCAGATCCGCCAGCCGGTCCGCAAAGAGAGCCGTCACCCGCTCCAGCTCCTCGACGGAGACCTCCGCCTGGGCGCAGACGCCGCTCCTCTCCTGGAAGCCGTCGGCGTAGTAGTTCACCCCCCACAGCAGGCAGTAGAGCCCTCCGGCGGTGAGAAACAGGCAGGCAATGGACAGGACGCAGCCGCAGGCCCCGTCCAGCCGCCGGCCCCGCCAGGTCCGCACCCGGTGGAACAGCACCGCCAGCAGGGCGATGACCGCTGCGATAAAGGCGGCGTAAAACCACTCCACCACCGAGAAGGGGAAGAGATACCAGAACCGGGCGCAGGCGTCCTTGAGAACCTGGGTGGCGGCGGAGACGGCGTTGGCCGCGCCCCTGGAGGAGATGCCCAGGAAATAGGCGGCGTAGAGGCCCAGGGCCCCCAGGAGCCAGAGGTGGACGGCCCGATGCCGCTTGAAAAAGTCCCTCATTCCGCCGCCTCCCCTCCAGTGATGTCCCGGTAGATCCGCCGGGCGGCTCCCCGGGCGGAGAGCTCCTCCGTCAGGATGGCCTCCGGGATGGAGCCCACCAAATCCCGCTCCCTCCACCAGGAGCGCATATCCGATTCCCCGAACTGGGTCCGCTGGGGCCGCATGGCGTGGCGGCGGAGGGTCTCCTCAAAGGGCAGGTCGTAGTAGTAGGCCCAGATATTCTCCCCGAAGCGCCGCCGGAGCTCGTCGAAGAGGGGGCCGTACCAGTCGGTGCGGAGAATCCCCTCCAGGATGGTGACGGGGGAGCTGCGCTGCCCGTAGCCAATCAACTCCAGCAGCAGGGGGATGGCCCCGCCCTCGTCCCGGACCCAGAGCATGTCCCGGCGCACCACATCCTGGCTGACTACCAGGGTGCCCCGGCCGATGAGGTGCTGGAGGAAGCGGGCCACGGTGGTCTTGCCGCTGCCGGAGTTGCCCCGGAGCATGACCAGCTTTCTGTCGGCGGCACAGCCCATTTACTGCTTGACCTCCTCTTTTTTCTCCGGCTCCTCCGGCCACACCGGCTCATGGGTGGCGTAGCTGGCGGAGGCGGTGGGCAGGCCCTTCCGCTTCAGGCGGTAAGTGGAGTAGGTCCGCACCGCCGTGTAGACGCAGGCGAACAGGGGAACACCGAAGAACATCCCCGCCACGCCCCACAATCCGCCGCCCACCAGAATAGCCACGATAACCCAGAAGCTGGAGAGGCCCGTGCTGTCCCCCAGGATCTTGGGCCCCAGGATATTGCCGTCGAACTGCTGGAGGGCGAAGATGAACACCAGGAAATACAGGCATTTGATGGGGCTGTCCAGCAGGATGAGGAAGGCGCAGGGGATGGCCCCCAGAAACGGCCCGAAGAAGGGGATCACGTTGGTCACGCCCACCACCACGCTGACCAGGGGGGCGTAGGGGAACTGGAACCAGGAGGAGAAGATGAAGCACAGCACGCCGATGATCAGCGAGTCCAGCAGCTTCCCCCGGACGAAGCCGGAGAAGATGCGGTCCGTGGCCTTTGCCCCCCGGATGAGCAGGGCGGCCTTCTCCTCGGAGAGGAAGGTGTAGCACAGCCGGCACCCGGAGGCTCCGAAGCCCTCCTTGGTGGCCAGCAGGTAGACGGAGACAATGACGCCGATCAGGATGTTTTTGAGGAACACCATGGCCCCCACCACCCCGCCGGTGAGCGCCTGCATAGCCACCTGGATCTGGGGCACTACATTGTCCCGCAGCCAGGCCAGCCCCTCCTGGTAATACCGGTTGAAGAGGTCCACCGCCTGCTGGGCCAGGGCCGGGTTGTTCTCCAGCAGGCGCTTCACCCAGGCGGAGATGGTCTGGTAGTAGCTGTCCACGTTTCCGACCAGCTGGCGCACGCTCTTGTACAGCTCCGGCAGCAGGATGCTCAGCAGCAGATACAGCGAGGCTATCACCACCAGCCAGGTCAGCGCCACGGAGACGCCCCGCAGGCGGGTCTTTTTCCCCGGCCTCCGGCGGAAGAGGACCGCCTCAAACCAGTTGACCAAGGGGGCCAGCAGATAAGCCATGAAGGCCCCGTAGAGCACCGGGGCCAGGATATAGATCAGCTTGCCCAGATAGGCGATGACAATGCTGCCCCGGAAGACTACGTCATAGATCAGCAGAATCGCGCAGACCACGCACACCGCGGTCAATCCCCATTGAAAGTAGTGGCTGTCCCGTCTCATAGGCTCGCCTCCGTAAAATTTGTGTATAATTTATCTTACTCAACTTTTTCTCTGATTGCAATACTTTCTTCTCTATGTTATACTTCCGTTTGGAAAAGTTTAACCGATTCTTCATAATTTGACAGGAGGTCCAGCAAGCGTCATGGCTGAAAGTCTGCTGTTCATTGTCAACCCCCGGGCGGGAAAGACCCGCTCCTCCGCGCCGCTGTTTGAGGCGGCGGGCCTGTTCTCGGAGGCGGGGTATCTGATCTCCGTCCGGCAGACCCGGGAGCGGGGCCACGCCGCCCGGATGGTCCGGGAGGAGGGGGGCCGCTTCGACCGGATTGTCTGCTGCGGCGGGGACGGCACCCTCAACGAGACGGTGTCCGGGGCCATGGAGCTCCCCAACCCGCCCCCCATCGGCTATATCCCTTGGGGCAGCACCAACGACTTCGCTGCCAGCCTCCGCCTCCCGGATGACGCCGCCTCTGCTGCCCGGCGCATCAACGAGAGCCCGGGCCGTGCCCTGGACGTGGGGCGCTTCTGCGGCAGGCCCTTTATCTATGTGGCCTCCTTTGGGGCCTTCACCCGGGCGTCCTACAGCGCCCCCCAGTCCTCCAAAAACGATTTGGGCCACCTGGCCTATATCCTGGAGGGGGTGAAGGATCTGTCCACCCTGCGGCCCTACCGGGCTGTTGTCACCGCCGGGGAGGAGGTCTTTGACGGGGAGTTTCTCTTCGGCGCCGTGACCAACGCCACCAGCGTGGGCGGGCTCATCACCCTCCCGGAGGAGAAGGTGTCGCTGGACGACGGGCTTTTTGAGGTCCTGCTCATCCCCCACCCCCGGTCCGCCGCCGGGCTCCAGTCCCTGATCCGGAGCCTGTTGCTCCAGGACTACGAGGGGGCGGGGCTGATCTTCCGCCACGCCGCACGGGTCCACATCCGGACGCCGGAGAGCTTCCCCTGGTCCTTGGACGGGGAGTACGCGCCGGGGATGGAGGAGGTGGAGATCGTCAATCAGATGCGGCGCCTGACGTTTCTGCTGTAAGCAGCCCGCCCGCCGCCGGTCCGGACAGACGCGGAAAATGCGGCGGGCCATTTACTTTTCCGGCCAGCCGTGGTAGAATGTTCCTGACGCCGCAGGCCGTCCCCTTGGACGGCAATCCAGCGGCGGGGGAGCGGCCATGAGACGACGGACAAAAGCGAAGCTTTCCAGCGTCCAGATCATCGCGCTGGGCTTCTTTATCATGATTCTGACGGGGACGGCCCTGCTGACCCTCCCCTGGGCTACCCGGGTCCCCGGCGGGGCGTCCTGGAGCGACGCCCTGTTCACCGCCACCTCCGCCTCCTGCGTCACGGGGCTGGTGATGCAGGACACGGGGACCTACTGGAGCACCTTCGGCCAGATGGTGATCCTCTGCCTTATTCAGATCGGCGGGCTGGGCTTTATGACCATCGCCACCCTCTTCCTCCTGCTGCTGCGGCGGCGGATGGGCCTGCGGGAGCGGGAGGTCATGGTCAGCAGCGTCAGCTACGGCCAGTTGGGGGGCCTGGCCCCCTTTGTCCGGCGGATTTTTCTGGGAACGCTGCTGGCGGAGGGACTGGGGGCGGCGCTGCTCTCCATCCGATTTGTGGGGGACTTTGGCTGGGGGAGGGGGATCTACTACGGGGTGTGGCACGCCGTGTCCGCCTTCTGCAACGCCGGCTTTGACCTCATGGGGGGTCACAGCGGGGAATTCAGCTCCTTCACCGCCTATGCCGGGGACCCGCTGGTGAGCCTGACCCTGTGCGCCCTCATTCTGGTGGGCGGGGCCGGGTTCCTGGTGTGGGATGACCTGCTGCGGTGCGGCTGGCGCTGGCGGCGGTACCGGCTGCAGACCAAGGTGGTTCTGTTTGTGAACTTCGTGCTGGTTGTCGGGGGAACGGTCCTGTTCCTGCTGCTGGAACGGGGAAACCTGGGGGCCGGGAAGCCCTTGAGCCGGCAGGTGCTGGAGTCGATCTTTGACGCCGTAACCCCCCGGACGGCGGGGTTCAACACCACGGATACCGCCTCCCTCTCCGCCGGGAGCACCCTGCTGACGATGATCCTCATGGTCATTGGCGGCGGGCCCGGCTCCACCGCCGGAGGCGTGAAGGTGACCACCGTGGCGGTGCTCTTTGTCCACACGGTGGCGGGCATCCGCCGGGAGCAGAGCGCCAACGCCTTTGGACGGAGCATCGGGGACGGGGCCCTCAAGCAGGCCACGTCGGTGCTCTTTACGAACGTGTCCCTGGCCCTGGCGGGGACGATTGCTATCTCCCTGATCCAGAGCCTGCCCCTGACGGATATTTTATTTGAGACCTTTTCCGCCATCGGCACCGCGGGGATGAGCACCGGCGTCACCCGGAGCCTGCTGCCGCTGAGCCAGGCAGTGGTGATTTTCCTGATGTACTGCGGCCGTGTGGGGAGCATCTCTTTCGCCGTAGCCCTGCTGGAGAAGAAGGCGCTGCCGCCGGTGACGCTGCCCCAGGAGGATTTGGTGATCGGATAAGAATGGAGGAGGACGCGCTATGAAATCATTTTTGGTCATTGGAATGGGCTCCTTCGGCCACCACCTCTGCCGGGCCCTGTCCCAGCAGAAGCGGTGCGAGGTGATGATTGTGGACCGGGATGGGGCCAATCTGGAGGATATGCTCCCCTATGTGGTCAGCGCCAAGGTGGGGGACTGCACCAACCCGGAGGTGCTGCGCTCCTTCGCGGTGGAGAGCTTCGACGCCTGCTTTGTCTGTGTGGGGGACGACATTCTGGGGAGCCTCCAGATCACCAGCCTCCTCAAGGAGCTGGGGGCGAGGAAGGTGTTCAGCAAGGCCGACGACGACATTCAGGCCAAGTTCCTCCTGCGCAACGGGGCGGACCACATCATCTACCCCGAGCTGGAGGCGGCCACCAGCCTGGCGGTCAGTGAGAGCTCCGACAGCATCTTCGACTGCATCCGCCTGACAGAGGAGTACTCCATCTACGAGGTGGCCCCCATGGACCGGTGGCTGGGGAAGAGCCTGAAGGAGCTGAACTTCCGGGTGAAGTACCATCTGACGGTTATCGCCGTCATGCGAGGGGAGGAAATCCGGCCCAACCTGTCCCCGGACTATCTCTTCAAGGCGGAGGAGCACCTGCTGGTGCTGGGCCGCGCGGAGGATATCCAGCGGATTATCAAATAGGGGCAACGGAGAGGCGGCGCGGATCAGGAAAAGGATCCGCGCCGCCTCTCTCTGTCGGAGGTCAGAAGAATCTGCGCCGTTTCCGCCGGTCCTGGTAGGGCGGACGGCGTTCCGCCGGCTTGTCGATGAGGATGATGTCGTCCCCGATCTGCTTGATGCACTCCCAGGGGATGTAGAACTCCTCCCCCCGGCCGAAGAGGCCGAAGAACCGGCAGGGCCCGGGCACCACCAGGGCTGCTACCCGGCCCTCGGGGAGGAGGACCTCCACGTCCCCCACAAACCCCAGGCGGCATCCGTCACAGATGTTGATAACCTCCTTGTAGCGGAGCTCGACCATTCTGCACTGCATGATGTTTCTCCTCCTGGGATACTATATGGGGGAGGATGGATGTCCTATGCGGCGGAAAAGGGGAGCCCTAAAGTGTACCCAATATCAAGGACAAATAGAAATACAGATAAAAAGATAAGCAAAGTTAAATGGGATCGAGCTTTGCCAGCTGCCACTAATAACGATCGTTGTTCTAATCGTCGATCCAAGTCCTAGATGTCTACATGAGTTAAGTGAGGATAGCAGCCCAAATAGCGATACAACGGACGTGTACCGCAGCGATAAAGGCATCTGAGGTTTTGGCATAGCGAATGGCAATGCCTCTCCAGAGTTTCAGGGCCATTGCATACACCGGACCAGCAGCTCCATCTGCACGGAATTTTAGCCCCACCCAGCCGGAAGGGAGCCCCACTTCACGAAAGTAAAGAAAGGGACCTGTATA
>JAAWUC010000073.1 GCA_022804995.1 Oscillospiraceae bacterium
CTCAACGCCAAGAACCACGAGCGGGAGGCGGAGATCGTGGCCCAGGCCGGCAAGCTGGGGGCCGTCACCGTGGCGACCAACATGGCCGGCCGCGGCACCGACATCATGCTGGGGGGCAACGCGGAGTTCCTGGCGAAAAACGACCTGCGGAAGGCCGGGCTCACCGACGAGCTTATCGCCGAGGCCACCGGCTATGCCGAGACCGGCAGTCAGGAGATCCTGGACGCCCGGCGGCTGTTCGCCGAGAGCATGAAGAAATATAAAGCGGAGATTGAGACGGAGGCGGAGAAGGTGCGCCAGGCCGGCGGGCTCTTCATCATCGGCACCGAGCGCCACGACTCCCGCCGGATTGACAACCAGCTCCGGGGCCGTGCCGGCCGCCAGGGGGACCCGGGAGAGACCCGGTTCTACCTGAGCCTGGACGACGATCTCATGCGCCTGTTCGGCGGGGAGCGGATGACCAGCCTTATGGACCGGCTGGACATCGACGAGGATATGCCCATCGAGAACAGGATGCTCACCAAGGGCATTGAGAACGCCCAGACCAGCGTGGAGAGCCGGAACTTCCAGTCCCGGAAGAGCACCCTGGAATATGACGACGTGATGAACAAGCAGCGGGAGATCATCTACGGCCAGCGCAAGAAGGTCCTCGACGGCATGGATATCAAGGACGTCATCACCGGCATGATCTCCACCCTGATCTCCGACAGCGTCAACACCGCTTTCGGTGAGCACAGGCACCTGGACGAGGAGGGCTATCGGACCATGATGGCCTCCTTGGAGGGGACCTTCTTCCCCAAGTACAGCGTGAAGCTGACCCCCGAGGAGATCTCCAAAACCACCGCGGAGGAGTTCATTCAGCGGTTCACCGAAAAGGCCATGGAGACTTACGCCGCCAAGGAGGCGGAGATCAGCGCCGCCCGGGAGGCGGGGGCCGTCGCTATCGATATGCGGGAGCTGGAGCGGGTGGTCATGCTGCGGGTGGTGGACGAGTACTGGATGGACCACATCGACGCCATGCAGGATCTGCGCCAGGGCATCCGCCTGCGGGCCTACGCCCAGACAAACCCCGTGGACGCCTACAAGGCCGAGAGCCTGCACATGTTCGAGGAGATGATCGCCGCCATCCAGGAGGAGACGGTGCGGCGGCTGTACTCCGTGCGGCTCCGGAAGAACGAGGAGATCAAGCGCAAGCAGGTGGCCGACCGCATCACCGAGGGCCGGGGGGACGGCACCGTGAAGAAGCAGCCCCGCCGCGTCCAGAAGGTGGGCCGCAACGACCCCTGCCCCTGCGGCAGCGGGAAAAAATATAAGAAGTGCTGCGGGCGGGACGCGTAAAAGGCGATTACTAAGCGTCATGATTCTCCAGGAAATAACACATTTCTACACTGCCCGCATCTCAGGAGGTGCCCCATGTCCTTTCAAGCCCGGCAAAAAAACGAACTTGTCTACCACACCTCCAGCCTGCTGGAGAGCGATCAGCTCCTCCACGGCTTCTCTACCCGGCTGGGGGGCGTCAGCGAAGGGGATTTCGCGTCCCTGAACTTCCGCTCCGGCGGGCCCAGCCCGGACAGCCGGGAGCAGGTCCGGGAGAACTACCGCCGGTTCTGCGAGGCCCTTGGGGTGGAGGAAACGGGGCTGGTTCTGTCGAGGCAGGTCCATGAGGATACGGTCCGGCATGTGACAGGTGCTGACAAGGGAAAGGGCTTGTCAGTCCCTGCGGACTATACCGCCGACGCCCTGGTGACGAACGAGCCCGGGGTCAGCCTGATGGTTTTCTCCGCCGACTGCATCATTCTTCTGCTGTGGGACCCGGTGAGCCGGTGCGTGGGGGCGGTCCACGCCGGCTGGCGGGGCACCGCTTTGGACCTCCCCGCCAAGACCGTCCGGGAGATGGGGCGGCTTTTTGGGGCGAAGCCGTCGAATATCCGGGTGGCGGTGGGCGCTGGGATTGGTCCCTGCTGCTTTGAGACTCACGGCGACGTGCCCGACGCCATGCGCGCCGCCTTCGGCGCCGGGGCGGAGGCGTATATCGCGCCCAGGGGGGAGAAGTGGACGGTGGATTTGAAGGCTATGAACGCCTGGCGGCTGCGGGAGAGCGGGGTGCAAGGGGATCACATTGACATCTGCGGAACCTGCACCGCCTGCTGTCCAACCCTCTACTGGAGCCACCGAAGGACCGGGGACAGGCGGGGCGTGCAGGGCGGGCTGATCGGTTTGCCCCGGGAGGGGCGGGCGTGAGGCGGATTTTAGCGCTGGCACTGCTGCTGGCACTGCTGGCCGGATGCGCCCAGGCCCCTCTGCCGGAGGACCAGGAGCCGGACTGGACGCCTCCCCCTCCCGAGGAGCCGGAGGAGATCCCGGAAGAGGAGGAGAAGCCGGATTGGCCGGAGGTATTCGCCCTGGCCTACCACCGGGGGCAGACGTTGGACCCCATTCTCTGCGGGGACGGGGTACAGGAGGACGTGGCCTCCCTGCTGTATGAGCCCCTGTTCCGGCTGGACGGGGGCTTTGAACCGGAGCCCCTGCTGTGCGGGAGCTGGGAGGCGGACGAGACCTTCCGGGTGTGGACCCTGACGGTGCGGGAGGATGCCCGGTTCAGCGACGGAAGCCCGGTGACGGCCGCGGACGCCGCCGCCTCCCTCCGCCGGGCTATGGCCTCGGAGCGGTACGGCTACCGGCTGCGGAACGTGGCGTCGGCGTCCGCCAACCGGTCCGGAGCGCTGATCATCACCCTGGCGGAGCCCAACAGCGCGTTTCTGTCCCTGCTGGATATACCGGTGACGAAGAGTGGCACGGAGCGGCAGGGCCTGCCCGTGGGGACGGGGCCCTATGTGTTCGAGGAGGAGGGCGGCGCGGCCTGGCTGACGGCCAGCGGGGACTGGTGGCAGGGAAAATCCCTGCCGGTGGAGCGGATCGAGCTGGTCCACGCCAAGGACCGGGAGACTGCCGCCTACCTCTTCACCTCCCACCAGACGGCGCTCATCAGCGCGGATCCCACCGTGTCCATGCCGGCCTCCGCCGGACAGGCGGAGATCGTCACCGTGCCCACCCCGTCCCTCCAGTTCATCGGCTTCAACACGGCGGAGGGAAGGGTGTTCGCCAACCCGGCGGCGCGGTCGGCCTTCAGCCTGGGCATCCAGCGGGAGATGCTGTCGGAGACTTTTCTTGCCGGGCGGGCCCTGGCGGCACAGCTGCCCATTTCCCCGGCCTCGCCCCTCTATCCGGTGGAGCTGGACGCGGTCTACAGCCAGGAGGCCCTGCTGACGGCCCTTGCCGCCGCCGGGCAGAACACCGGGGAGATCAAGGAGCTGCGGATGCTGGTCAACGGGGAAAACAGCTTCCGGGTGGCCAACGCCCAGTTTATTGCCGAGGGCCTGAGCACAGCGGACTGGCGGATTACAGTGGAGGAACTGCCCTGGGAGGAGTATCTGGCGGCGCTGGAGGCGGGGGATTTTGACCTGTACTACGGCGAGGTCCGGCTGACGGCGGACTGGGATCTGCGAGAACTCCTCGGCACCGGCGGGGCTCTGAACTACGGCGGCTACAGCGACGCGATCACCGACCAGCTGATGGCGGAGTTTGCCGTCTCGGCGGACCGGAAGAGCGCCGCCCGGGCGCTGTACACCCACCTGCGGGGCGTTGTGCCGGTGGCCCCCATCTGCTTCCGTTCCACGGCGGTGCTCACCTACCCCGGGGTGGTGGAGGGGGTTTCCCCCAGACCCGGGTACACCTTTCATGGGCTGGAGAGGTGGACGATTCACCTCAGCGAAGCGGAAAATTGACAGAAGCCGCCGTATCCCCAGGGCACTGGCCCCGGGGGGGACGGCGGTTTTCCGCAGAGGGCGGTTCATTGGGAGCGGCCCCGGTCAAAACAATGCTTGACAGCACTATAACGGTGCGTTATTATTTGGATGACCGGCCTATTTTTATTGTGTTTCAGGAGGAATTCAACCGATGGAATGGCTTAAACAGCTGAGAACCACCAGCGTGAAAAAATCAATCCCCGGACTGCTGCTGTTTGTGATTGCAGCCGCCGCGCTGCTCTTTTTTTCCAAGTGCTACGGCGTGTTTGGCATGCTGTCCCCCAAGACCTTCAGCGAGCTGACGCCGGAGACGCTCAACGGTGCCTTTGTAGACGACGATGTTCCTGTCATTTACGACTACTACCTGGAAGAGGTCAAGACCAAGAACGGCCGGACGGTGGGGACCGTATCCCGGCAGTACATCATCGACCTGGATGACGAGCTCTACTACATGGGCCTGTACGCCCACGACGGGGCGATGAAGGACGCCAACGAGATGATGCAGGCCTGTGAGAAGGCTTTGAACGGAGAGCTGGACCCGGCGGAGCTGCCGGTCTACCACGTCCGGGGCATGATCCGGGCTATGACGGAGGAGGATTTGGGCTACTACCGGGAGTACACCGACGGCCTGGACATGGACGAGTATTTCCTGCCCTACTACCTGGAGGTGGAGTACATCAACGGCCTCCCCATTGTGCTCAGCTGGATTCTGCTGGGGGTGGCGGTGCTTCTGCTGGGGCTGGGGATCTGGCCTGTGATCAAGGCGCTCACCGGGGGCTTCCAGAAGCAGGTCCGGGCCAAGCTGTCCGAGTCCGGCTCCCTGGAGGCGGAGGCGGAGCGGGCCGAGCGCTTCTATGAGAGCGCCCCGGAGACCTGCGGCGTGCGAATGGATCGGAACTACGTGTTTTTCCAGAACGGGGCAGAGAGCATCCTTCTCCGGCCCTGGGACGTTGCCTGGGCCTACCAGAGCACCACCCAGCACCGGACCAACGGCATCCCCACCGGCAAGACCTACGCCGCCATCCTGCGGACCATGGACGGAAAGCAGTACACCCTGGGGATGAAGGAGGCGGAGGTTCAGACACTGCTGGAAACTATGGCGTCCACGCTCCCCGGCGTGGTGCTGGGGTACGACAAGGAGCTGGAGCGGCTTTATAAGGAGAACCGGAACGCCTTCCGCCAGCGGTGGGAGGAGAAGCTGCCGGAGCTGGGACAGACTCGGGGCTTCTCCGGCGGCGGGAGCCTGTGAGAGACGGCGATGCTGACATTTGTGATTCCCTGCCTCTTCGGCCTGGAGGGGCTGGTGGGGGAGGAGGTCCGGCGGCTGGGCCTGGGGGACGTGGCGGTGGACAACGGACAGGTATCCTGCCGGGGAACCGAGGCGGATATCCCCCGGCTGAACATCAGCCTGCGCTGCGGCGAGCGGGTGCTGCTCCTGATGGGGGAGTTCCCAGCCCGGAGCTTTGAGGCCCTGTTCCAGGGGGTGCGGGCCATCCCCTGGGAGGACTATGTCCCCCGGGACGGCCAGTTCCCGGTGAAGGGCTACGCCCTGGACTCCCAGCTTCACTCCGTCCCGGACTGCCAGAGGATTGTCAACAAGGCGGCGGCGGAACGGCTGGGCCGGGCCTACGGCCTGGAGCGGCTGCCGGAGACCGGGGCCAAGTACCAGATCCAGTTCGCCATTCGGAAGGACCAGTGCGCCGTGTACCTGGACACCAGCGGCGCGGGGCTCCACAAGCGGGGCTACCGGGCGGTGGGGGTGGCCGCGCCCCTGCGGGAGACCCTGGCGGCGGCCATGGTGACGCTCAGCCGCTTCCGGGGGAAGGACCCCTTCCGGGACCCCTTCTGCGGCTCCGGGACTATCCCCATCGAGGCCGCGCTTATCGCCAAGAACCGGGCCCCGGGGCTGGACCGGTCCTTCTCCGCCCAGAAATGGGGCTTTATCCCCAGCGCCTGCTGGGTCAATGCCGCCGGGGAGGCCATGGACCGGGAGTACGACGGGTCCTATGACATCTGGGGCGGGGATATCGACCCCAAGGCCGTCGCCATCGCCCGGGAGAACGCCGTGAAGGCCGGGGTGGAGGACCTGGTCCGGTTCGAGGAGGCGGACGCCGCCAGGCTGCGCTGTGAGGGGGAGTTCGGGCAGATTGTCACCAACCCGCCCTACGGCGAGCGGCTGCTGGAGAAGGAGGAGGCGGAGAATCTCTACCGGATGTTCGGCCGGGTCTACCGGCAGGTGCCGCCCCGGTGGCGAACCCTGGTGATCACCAGCCACCCGGAATTTGAAAAGCTTTTCGGCCGGAGGGCGGATAAAAAGCGGAAGCTCTACAACGGCATGATGAAATGCGATCTGTACCAGTTCAGCAGATAACCCAGATGGAAGGAGACCTCATGGAACAGAAGAGAATCCTGCTCATCGGCACCGGGGGAACCATTGCCTCGGAGATGGGGGAGAACGGGCTGAGCCCGGAGCTCACCAGCGAGCAGCTCCTGAAATACCTGCCCGACCTCTCCGGGCTCTGCCAGATCCAGTGCCTCCAGCTCTTCAGCCTGGACAGCACAAATATTCAGCCCAAGCACTGGGCCCGGATCGCCGGGGCTGTCCGGGAGAACTACCGGGAGTTCGACGGCTTTGTCATCGCCCACGGCACGGATACTATGGCCTACACCGCCGCTGGGCTCAGCTATCTGATCCAGGGCAGCCCCAAGCCCATCGTCCTCACCGGGGCCCAGAAGCCCATCGGCTTCGAGACCACCGACAGCAAGCAGAACCTCCGGGACGCGGTGACGGTGGCGGCGTCGGACATGGCCGGGGTGATGCTGGTCTTCAACGGGAAGATCATCCTGGGCACCCGGGCCAGAAAGACCCGGAGCAAGAGCTTCGAGGCCTTCTCCAGCATCAACTACCCCCTCCTGGGCATGGTCCGGGACGGGCGGATCATCCGCTACATACGGCCCGAGGCCCGGGCAGTGCCCCAGTTTTACGGGGAGGTCAACCCCAGGGTGGCCCTGCTCAAGCTGATTCCCGGGACAGACTGCGGCGTGGCGGAGTACCTGCTGGAGCGCAGCGACGCGCTGATTATCGAGAGCTTCGGCGTGGGGGGCCTGCCCACCTACAAGGCCGGGGACTACTATGACACGGTGAAGGCGGGGCTGGATGCCGGGAAAACCGTGGTCATGACCACCCAGGTGGAGAACGAGGGCAGCGATCTGTCGGTCTACCACGTTGGGACCTCCATCAAGCGGAACCTGCCCATTCTGGAGGCCTACGACATGACCACAGAGGCGGTGTGCGCCAAGCTCATGTGGATTCTGGGCCAGACCACGGACCGGAAGTGGGTTCAGGAGCTGTTCTACACCCCGGTGGCCTGCGATATCCTGGCGGGGTAATAAATACTATGCTGAGTTTGTATGAGCCCAAGTTAGAGGACCTGTGGTTCAGGGCGGAGCTGATGGGCGACCCGGAAACCATGTCCTACAATCACGCCCAGGGCGGGACGCTCCCTTTTCCGAAGGAAAAATGGAGCGCCTGGTATCATAAGTGGATCGTCCAGCACGGGGGCCAGCGGTACTACCGGTATCTGATGGACAGAGAAGCGGATGCCTTTGTGGGAGAGATCGCGTATTACCTCGATTGTCAGAGAAATCTCTATATAGCGGACATAATCGTGCACGCCAGGCACAGAGGGCGGGGATACGGAACAGAGGGCCTGCGTCTCCTGTGCGGGGCGGCAAAGGAGAATGGCTTGACCGCGCTGTACGACGATATCGCCATTGATAACCCCTCTGTTCATCTGTTTTTGCACAATGGCTTTACAGTCGATTATCAGACAGAGGATATCATTATGGTAAAGCGGGAGCTGTAAGCAGCGGCTGGCCGGAATCCGGCCAGCCGCTCTTTCTTTATCTGCGGGGCTCAGTCCTCCCGCCACCGGGGCAGGAGCACCACCGCCGCCACGCCGCAGAGGATGCCGCCCACGGCGTAGAAGACCGGGGCCCACTCCCACTCGTTGAGAGCCAGCCCCAGGCCCACATAGAGGGCAGTGGTCAGAAGCATAATCACCGCACAGGCCACGCCCGCCAGACGTCGCTTCGCCTTCTCCTCCGGGGTGGGGTTGTTCTCCCAGTTGTACTTGGGGATGTCGTACTTGTCCTCCGACATTCCGCCGTAGACCAGGAAGAAGGCGGCCGCCGCCACAATGAGCAGGAACAGCGCCCCTATCAGAGATTCGTAAGGCTCCTCCTCCGGCACCACCGTGAACGCCAGGAGCAGCAGAACCACGCCGAAGAGGATGGCCCCCACGCCCCCGGCGACGTACCAGATGTAGCGGCGGCGGAAGTCCCGCTTTTCCTTCTCGGTGTAAAAGTCCGGGATGGCAGGGTACTGCTTGCGGAAGTTGTCCTCCTCCATGCCGCTGGCTACCATTACCACGGCGGCAATCGCCACAATCAGCATAAAGACCGCCCCGCTGAGCATTTCGCTGATCCGCAGATGCAGCAGGATCATCACCGCCGCCCCGGCGATGATGGCGGACACCGCCCCGGCCATCCGCCGGGCGTAGAGGGTCATGAAGCGGTCATAGCCGGCGGTGTCCTCGGTGAGGCTCTGCTCCGCGCTGCCCCGCAGCAGAGTGTCCATATCCACATGGAAGATGTCGCACAGCTTTAAGATGGTATCCATCTCCGGATAGCTCACGCCGCTCTCCCACTTGCTCACGGACTGACGGCTGACGTCTAGCTCCTCGGCCAGCTGCTCCTGGGTGACGCCCCGGCGCTGGCGCAGGAATTGAAGGTTTTCTGACAGGCTCATAGATGAGTCCTCCTTTCTTTTGTGACCCCAGCATAGCGCAACAGCCGCCGCAACGCAAGCGCGCGGCTGTTGCTTTTTGAAGAAATTCATGTCAACTTTGGGGCGCATCCCTGATTTTTTCCAAAATATTGAAAAAGACGTGTTGGAAAAAGACGAAGAGTGTTTCTTGACAATTTTCGATAATCGTGGTAGAATTTTCCTAAGTCCGAAGGTCTGCCGCAGAGTGGAAGGAGGACGCGATGAGTCAACTGGAACAGTACAACGGACGGTCGGAGGCGATCTATGAGCTGCTCTACCGTCTGGGCGCGACAGCCAACTACACCGGCTTTTTCTACGCGGCTTATGCGGTGGAGCTGGCCTTGGGAGATCCCCAGCGCCTCTCCCTGGCCACCAAGTGGCTGTATCCGGACGTGGCAAAATACTACCACACCACCTGGAAAGCGGTGGAGCGCAATATCCGGACCCTGATCGACGCCCTCTGGCGGCAGGGCTCTCTGGACAGCCTCTGGGGCCGGAAAATGGAGCGCAAGCCCACCCCTGCCCAGTTTTTGTCCATGCTGGTGTCGAAGATGGCCCTGCGGGACACCTGAGACGGCGGGAGCTCAAAAGAAGGACAGCGGCGTGTTCCTCCGGGAGCATGCCGCCTTTTGCACGGGGCGGCTTCCTTGACAGCGCTGCTGGGCTGTGGTATATTTGAGGTATCACTTTGGAACTGCCGGCGGATGAGGTGTGGGGGCTATGTATCAGGAATCGACGGAAAACTACCTGGAGACGATCTATATTCTGCTCCAGCGGATGGGAACGGTACGCTCCATCGACATATGCAACGAGATGGGCTACTCCAAGCCCACCATCAGTGTGACGATGAAGCAGTTCCGGGAGAAGGGGTATGTGAAGATAGACGGCGGCGGACACATCACCCTGACCCCCTCCGGGCTGTCTATTGCCCAGCGGATCTATGAGCGCCATGTGGTGCTCTCGGAACTGCTGATGCTGCTGGGGGTGGGGCGGGAAACCGCGCTGGCCGACGCCTGCAAGATAGAGCACGACATCAGCGAGGAGACCTTCGGCTGCATCAAGCGGCACATGGCCCGCTGCCGGGAGTGCCAGGGGATGTCGGGGGAGACAGGATGTCCGGCATGAAATACCGTAAAAGAGTACAGGGACCGCCCCGAGCATCGGGGCGGTCCCTTCCTCACATCTGAACGATCTCGTCCTTCGGCTTTTCGCAGGGGGTGACGCTCTCCACATGGAGCACGGGGCCGTCCCCCTCGTAGGGGTCCCAGTGCTCCACCCGGCACACCGCCCGCACCTCCACCCAGGTTCGCTCCGGGATGTCCTTCACGTCATATCCGATGCAGGCCACCGCCAGAAAGCTCATGTCGTCGGCGCAGCAGACCATGGCGAACCGGCCCGGGGTGAAGTACCTGCCGTACTTGGGGGGCTTGCACATCATGGCCCGGAAGACCAGCGTCTTCCCCTCGTACATCCGGGGACTGTCCATGATCTCCACGTACCAGAGGCCGTAGTCCTCGCCGGCGATCTCGATGACATCCTGGTCCAGGTCGAAGGCGGAGACGGTGCCGTCCATATAGTTCTCCCCCTGGCCGTCCTCCCGCTCCAGGAAGATGTCCGCCCGGCGGTTGATGAGCCGCAGGTTCTTCCTCCGCAGCTCGTCGCACAAGGCCTGATCGCAGCGGTTGATGACGATCATATCCGCGTTGCGCAGCTTATCCATCATCTGCGCGGCCATATTCTTGGAGTAGACCAGAAAGGAGGGGCCCTCCACCGTGGCGATGATCTGGTAGAGCACCCAGGTCTGGGGCATGCAGCGGACGTAGAAGTCCTGGAGCTCCCACATGCCGTTGTACTCCACCAGGATCTGCTCTGCCCGGCATTTCTTCCGCTCCGCCTCCAGAAATTCCGGGGTCAGGGACTCCGGATCCTCTACGGAGAGGATTGTTACATTGCGAAGATACTTTTTGTCATATTCTGTCTCCCCCTCCTCGCACCGCAGGAGGAGGGTCCGGTCCTCAATGGCGAAGCCGTCGGAGAGGATGCCGTTGATAAAGGTGCTCTTGCCGCTGTCCAGAAAACCGGCGATGAGGTAGACGGGATAGGTCTTGGGCATGGCCTACACCTCGAAGAGAGCCTTCAGGCCGTCCTCGTCCAGCTTGCTGCCGATGACGCACAGCCGGCCGGTATAGTCAGCGCCGCCAGTGCGGACCTGCCGGTCGCCGGGGACAAAGTCGAAGTGGAGCCACGTGCCGTCCGGCGCGGGGACGATGCCCTTGGCCCGGAGAACCATGCCGTACCGCTCACCGTCCAGCTCCGCCAGAATACCTTCCAGCTTTTCCGCTGTAAAGGTATGGGTCGTCTCCACACCCCAGGAGGTGAAGACCTCGTCGGCGTCGTGGCCGTGGTGATGGTGGTGGCCGTGATGGTGGCCGCAGGCGCAGTCGTGGTCATGATCGTGGTCATGGCAGTGCTCGTGGTGGCGTTCCTCGTGATCATGGCCGTGGCAGCAGCACTCGCCGTGCTCATGCTCGTGGTGGTGATGGCCGCACTCGTGATCGTGGTGGTGATGGTGCCCGCCGCAGGCGGGGCAGGCCTCCTCCTCCACCTCCGCCAGCAGTCCGGAGGCCAGGGTGTCCCCGCTCTCCATGGCGGAGAGGAGTTGCGCGCCGGTGAGCTGATCCCAGGGGGTTGTAACCATGGGGGCCTTCTCGTTCTTCTCCCGCAGAAGGGCCGCCGCGGCCTCCAGCTTTTCAGCGTCCACCTTCTGGGTGCGGCTGAGGATGATCGCCCCGGCGTACTGGATCTGGTTGGCGTAGAACTCGCCGAAGTTTTTGAGATAGGTCCTGCATTTGGAGGCGTCGGCCACGGTGACGGCGCTGGTGAGAGCCATATCCGGTACCTGGTCTACCACGTCCTGGACAGCCCGGATCACGTCGGAGAGCTTGCCCACGCCGGAGGGCTCAATGAGGATGCGGTCGGGGTGGAACTGGGCCATTACCTTCTTCAGCGCCTCGCCGAAGTCCCCCACCAGGGAGCAGCAGATGCAGCCGGAGTTCATCTCGGAGATCTCAATGCCGGCGTCCTTGAGGAAGCCGCCGTCGATGCCGATCTCGCCGAACTCGTTTTCGATGAGGACGATTTTTTCGCCCTTCAGGGCCTCGTCCAGGAGCTTTTTGATCAGTGTGGTCTTTCCCGCTCCAAGGAATCCGGAGATTACGGTTACTTTGGTCATGCTATATCCACTTCTTTCAAAAAATATAGACTGGTTTTATCGTTGTGGGTCCGGCCTGCCGCTCAGCCCCAGCAGATAGTCGGAGGATATTTTTTAACTGTATTAGCTTACTATAATAAGCTCTCTCATAAACTGCTGTACAAATATTTAATGACAGTTACCTCGGTATGATGTACCGGCAGCCCTTTTTGCATTGTTATAATAACACAATTGTCCAGGCTTGTCACGCGCCATAGTAAAAAAAGTGGATCTTTTTTGTCTGGTATGGCTCAATGAAAAATTTTTCTTCGCTATAGTGTCCACACGGGTTAAGCAGGGATAGCCGCGCTGTTCTTCAGGCTGAGAGGCGTTTCCTCGAGAAACGCTCTTTTTGACGTTGTACGCGGATGTGCATCTTCTCCCCCGTTACAGCCATGGGTGTAACGGTGTTATGCCGTTAACATCTATTTATAAAGGAGAACTGCATGAATTACACAGAAAATTACCGGCTCCCACAGTGGGAGGAGGGCGATCGGGTGATGCGCCTCGACTTTAATCGGATGTGCGGCGTGCTGGAGGATGCGCTTACCGCCTCGGGCCGGGCGCGGCGGCGGCTTGAACGGCTGGCGCGGGACGCCTACCGGCAGACGGTGCAGGACTGGGTGCATCACGGGTGCGGCGGACGCACGGACAGCATGTGGGTCAACGCCCTGGAGAGCCGGGAGGCCGCCGGGGGTGACGGGCACGGGTGGACCGGACAATACGGCCTGTTTCAGGGGCCCGGGGCGGGCGCTACTCTGGAGGGCATCGTCGGTTCGGCGAAGGAGGAGGCCCGGATCGACACCAATCCGCTCCACGCCGAGCAGTGCCGCCGGGCGGCGGTGACGTTTATCAGCGATGGATTCGGCGTGTTGGAGAGTGTTGTTGTCTGGTCCTTGTGGAACGGCGCGAGTACGCTGAACTCGGAATTTACGTTCACCATCACCTGTACGCGGCTGGACACCGGAGAGGTGGTGGGGACGGCGGGGCCCTTCGAGTCCTCCAGCTCCAAATCCACCTACCTCCAATCCACCCGGCGGCTGGATTTCCCGCTGGAGAAAAATATTTCCTACCGGTTGGAGTACAAGCTCCCGGACGACAACGGCTTCTGCGGGGACAACGGATTTCTTATGGCTACCACCTTCTTCAAGCCAAACACAACCGCGCTTTTCCTGGCGGATCGGGAGCCGCTGGCCACCATCGAGAAAACCGTCACGGCCCCGGATGTGGCGGAGGGCGCTATCGGAATCCTCCGGTGGAGAGGGGACGGCGCGCCGGTCCTGCTGGTGAATGGCACGGCGCTGGAGGCTGTGCGGGAACAGGAGGCGATCAACGCCCTGGGAGAGATCTGCCGGGAGACGGAATACTCGCTGGAGCCGCTGCCGGAGGGGGAGTTTACCCTGACGCTGGATATGGTCAGGGGAGAGGGCGACCTATATGTCTTCGATTACGGCTTGATTTGGCGATAAAAGGAGGCCCCCAGGCAAAAGCCTGGGGGCCAAAAAATTGACACGAAAGCGTGTTGACCGCCCGGCTGGCATCCGGACGGTCAACTTAGTTTGACCACTCATTGTTCGGGCTGACCACCTCGCGGCGGTGTCCCTGGGATTATCATACCACGGAGGGTTTGCTTTGTCAAGCCCTCCACTTTTATCAAAAGGAGGCCCCCAGGCAAAAGCCTGGGGGCCACAGCCTGTCGAAAAAAGGCCTGTCTGGCTTCATAACCAGACAGGCCACAAAGTTAATGAGGGATAAAATGTACGAGTAGGCAGTGGA
>JAAWUC010000002.1 GCA_022804995.1 Oscillospiraceae bacterium
AGTTTTTTCAGCTGCTCGCCTCGTTGAGCTCCCCGCTCGCTGACGGCTTGACTAATATAACAGATCCCCCTCGCTTTGTCAATAGTTTTCCCGAAAAAATTTCAAAAATTTTTCCAGTTTACCTGGAGACATTTTTCCCTTCCCATGATATAGTATGTCCAGAAGCTTTTCATTATATATATTGTGGAGGTATTCCATGTACATCAAGAAGCTGGCCGCCTCCTTCGGCCGTCTGGAGCGTGCGGAGCTGTCTCTCCGGCCCGGACTGAACGTGATAGAAGCCCCCAACGAGGGCGGAAAATCCACCTGGACCGCCTTTCTTCAGGTTATGTTCTACGGTCTGAACACCCGGGATCGCAGCCCTAACGCCGATAAACGCCGCTACCAGCCCTGGAGCGGTGCTTTCATGGAGGGCAGTATGGACCTCTGCGCCGGTGGCCGGGACCTGACCCTCACCCGGCGCACCGCCCGGGCCAACTCCCCCATGTCCGCCTTTTCCGCCGTCTATACCGGCACCGCCTCCCCCGTGGAGGGCCTCACCGCCTCGGACTGCGGAGAGCTCCTGCTGGGCGTCCCCCAGGAGGTCTACGTCCGCAGCGCCCTCATCCGCCAGGGCGGTCTGGCTATCGGCCCCCACGCAGCCCTGGAGCAGCGCATCAACGCCCTCGTCACCACCGGCGAGGAGGACGTGTCCTGCTCCGCCGTCTCCGACCGCCTGCGGCGTCAGCTCAACCGCCGCCGCCACAACCAGACCGGCCTGCTGCCCCAGCTGGAGCGGGAGCTCACCCTTGTCCAAGCTACGTTGGGGGAGCTCCGGACTCTGGACAGCCAGCTCCAGGGCTGTGAAAAGGACCTGACCGCCACCCGGTCCCAGATCCAAAACGTCCACGCCCTGCTCTCCCGCCACGAGGCCGCGGACCAGGCCGACGCCCTCTCCCGGCAGGCGGAGGCCCGCCAGGAGGCCCAGGCCGCCTCTCTCCGCCTCTCCCAGCTGGCGGACCAGGCCCGCCAGCGCGCCCAGCGCTCCGCCGATGCCCTCCGCCAGGCGGAGGAAGCTGCCGCCCAGTCCCACCCCGAGGAGAAGGCCCCCGGCGCTCCCCCCCGTTTCTCCGCGCTGTGGCTTCTGCCCGGCCTCGCCGCCGCCGTCGCCGGGGGGCTTGCCGTCTCCGTCTCCCCGCTCGCCGCCGCCGGAGCCATGCTGGCCCTTCTTATATATACGCTCTGCGCCGCGCTCCTCTACACCCGCCGCAAAGCCCGCTGGCAGGCCGGGCAGGACCGCCGCCAGGCGGAGGAAACGGCATACCAGGCCCTTCTGGACGCCCTGGAATCCGCCCGGGCCGCCCACCAGTCCGACCTGGACGCCCTCGCCGCCGCCGAAGCCGGCTATGAGGCCAGCCTCCATTCCGCCCAGCCCGCCGCTGCTCTCTCCGGCGCGCCCGCCCAGCCCGTCAAACGCCCCACGCTGACCAGGGACCAGCTGCAAAACAGCCTGCGGACTCTTCTCGGCCGGGAGGAATCCCTCAAGGCCGCCATCCACCGGACCACCGGCCAGATCCAGGGCCGTGGCGACCCCATCGCCCTGCGGGAGCGGGAGGCGGCGCTTCTCTCCCGCCGGGAGGAGCTCCAGGCGGAGTACGACGCCATCGCTCTGGCCATGGAGGTCCTCTCCCAGGCGGACACGGACCTGCAAAACCGGTTTTCTCCGGCTTTGGGAGAAAAATCGGCGGAGATATTTACAAAGCTCACCCAGGGGAAGTATAATAGAGTTCTGCTGGACCGGGAGATGACCCCCTCCGCCCAGGAGGCGGACCGTCTGGCCCCCCATGAGGCCGCGTTCCTCAGCCAGGGTGCGTCGGACCAGCTCTATCTGGCGGTACGCCTCGCGGTGTGCCAGCTGGTGCTGCCGGCGGAAAACGCCGCCCCCATCATCCTGGACGACGCCCTGGTCAGCTTCGACGACGGGCGCATGGCCGCGGCCCTGGACTATCTGCTGGAGCTCTCCGCCCAGCGGCAGATCCTGCTCTTCACCTGCCAGAGCCGGGAGGCGGCCTGCCTGCGCCGCCTCCACCCCAACGCCTGCCACATTGTCAGTCTGTGAGGTCCCATTATGCCGCTCTTTTTTCCCGACGCCTGCGTCTCGCCCCTCCAGCGGGGCTGCTTCACCTTTCTCCTCCTGCTGGCCTACAGCTTTCTGGGCTGGTGCGGAGAGATGGTATACTGCTCCATCGGCCAGAGAAAGCTATGTGAGAAGCGGGGCTTTCTCAACGGCCTCCTCTGCCCCATCTACGGCCACGGAGCCCTAGTGGTCCTGCTGGTTCTGGACGGCAGGTGCGAAAATCCCCTGCTGACCTTTCTGCTGGGGGCGGTGCTCACCTCCGCCGTGGAGTATATCACCTCCTATGGCATGGAAAAACTCTTCCACATGCGCTGGTGGGACTACTCCCGCTACCGTTTCCACCTCAACGGCCGGGTCTGCCTGCTCAACTCCACCCTCTTCGGCCTGGCCAGCGTGTTTCTCTGCCACTTCGCCAACCCGCCCATCGCCCGGTGGCTGGGCACCCTCTTCGCCGCCGGCCTGGGGGTCCCTCTGGCCCTGGTGCTGGGCGTCCTCTACCTGGCGGATATCGCCGTCTCCGTCCGCAGCGCCCTCCGCGTAGGCAGCCACCTCGCTAAGCTCCACGACGTCCACGACGAGCTGGCCCGGCGGCTGGAGCAGCTCCGGGCCGGACAGCGCCAGTTCACCGAAGCCCAACGCCAGCGGCTGGAGGAGGTCCGGGCGGAGGCCCAGCGGAAGCTCCACGCCCTCTACGAGCGCCAGGACTTCTTCGACCGCCGCCTGCTGCAATCCTTCCCCACCCTGAAATCCGCCCGCCACAGCGAGGCCCTGGCCAAGCTGCGTGAATATCTGGAAAACCGGAAGCAACCCATCAAAGAAAACAAGGAGATGTAAGCAATGTCTGAATGCACCCACGACTGCTCCACCTGCGGCGAGAACTGCGGGGAGCGCACCGAGCCCCAGTCCTTTTTGAAGGAGCACAACCCCGCCGCCCGTGTGGGCAAGGTCTTCGGCGTCGTATCCGGCAAGGGCGGCGTCGGCAAGAGCATGGTCACCAGCCAGCTGGCGGTGCTCATGAGCCGGAAGGGCTATCAGGTGGGCGTCCTGGACGCCGACGTCACCGGCCCCTCCATTCCCAAGTGCTTTGGTGTCCGCCAGCGGGCCATGGCCGACGAGCGGGGGATGATCCCCGTCCCCACCTCCACGGGCATCCAGCTCATGAGCGTGAACCTGCTGCTGGACAATGAGACGGACCCGGTCCTCTGGCGGGGCCCGGTCATCGGCGGGGTGGTAACCCAGTTCTGGACCGACGTGATCTGGGACGTGGACTACCTCTTCGTGGATATGCCCCCGGGCACCGGCGACGTGGCCCTGAGCGTGTTCCAGTCCCTGCCCCTGGACGGGCTGATCATCGTGGCCTCCCCCCAGGAGCTGGTGAGCATGGTGGTGGAAAAGGCCGTAAAGATGGCGGAGATGATGAACGTGCCCATCGTGGGCATTGTGGAAAACATGAGCTATCTTCTCTGCCCCGACTGCGGCAAGGAGATCCCTCTCTTCGGCCCTGGCCGGACCCAGGCCGCCGCTGACGCCCACAGCCTGAAGCTCTTGGCCCGGATGCCCCTGAACCCGGAGCTGGCCTCCCTCACCGACGCGGGCCGCATTGAGGACTTCCAGGGCGATTGGCTGAAAAATCTGGCAGATATTTTGGAGAAGTTCCACAGCAAGCAGTAATCAATCTGTCTCATCAATACCATTTGTAAAGGAGGCCGCGCCTATGTTCCGAGAAATGCGCCGGAAAAAGCAAGTCCTGCCGGAGTCCGACTGCCTGTCCATCCTGGACCGGGGCACCGCCGGGGTCCTGGCCCTGTCCGGGGACGATGGCTACCCCTATGCCGTCCCCATCAGCTACGTCCGGGAGGGGGACACCCTCTATTTCCACTGCGCCCAGTCCGGCCACAAGCTGGACGCCGTCGCCCGTAATGAGAAGGCCTCCTTCTGCGTCATCGACCAGGATCAGGTAGTCCCGGAGCGGTACACCACCCACTACCGCAGCGTCATCGCCTTTGGCCGGATCCGGATTGTCGAGGCCCCGGCGGAGAAGCGCCGCTCTGTGGAGCTGCTGGCCCGGAAGTACGCCCCCGCCGACACCCCGGAGCACCGGACGGAGTATATCGAAAAAGATTTTTCCCGGCTGTGCATGCTGGCATTGACCATCGAGCACGTAACCGGAAAGCAGGCCAGAGAGCTGGTCCCCGCCGCGCAGTAACGCGGTAAAACGAACCGCCCGCGCCGTTTTTTGGCGCGGGCGGTTCTCTGTTCGCTTTCCGTCTACTGTGCCAGCACAGCGGCCAATCCGGCCTGGCTCTCCAGGGTCCCCTCATCCAACCACTTGGTCCTCCCCACCGAGCCGCCGTCGTGGTACACCGCCAGCAGCAGCCCGTCCGGCGGCTGGACGCAGCCGTCCTGGACTGGGAACTCCCAGTCCCCGATCCTCTCCATGCCCTCCTGGGACAGCTCATAGCGCACATCCGCCCGGAAGACGTTCACATACTCCTCCACCAGCTCGCTGTAGCTGGAAATCCACGCGATCTCCTCCACCCGGTACTCCCCTGTGAAGAGGGCCCGCGTCTCCCCGGACCAGCCGCCCATGTACGCCTCCACGGCCTTCCGGACCTCGTCGTCCAGCACATAGCCGTCCTTGTCCAGAAACAGCACCGTCATCCCCTCGGCCTCCTGCCAGTCCGGCTCCTCGGCCAGGGAGCCCCAGTCCGCAAAGGGCGCTTCCCCGTTCAGCCGGAAGGTCCGGGCCGTCTCCATCATCAGCTTCTCGTTTTCCGCCCAGCTCTCCGGATTGGACGCGAAGCCCCGGAGCTCCCAGCTGCCGCCCTTTCCGTCCGCCAGGTAGAGCATCCGCTCTCTGCCGCCGTCCTTTCCCGCCGTTACGGACGCGAAGCTCCCGTCGTAGTCCGCCGTCTCCTGACGCCACACCTCCAGCACGGCCTCATCGCGGCTCATCCACATCCCGCCGGACCCCTCCCGGACCGTCCACCCCTCGGGCACATAGATGCTCCAGCCGTCCCCCTCGTAGATGGTGCAGGCGATCTCCTTTCCGCCCACCTGGAGCACGGGCCCCTTCTCACCGGGGGCCTCCGGCGTCTCATCGCCGTCTATCTGCTGTACCGGCGCTTTCGTCTCCGGCTCAGGCCGGTTCCAGGGCTGCCAGATAATGATCCCCGCCGCGGCCAGTCCGGCCAGAATCGCCAGCACAATCCCCGCAATTTTCTTCTTGTCTATCGTCATGTACACCGTACCTCCTGTTCTGTCTGCCGAAGCCTACGGGCTTTATTATAGCGGATCTCCCTTCATCTGTGGGTTACAGCTCCATTACAATCCAATAACGAAGCAGTTCCTATTTGGTAACAGGAGGCCCCCTTGTGTATCAGAATTTCATCTCCCCCTCCCCCAGCAGCTCCTCCGCCGAGAACCCGTCCTCCGGGCAATCCCACAGCTCGCCGCCGCCATCCATTAGAAACGCACCAAAGCCCCGAAGCTGTGCCCGTTCTAAAATGTCAGTAATTTTCTCCATATCGTCCCCTCCTTGTTCTCCCTTTTAGTTGATATTATAATCCAATAGGTTGAACTTGTCAACACCAATAAACTTTTCTTGCTTTTTTAGGGGAATTCGCTTATATTATAAACGAAAAGCTTTCATTGGAGGATAAACCCATGGGTATGGCGGTCAAAGTAAAAATGCTTCTTGCGGTAAGGGGAATGACGCTCAAAGAGCTCGGTGCAAAATTAGAGCCCCCCACCTCTGTTCAAAATATCAGCAAAAAAATCAAAAGGGACAACCTGACGGAGCGGGACCTGACCGCCATTGCAAAAGCCTGCAATGCAACCTTCAAGGGCGGCTTCGTCCTCAACGACACCGGCACAGAGATTCAATAGACGAAGAAAGCCAAAACCGGCCGCCCCTGCTTCCGCAGGGCGGCCGGTCTTCATAAACACACAATCACAGTTTTTTGTAGTGGTAGAACCGGGCGAAGTTGTGAAACAGGATATCCTCCAGAAAGTCCTCCTCCAGTCCAAGCCCCATCGCCTTCTCCAGCTCCTTTTTCGGGCACCAGATGGGGTAATCGGACCCAAAGAACACATGGCTGGGGTCGTACTCCCGGAGAATGGGGTACAGCGGCCCCTTGTCCTCCACGTAGCTGAAGGAGGAGCTGATGTCGGTGTACATGTTCTCCAGCCTGGCGATAGGCCGAATCTTCTCGATATCCCAGTCCCCCCAGTTCCCCAGATGGGCGGCAATGCACCGCAGCCTGGGAAATGTCCTGGCAATGGGCAGCATCCGCCTGGGTCCGGACACATTCACTCTGGGGTCCCCCATGTGGGCGATGAGGAACATGTCGTTTTTCTCCATCTCCTCATACATAGGGAACATCCGCTCGTCGTCCAGCACAAAATGCTGGAACTCCGGATGAATCTTCACCCCGAAGATCCCGTGCTCCCGCATCCAGGCCAGCTCGTCCCTGTAGTCCTCATACTCCGCGTGGAGGGTCCCGCAGGGGATAAACCTGGGCTGCTTGAGGGCCTCCTCCCAGATATACCGGTTGATGTGCTCCACCTGATGGGCGGTGGTAGCGGCGGAGAAGACCATTGCGTAGTCGATCCCCGCCCCCTCCAGGGTCTCCACCAGCTCCCCCACGCTGCCGTAGTGGTTGGGGGGCTCCGGCAGGTCGAAGTAGTCCGCCGTAGCCACCGTGGCCTTGGCGGCGATCTTGTCGGGGAAGATGTGGGTGTGCATGTCGATGACTCTCATAGCGCCGTCTCCTTCGCGGTTTACTGCGTTCCAGTATAACACAGGATCCGGTTCCTAGAAAACGGCGGATACCGCCAAAAATGCGATGGACAGCAGGAAAAATACTAGTATCAATTTCCATACGAACCGAATCCACCGGTCGTAGGGCACCCCGCCCAGCGCCAGTCCGCCCATCACCACAGCGGCGGTAGGGGTGATCATATTCACCAGCCCCGACGCGGACTGAAACGCGGTGACAATCAGCTCCCCGCCCACCCCGGCGAACTGCCCCAAGGGCGCGACAATGGGAATCGACAGCGTCGCCAGCCCCGAGGACGACGGAATCAGCACCGACAGCGGCAGGTAGATGAGGTACACCAGCAGAATGAACCCCACAGACCCGCTGCCCTCCAAAGCCCGCTCCCCCCAGTAGAGCACGGTGTCCGTAATCCGCCCCCCGTCCATGAGCACGGTAATGCCCCGGCTGATGCCGATGATAAGCCCCACGCCCACCAGGTCCGCCGCCCCGTCCACGAAGCTGTCCACGATATCCTGCTCCCCCAGGCCGTAGACAATCCCCACGAGAATTCCCCCCACCAGGAACAGCCCGCTGAGCTCCGGAAACCACCAGCTCAGAGTCGGAATGGGCGCGCCGATCTCATCGAAGGGGATCACGGCGTAGATCATCACCGCAAACACTCCGGCGAACACCGCCAGCACCCACTTCCGCCGCCTGTCCAGCACCGGCACATCCCCGCCCTTACTGCCGCTCCCTTTTCCCCCCAGCCCGGCGGCCAGGGACTTCTCCGGGTGGGCCCGAATCCTCCCGGCGTAGGCCATCACATACCAGATGGCCAGCGCGTCAAACACCACCAGCATCACGAGCCGGATCATCATCCCATCCCCCAGGGACACCCCGGCAAACCCGGAGGCAATCCCGGTGGCAAAGGGATTGACGGTGCTGGCCAGCACCCCGGCCCCGCTGCCCAGCAGCACCACGCTGATCCCCACCAGGGCGTCGTACCCCGCGGCGATAAACACCGGAATCAGCAGCGGATAGAAGGCCATCGTCTCCTCCCACATGCCGAAGGAGGTGCCCCCCAGGCTGAACATAACCATCAGCACCGGAATCAGCAGAATCTCCTTCCCGCCCAGCAGCCGCGTCACGTTCCCCACCCCGGCGTCAATGGCCCCGGTTCTCATCACAACGCCCAGAAAACCGCCCACCATCAGAATGAAGAGGGCCACATCCACCGCGTCATAGAACCCCTGGAACGAGGCCAGCACCACATCCCCGGCCCCCTGAGGCGACTGCTCCACGGCGTGGTAGGTCCCCGCCACCGGGGCCTCCTCCTCCCCGGAGCGCTCGTAGCGCCCGGCGGGGATCACCCAGGTGGCCGCCGCCGTGAGGATCAGCAGGCAGAAGAGGATGGTATAAGCCGTCGGCATCCGCATATTTTTCATCACATATCCCTCCCAACACTTCCGGCCTAGTTTGCGCGGAGGAGGGCGGAATATGCGTTTTACATCTGCGTCCTCTGATTTTTCCATTTCCCTGCCGCTGCCCTTCTCTCGGCCAAAATAAAAAGCCGGTACAGCCATAGACTGTACCGGCTTTTATTCGGGGTCTGCAACAGGGACAGGCAAATACCAGCGTCAAAACCCTACCTGGGACGCCAATGATCATGGCTTCTGTCGATACAGGCCACGTCTGAGCATCCCATATTGCCGTAGAAGCTAAAATATTCCGCGTCCGGATATTCTTCAGAAAGCTCATCGAGGATTTCATTGAACTCTGCCGCATGGACTGTCAAAAGCTCCTCCAGACCGTTATCCTCATTACCGGCCAAAACACCGCAGCCGCAGGCTAAGACAATCAAAAATAAGAGCAGAACTATGCCAAAAGCAAATTTAAGCCTAGTCATAGATGACCTCCTTGCTCATCGGCCCTGTCCCATGTTGCATAATAATTATATAATTTTTGAAGTCAACCGTCAAGCGCGTTTTAGCCGTTTTCCAGCTTTCGCTGTCACAGCGGCTTGTACGCCTCAATGCCAATGCCGTCGAAAGAGGGCATATCGAAATAGACCCCCAGGGCCATGTCAATAAGCGGCATGAGGGACACCGCGCCGGTGCCCTCCCCCAGAGCCATGCCCAGCCGGAGCAGGGGCCGCAGGCCCAGTGCCTCTATCACCAGCCCCGCGCCGGGCTCGGCGGACAGGTGGGAGGGCAGCAGCACATCCGCCGCCGCCGGGCACAGCCGCGCCGCGATGAGCGCCGCCGCACCGGAGATGTACCCGTCCAGGATCACCGGCACCCGGTGAAGGGCGCAGCCCAGATAGAACCCGGCCATAGCCGCGATGTCGAAGCCCCCCACCTTGCTCAGCACGCCGATGGGGTCGGCGGGGTCCGGCCTGTGGAGGGCCAGCGCCCTGTCAATCACCTGGATCTTCCGCTCCAGTCCCGCGTCGGAGAGGCCCGCGCCCTTGCCGGTCATCTCCCGGGCCGGCCGCTCCAGCAGAGCCGCCGCCACCGCGCTGGTGGTGGTGGTGTTGCCGATGCCCATCTCCCCGGCGGCAAGAAGGGTGTACCCCTCCCCCGCCAGCTCCCCGGCGATCTCCATGCCGCCCAGCAGGACGCTGACCGCCTCTCCGCGCTCCATGGCCGGCTCCACCGAGAGGTCCCGGGTGCCCCGGGCGGTCTTGATGGAGCGCAGGCCCTCCACCTCCGCCAGCATCCCCGCGTCCACAGGGAGCACAACGGCCCCCGCCGTCCGGGCCATGCAGCAGACGCTGGACCGGCCGGTGCGCATATTCCCCGCCACCACGGCGGTGACGGAGCTGTCGGTCTGGGTGACGCCCTGGGCCACTACGCCGTTGTCGGCGCAGAACACGGCTACCGCTTTTTTCAGCTCCCGCCGCAGGGGGGCGGTCCCGGCCATCCGGGCCACCAGCCCCTCCAGCTCCCCCAGTCCGTGGAGGGGCTTGGCCACCGCGTCCCAGTGGCGCAGGGCCTGATCGGACCGCTCCCTGTCCGCCCCCCGGATCTCCGCCAGGGCCTCCCGGAGGCGCTGCTCCAGACGCTCCTGTTCCATCCCGCTTACAGGCCGAAAGCGCCCAGGTTCACGCCGCCGCCGATGCCGTCCATAGTCTTGGTCATGGCCTCGTCGGCCTGGCGCAGGGCCTCGTTGACGGCGGAGAGCACCATATCCTGGACCATCTCCGCGTCGTCAGGGGAGAGCGCCTCGGGGCTGATGGTCAGCTCGGTGAGCTCCTTCTTCCCATTGCACACGGCCTTCACCGTGCCGCCGCCCACAGAGGCGGAGAACAGGGTCTTCTCCACCTCCTCCTGGGCCTTCTCAATGTCCTTCTGCATCTTCAGCAGCTTCTGCTGCATCTGGGCCTGCTGGCGCATCATGCCGCCAGCGTTCATACCCGCCGCGCCGCGGGGAAATCCGCCTTTTGCCATGGTGTTCTCCTTTGTTTGTTGATATTATTGTCTCTTTTACCTTTTGTGCTGCTATATTCTCATATGTGATATAATCAATATCACGATAGCCCAAGCTGCAAATCTCACCGTTTCTTGCACAAACATATCCTACCGCGATATCCTCCCGATACAGCAGATATATCAACCACTCATTCGGCGCTAAAAAAATACGTTCTGAATTCCAATATGTCTCGGGGCCGGATTGATATATTTTCCTAAATTCAGAAAAATTACTTTCAGTAACCCTTACAATTCCATCCGCTTCGGCTCGTATGGCAGAGCTGTCAAAAACAAAAATATCAGGGCAGAGATTGCGTTGGTATTTCTTTTTGGGAATCCTAAATACAGGTCATATCCTGTAAAATGCACACCGGCATATTCCAAGAACTCTGTTAAAGCCTGTTCTGTATTTCTGTTAATGAGAACCCTGATAGAAAAATTGAATCCATCCATCAACTGCTCCGTCTATAACAAAAAGAAGAATCTCCCGATCTTCGTTACGGTAACTTTTCCAAACATAATCCACAAATTCCTCTTTTGTAGAAACACCGTCCGACCAAAGAGGATAGCCAGATTTTGTCTGATCTAATGCCAATGAGTATGCAAAATCCATGTATTGCTCTATATCTTCTTTTGCAGCCTTTACTAACATTTTCCTACATTTCTTAAGTTCCAGATTTATCAGACAGTTATCCATTAAAGATCAAGAAATTGTACTCTCAGCAAGACAGAAGGTAAAAGGAGGATATTATTTGACCACAAAATTGTCATATTTTCCGCCTCTGCGGATAAGCTCCTCCAGCTTGTCCGGGGCGGACGCCCCGGCGGGGCTTTCCCCCGCCGCGCCCACCACGAACTGCACCCGCACGGACCGGCCCAGGTGCTCCGCTGTCAAGCGCTGGATCTCCTGGGCCGCCTCGCTGCCCTCCAGGGACTCACGGGTCAGCTCGTCCCCGCAGCGGACCACCAGCACATCCCCCTCCAGCGCGCCGTGGGCGTCGTCAAGCATGTACTGGTACATGGGGGAGACGTGGTCCTTGAACCGCTCAATCAGCGTCTCCCACAGACCGCCGCTGGACCCCGGCGCCGGCTTGGCGGGCCGCTCCGGCGCCTCTATCGAACCCGGTTCCGGCGGGGGAGCATCCCCGTCCCCCGGCGGAGGCGGCGCCTCCCAGGGGGGCGTCTCTTCCTTCGCCGGGGCCGGAATGGGGGCCGGGTCCTCCCAGGGCGGCGCGTCCGGCGCTGGGGCCGGTTTCGCCCCGGAGGACTGAACGGGCCTGGGTTCTGCCGGAACCGCCGCCGGCAGTCCCCCCTCCTCCAGCCGGGCGATCCGCGCCGCCAAGGCCGTCACATCCCCGCACAGGCTCTCGTCGCACAGCTTCATCAGGCACAGCTCCGCATCGGTGCGGCGGTTCACGCTCAGGGGCAGCGCCGCCGCAGCGGCCTGGAGCTGGCCGGTCATGTGGATCAGCCGGGCGGGGCTCGTCCCCCGAGCCAGCCGGTCCAGCGCGGCCAGCTCATAGCTCCCCGAGAGCAGCGCCGCCCCGCCCTGGGGCGCGGTCACGCGGATGAGCAGGTCCCGGGCCAAAGCGGAGAGCTCCCCCAGAAGGGCCCCCACGTCCTTCCCGCCGCTGTAGAGCTCGTCGAGCAGCGTCAGGGCCCCGGGCACATCCCGCCGGAGAATCCGGTCCATCAGCTCCGCCGTCCGCAGGCTTCCCGTCAGCCCCAGCACGTCCAGCACCCGCTGGCTGTCCACGGTCCCCCCTGCCGCGCCGCACTGGTCCAGCAGGCTCAGCGCGTCCCGCAGAGCCCCGTCGGCCAGCCGGGCCAGGAGCTCCGCCGCCTCCGGCCGCAGGTCCATGCCCTCTTCCCCCGCCACGTAGGCCAGCCGCCCGGCGATGTCGGCGGGCTGAATGCGCTTGAAGGCGAACCTCTGGCACCGGGAGAGGATGGTGGCGGGAACTTTGTGGAGCTCGGTGGTAGCCAGGATAAAGATTAGGTGGGCCGGGGGCTCCTCCAGAATCTTCAGCAGGGCGTTGAAGGCCGCGGTGGACAGCATGTGGACCTCGTCGATGATGTACACCCGGTAGGTCAGTCCGGCGGGGGCGTAGATCGCCTCGTCCCGGAGGGCGCGGACGTGGTCCACGCCGTTGTTGGAGGCGGCGTCCAGCTCCAGCACATCCAGCAGGCTCCCGTTGTCGATGCCCAGACAGGCGGGGCACCGGTTGCAGGGGTCCCCGTCCACCGGATGATGGCAGTTGACCGCTTTGGCCAGAATTTTGGCGCAGGTGGTCTTGCCGGTGCCCCGGGTGCCGGTGAAGAGGTAGGCGTGGCTGAGCCTCCCCTCCGCCGCCTGACGGCGGAGGGTGCCGGTGATGTGCTCCTGGCCCACCACATCCGCGAAGGCCCTTGGCCGCCACTTGCGGTAGAGCGCTTGATACATAGAAGGCCGCCCCCTTTTCCGGTTCGCAGAAAAAATGCGGCCAAAGGCCGCATCATGTCTGGCTTTCACACCGTCAAATACCCTCCGCAAGCATCCGCTCCGAACCGGAGCCCTCGCGGCACATATCCTCCCGCTTAATGCTGCTCGGTTCCCCGCCTGACATGGTTCACGGGCATCCATTGCGCGAGACCGGAACCTCAACACGAATGCCTGCGGAGGATATTCCACAGTGTCCTGCTTATTATACACGAAGTTTGCCCGGAATTCAAGAGGAAAATTCCAAAGGGGCAGGGTCAGGAGATTTTTATGAGAAAACGTACAAATCCTCTCAAGCGCATCTGGATCTGCCGGGCCATTATCAACAGGATCGGGGCATTCTGCTGGCCAGTCCCCAGCTCTGCGAGCTGAGCCTAACCCTCACCGACGGGTGGCTGGCGGTCATCGTCGGGGACCTGTTCCTCATGGCCCAGGTGCTGAAGCTGCTGTTGAAGATCGCGGAGCAGTACAGTGCTGGAGCCTCAATATTCTGACGGCTTTATCCCCAAGCTGCTCTATGAGATCATCAACAAGCGCACAGCCTTCGGATCAGGCTGCCGGAAGGCGTGTTTGATATGACCACTGCCGTACACGGGATTTTTCAGTAAAACATAGTGAGGAACCGCGGCTACGGTTCCTCACTATGTTCTAAAGCTGAAAGCTGCTCATCACAAAATTGTTTCAAATCTGGAATATCTGTTGTAACTACATCCCAAAGGAGGAGCATCTGGATGGATCCATCCCGATCAGACACATTGGCGGCTGTTACGGCTATGGCATGGGGCAATCCCATCGTATCAACTATGACGCGGCGTATGATGCCAGACACTTTTTCCCTGCGTCATAACCCTTTTTCTCCGCTGTATCCGCATTTTGTACGCTCTGCGCGTCAACAATTCCACCGGGTTGGTTTCTTTGCCTCTTCCAAATTCTCTCGGATCGGCTTATATCCTTCCCGGCTGATAAATGGCGCCGGTCTATTTTTTATCCCAAATCTTATTGAGATAGTAGCAGAAGCGGCAGTCGTTGATCTCCAGCTGCCGGTCAAAAATGCCATCGTCGCAGAGTTTTCTCATGTAGCAAAAGCACCCCTTGCCACCGCTGTATTTCAGGTGCTCCTCAAAACCGGCGGCCCGAAGGGCCTCCGACAGCCCCTCCATGTTAGGGCTGCGCCGGGCCCGGACCCGCTTGCCGTCCTTCTCAAAGACGGAGGGGCTGCGGTCCATATAGGGGGTGTAGAACTCCTGGCCCTCATGGGCGTGGCCGTTGAGGATATAGGCAGCGGTAGCCAGATACCGGTCCACATACGCCGCGTCGTGAATGCCGTTCCCGGCGCACAGGGTGTCATAGGCGTCGCGGAAGGAGGCCCAGCGTTTCAGGTTGCGGTAGGAGTGCTCCACAGAGACCTGACTGTCAAAGAAGTTGCCGTTCAGCTCGTCGCCGCAGAACAGGATGCGCTCCCGTCGATCCAGGAATTGGAGGGAGCCCTCCCGGTGCTCGTCAATGGCGAAAACTTCCAACGCCCGGCCTTTGAGGTTGATAACGTCGCCGTCCTTGAGAAAAACCACAGGATAGTCGTCCGGAATATCCTTAAGGACCTCGAAGTCACCGAAGGTTTCACACCGTCCCGCATAGCTCTTCTCCGACATATAGACCACCTCGAACTGGTAGTTGTTCATGGTGTGGTCGAAGTGGTTATGGGTGTTGAAGAGCCGGGTGAGGGGCTTGCCGGGGACCAGGGATTGGCAGAACTCCCGGATATTTCCCGCGCCGCAGCCGCTGTCGATGACGATCACCTCGTCGTCTCCCTCAATGACATAGCTGTGGTCGCCGTCGCTGAGGACCTGCCAGGTACCGGGGGCAACCTGCTTCGCCTTGAAATAGGGCTGGTCCATGGGCTGCATATTTCCCTCGTCATCCTCCACCAGAATGTCATGGAGCGCGGAGAGATCCAGTGCCGGCATACCTTTTTTCCACTGCATAGGGGTCTTCCTTTCCCGCCGGAGTATTGTCCGGTAAATAAAATTTTATAAAAGCGATATTGCTTTATATGAAAATTATCATATAATTTATATAAAGTCAAGTTAATTTCACAAAAATAGCAAAGCAAACAATTTTTATCTTCTATTTTTATGCGTATTGAACAACTCTGATTTATAGTGAGATAAAAATGCCAAAAATAGCTTTCTAATAATTTATATAAATTTTAGCTAATCACCCGGAGAATCTGTTGACTTGCGGGTTTGTGATGTGCTATGATAAAGAAAATCTTCAAAACAGCGAGGGAGAGAGCACATGGCGATTACAGCAAAAGAATTGGCAAAGGAGCTGGGGGTTTCCCCCGCCGCAGTTTCAATCGCGCTCAACGGACGAACCGGAATCAGCGAGAAGAAGCGGCAAATAATTCTGGAGGCGGCTGAGAGCGCTGGGCTGCGCCGGGACAGCCGGAAAACACCCGTCTCCCCGGTGATCCATCTGGTGATCTTCAAGAAGCACGGTATGGTCTATGGAGATACGCCGTTTTTTTCCGCGCTGCTGGAGGGCGTGAGCGCCCAAGTGTCAGAGTCTGGCTGCCGGCTGCAGGTGTCCTATTTCTACGCGGCACAGGATGATAAAGAGCAGCTCCAGGGGATCGCCTCCTCCGACTGCGCCGGAATTCTGTTGCTGGCCACGGAAATGGAGTACGAGGATCTGTGCTGTTTCATGGCGCTGAAGCTCCCGGTGGTGATACTGGACAGTTTTTTTGAGAACGCACCCTTTGACAGCGTGGTGATCAACAATGTCCAGGGCGCGGTGCAAGCGGTGGAGTATCTGCTGGCCTGCGGGCATCGCCATCTGGGCCATATTCGGTCCAGCGTGGAGATCAGTAATTTCTACGAGCGCCATATTGGCTGTCTAAAAGGCGTCAAAGACTGTGTGGAAGGAGGGCGCTGTACATTAGATACCATTTTTACCGGATCAACCCACGAGACGGCTTACCGCGATATGAACCGATACTTGGAGGAGAATCCGGTTCTGCCCACCGCGTTTTTCGCCGATAACGATATTATTGCCGGCGGCTGTATGCGGGCTCTCCGGGAGCACGGCTACAATATTCCGGAAGACGTCTCCATAGTGGGATTTGACGATGTTCCAACGGCCAACGTGGGTTTTCCGGGACTGACGACTGTCAATGTTCCAAAGGAATATTTGGGAAAGTTTGCGGTGCAGAAGCTCCTGGAGCGGATAAGGAGTAAGGAGCCAACTCCCACAACAAAAACCTGCGTCAATACGGCACTGGTGATCCGGGATACCGTGAAGCGGCTGTAGCAGCGCGGCGGATACCAGGCAGAAACTTTTATGGGAAAGCCAGCAGGCTTTCCCGATTTTTTATCTCTAAAGCTAAATAGTGTATAAATTATTTAGTTCTTAACTGCCGTTGAAAACCACAAACCGCAGCAAGGTATTTAGATAATATAGCTAAAAACACCATTCAAGTCCTGTACAAAACGCTGTTTTTGTAAAAATTGCTTGACAGTTTCAAAAATATACGCTATTCTTTAGAAAAATAACACGAATTGTTTATTTTATAATTTAGTTACAACAGATATAATCGGAACTCTTGGATTCCGTTTATATAAAAACATACGAAGAAGGAGCAGAAAAATGAAAAAGAAGTTTTTAGCACTCTTACTCACCTTCACAATGGTCCTGGGCCTGGCGGCCTGCGGCGGCGGAAGCGGCGGACAGACGCCCAACGGCGACACGCAATCCGGCGGCGGCCAGCAGCAGACCGACGCCCAGCAGCCCAGCGGCGGCGAGACGGCCGGCTCCGCCGGCAAGATCGCGGTCATCCGCAACATGGAGAATTCCGACCACACAGCTCAGTTCTTCCAGGGCTGTATTGATGAGGGCGAGGCCCTGGGCTACACGGTCGATACCTTTATGTCCAACCAGGACGACGTAGTAATGCAGGATCTGATGGAGCAGGCCCTGTCCAAGGACTACGACATCTGGATTGTCTCCCATGCCAATGAGGGCTATCAGTACGAGGTGATTTCCAAGGCTGTGGAGAAGGGCATCAAGGTCGTAGGCTTCGACTGCGGCGGCGAGCATGTTCCCGGCGTTACATACACCTCCCAGAACGATATTGCCCTCTCCCAGCTGTCCCTGGACGCTATGATTGAGGGCGTAGAAGCCGCCGGTGGCCAGCAGCCTGTGAAGTTTGCTGAAATCAATATTCTTGGACTCATCGTTCCCTTTGATACCCGCCACGGTGTCATCGAGGAGTACATGGCCGGCGGCAAGCTGGACTGCGTGGAGATCATCTCCCCCAACCTGGGCGGCGACACCTACAGCCAGATCTACACCGCCACCACGACCGTGCTCAACAAGAACGAGGGCAAGATCGGCCTGTGGGCCGCCAGCTCCGGCTTCCTGGACGGCGCGGTGGACGCCATCAACGATGCCGGCCGTCAGGACGACGTAACCATCACCGCGGTGGATATCTCCAATACCGAGCTGGCCCGCATGGTCAGCGCCCCCAACTACTACGCCTGTGCCGCTGTTGACCCCTATGTTATCGGCATGGTGGATGTGCGCCTGGCGGTGCTGAAGGTGCTGGGCGTGGAGACCCCGGAGACCTACGCCCTGGAGCCTGTGAATATCTACGGCAGTCAGATCACCGACAGCGACGACATGTCCAACCTGGACCAGAAGTTTGATGATTTCGGCTCCACGGAGGCGTTCAACACTGACGAGATCGAGGCGGAGCGGGATAAGTACGCCAAGTAGCCGGCCCAGCAGATCGGCTCGCCGCGCGGATGCAATTCTCCGCGCGGCGGCCCCCAAAACAACAAGAAAAGGCGGTGTGCAATGACAGAAACGACAAAAATCGAAATGCGGGACATCTGCGTGGAGTTCCCCGGCGTCAAGGCGCTCCAGGACGTGGACTTCACCATTGAGAGCGGCCACGTAACGGCTCTGGTGGGGGCCAACGGCGCGGGCAAGTCCACGCTGATGAAGGTCCTCTCCGGCGTCTATTCCCACTACACAGGGCAGATCCGGGTCAACGGTCAGGATGTGGAGCTCCGCAACCCCAACGCCGCGAAGGATCTGGGGGTGGAGACGGTCTACCAGGAGGTGGACACAGCCCTGGTTTCCACGCTGACTGTGGCGGAAAACATTATGATGGACTATCTGGTCCGCGGCATCGGCAAAAAACAGTTTATTAACAGGAAGCATATCCGGCAGACCTCCCAGGAGATTTTGAAGCAGCTGGGAATTGAGATCCCCATCAACCAGATCATCGCCAAGCTGAGCATGGCCCAGAAGCAGATGGTAGTTATCGCCCGGGCGGTGCTGCGCAGGTGCAAATTCCTCATTCTGGACGAGCCCACGGCCCCTCTGAGCAGCGCGGAGACAGAAAAGCTTTTTGAAATTGTCCGCAAACTCCAGAGCGAGGGCGTCGGCGTCATCTTCATCTCCCATCGGCTCAATGAGCTCTTTGAGATCTGCGAAACCATGACGGTCCTCCGGGACGGCCGGATTATCGAAGCCAACAAGCCCCTGACCAAGGACCTCACCACCAACGCCATTGTGGAACTGATGCTGGGCCGTGCCTTCAACGAGGCCTTGGACCGCAGCGGTCGGACCATTGGCGAGGTGATTCTCCGGGCCGACGGGCTCACCGAGAAAACAGGGTTGGTGCAGGATATCCGCATGGAGGTCCGCGCCGGTGAAATCGTAGGCATCTCCGGCCTAGTGGGCGCCGGGAAGACCGAGCTCTGCAAAACGCTGTACGGGGCTATGGGCGAAGCGAACGGAACCCTGGAGATCAACGGCAGGCCCGTGAAGCTCAAGTCCCCCCTCCAGGCGGTGAAGGCCGGTCTGGCCCTGATCCCGGAGGAGCGGCGCAAGGAGGGCATTATCATTGGGGAATCGGTGGCCAATAACCTGTCCATGGCCACCATCGACAAGTATACCCGGCTCTTTTCCTTCGTGGACCGGAAGCAGGAGGTCGAAGCCGCCAAAAAGAAGATCGCAGACGTGAAGATCAAGACGCCCACACCTTATCAGAGCATCGAGTACCTGTCCGGCGGCAACCAGCAGAAGGTGACCATCGGCAAATGGCTGGACTCCGACGCCAGCGTGTACATTTTTGATGAACCCACCAAGGGCATCGACGTGGGCGCAAAGCAGGACGTCTACAAATTGATCATAGAGCTGGCCAGAAACGGAAAGGCCGTCATCTACTCAAGCAGTGAGCAGAGCGAGATATTACAGCTGACGGACCGGGTCTATGTGATGTACGGCGGCAAAATTCAAAAAGAATTTAAAACCGCCGACGTGACAGAGGAACAGCTGCTGCTGTATTCAACAGGAGGGGAGCTTGTCAAATGAATCAACTGTTATCGAAAACCAACCGCAGGAAATTGTCCCATTTCCTGTCCGCCTGGGGCGCGGTTATCTCCATGATTGTGGCCTTCGTCATCTTTTCCATTCTTCAGCCCTCATTTTTCTTCACCTTAAATAATGTAGAGAATATCCTGCGGGCGGCGTCCATCACGGTAGTTATCGCCATGGGCACCACCTTCGCCTTCTCCTGCAATGTGTTCGACCTCTCTGTGGGGGCTCTGGCCACTCTGGGCGCGGCCTTTTCCCTGACGTTTATGGTCTGGTACGGCATCCCCTTGCCGCTGGCCATTCTGCTGACGGTGGTCTGCTGCATGGCCTTCGGCGCCATCAACGCCATTCTGGTGCTCAAATTCAAGATCCCCGCGATTCTGACCACTCTGGCCATGCAGTTCATCATGTCCGGCCTGGCCTTGACCTACTCGGGCGGCAGTGTCATCAACCCAAACCGCCCCGGCGCCAACGGCCAAGAGATCGTCATGGAAGTGCCGGAGCTGTTCTGGAAGCTAGGCAAGGCGCCCTGGATTTATATTATCATGCTGGCCTCCGTGGCAGTGGTGGCCATTTTTCAAAACTACACCAAGCACGGCCGCTATCTGTACATGGTGGGCGCGAATCCCGAGGCGGCCAAGCTGGCCGGTATCAATGTCACCGCCTACCGGACCCTCGCCTTCGTGGTCACAGGCGTTTTCGCTGCGCTGGGCGGTGTTCTGATTGTGGCCCGGGCCGGTACTGTGGCGGCCAACGCCGGCGGATCCTACCTGATGCCCGCTATGGCGGCTGTCAACATCGGTATTGCCGTGGCCGGCGTGGGCAAGCCCAACGCCATCGGCACCCTCATTGGCGCGCTGCTCATCCAGGTGGTGGAAAACGGCCTGTTTATGCTGAGCGTGCCCTACTATTCTATTGATATTGCCAAGGGCCTGATTCTGATTCTGGCGCTGCTGCTGAGCAACTTGGGCGCCGAGGACAAGTAACCTGGGCCCAATAGACGAAAAACAGAGGTGTGATCGTATGAAAAATAAATTTGGAATTATCGTCTCCACCCGGAGCTTTTTCCCCTCCCACCTGGTCAAGACCGCCCGGGAGGACATTGCCAGAGTAATGGCGGAGATGGGCTATGAGTATGTCATGGTGGGCGAGAACGACACCAGGCACGGCGCGGTGCTCACCTTCGACGAGGCCAAGGTCTGCGCGGAGCTGTTCAAGAAGCACCGGGAGGAGATTGGCGGCATCGTGGTTGTGATGCCCAACTTCTGCGAAGAATTGGGGATCACCGAGGCCATTGAGCTGGCCGGCCTGAACGTGCCAGTTCTCATCCAGGCCTGCGACGACGACTTCAACAAGCTGGATATGGCCAACCGCCGGGACGCCTTCTGCGGGAAAATCTCCCTGTGCAACAACCTCTACCAGCGGAATATCCCCTATACCCTGACCCAGCTCCACACCTGCCCCATTGATTCCACGGAGTTCCGGGCCGATCTGAAGCGGTTTGCCGGCGTGTGCGCGGTGGTCAACGGCCTGAAAGGGGCCCGGATCGCTATGCTGGGGGCCCGGCCCATCGCCTTCAACACCGTCCGCTTTTCGGAGAAGATCCTCCAGAAACACGGCGTATCTGTCCAGACGGTGGACTTCTCCGAGCTGATCTTCAACGCCATGAACTACAAGGACGAGAAGAAGGTAGCGGAGAAGATCGCGGAGATCCGCGCCTACGGCAGTGTGCCGGAGTGGATCTCCCCCGAGGTCATGGAGAAACAGGCCAAGCTGTGTCTGGCCATCAGCGAGAAAGTGGACGAGCTTCAGTGCGGCGCTTCCACCGTCCAGTGCTGGGACAGCGTAGAGAACAACTACGGCTGCGCCACCTGTCTGGCCATGAGCATGATGGGTGAGAGCGGCAAGCCTTCCGCCTGCGAGAGCGACGTCACCGGTGCGCTGTCCATGCTGGCGGCCCATCTGGCCTCCGGCGGAGCCACGGCCCTGATGGACTGGAACAACAACCTGCGGGAGGACCGGAACGCCTGCATCTCTCTCCACTGCTCCAACTTCCCCAAGAGCTTTTTCGCCAGCGACGTGGAGATCGAGTGCCTGGACGTGCTGGGCTCCACCCTGGGCAAGGCCAACTGCTTCGGCGCCTGCAAGGGGCAGGTAGCCGCCGGCGACATGACCTTCCTGCGCTTCACCACTGACGACCAGCGGGGCGTCCTGAAGGCATATGTGGGCGAGGGCGAGTTCCGCGCCGAGGCGCTGCCCACCAAGGGCGGCCTGGCCAACTGCTATATTGAGAATCTCCAGGGACTGATGCGCTATATCTGCGAGAACGGCTACGAGCACCATGTGTGTTTTGTCCGGGGACACGTGGCGGATATCCTGGAGGAGGCCTTGACCAAGTACATGGGCGTCCAAGTCTACCGCCACAGGGGGTAAGAGCTATGCTGAGAGGAATTCCCCCCGAGCTGTCTCCCCAGCTGCTAGAGACTCTGGCCGAGATGGGCCACGGCGACACCATCACTATCGGCGACGCCTACTTCGCCGCCGCCTCCATGGCCAAAAACAGCCGGCTTCTCCGGGCGGACGGTATGTCCGCACAGAGGATGGCGGACGCCATCCTCCAGCTGATGCCCCTGGACAACATGGCTGCATCCTCTGTAACCGTCATGGGCATTGAGGATGGGAAGGGCGGTCTGGCGCTGCTGGATATGTCTGAGAAGCTGCTGGAAACCGTCCGCCGCCACGATGAGAAAGCGGCAGAGACCAGCGAGATTGTGGACCGCCTCACCTTCTACGAGCGAGCCGAGCAGTCCTTCGCAGTTCTCGCTACCGGGGAGCCTGAGCACTACGGCTGTATCATTTTACAGAAGGGCGTCCGGTGAGGGCCCCTTCTTGAAGGAGGAAACCATGAATCCTGATTTGAAGATCAAGGCATATGATCTGCGCAAAAACATTCTGGATATTGTCATAGCCGGAAGGTGCGGGCATATCGGCGGCGACATGAGCGTGCTGGAGGTTCTGATGACCCTGTACGACCGGATGAATGTGTCCCCGGACCGCCTGGAGGACCCGGACCGGGACCGTTTTGTCCTCAGCAAGGGCCACTGTGTGGAAGCGCTCTACGCAGTTCTGGCGGAGAAGGGGTTCCTGTCCCTGCCGGATATCCTAGAGCGATACTCCAAATTTGGATCCCCCTACATCGGCCACCCCAACAACAAGCTCCCCGGCATTGAGATGAACTCCGGCTCCCTGGGCCACGGCCTGGGGGTATCGGTGGGCATGGCCCTGGCCGGGAAGATGGACGGCAGGCCCTACCGCGTCTATACCGCTATGGGCGACGGCGAGCTGGCGGAGGGCTCCGTCTGGGAGGCCGCGATGGCCGCGTCCCACTTCCACCTGGACAATCTGTGCGCGGTGGTGGACCGGAACCGCCTCCAAATCTCCGGCCCCACAGAAGAGGTAATGGCCCATGAGGATCTGGCCGCCCGGTTTGCCAGCTTTGGCTGGCATGTCATCCGTGTCTCAGACGGCAATGATGTGGAGCAGCTGAATGCCGCCTTCGACGAGGCGGAGACCGTCAAGGAAAAGCCCACAGTGATTATCGCTAACACGGTGAAGGGCTGTGGATCCGCCGTGATGGAGGACAAGGCCGCCTGGCACCACAAGGTGCCGACACAGGAGGAGTACGATCAGATCGTCCAAGATTTTGCCGCCAGAAAGGAGGCCCTGCGCTGTGAATAAGATCGCAAACCGCGCTGTAATGTGCGAGGTCCTGATGGAGCGGGCCAAGCGGGACCCGGACCTGGTGGTCCTGTGCAGCGACTCCCGGGGCAGCGCCTCTCTAGCTCCCTTCGCTCAGGCGTACCCCAAGCAGTTTGTGGAGGTGGGCATCGCGGAGCAGGATCTGGTGAGCATCGCCGCCGGCCTGGCCGTCTGCGGGAAGAAAGCCTACGCCGTCTCCCCTGCCAGCTTCCTGTCCACCCGAAGCTATGAGCAGGCCAAGGTGGACTGCGCATACTCCCGCGCCAATGTGAAGCTCATCGGTATTTCCGGCGGCGTCAGCTACGGGGCTTTGGGCATGACCCATCACTCCGCCCAGGATATCGCCGCTATGGCGGCTATCCCCGGGATGCGGGTCTACCTGCCCAGCGACCGCCGCCAGACAAAGCGGCTCTTTGAGAGCCTTCTGGAGGATTCACAGACCGCCTATGTCCGCCTGGGCCGCAACCCGGTGGAGGATCTCTACGAGGAGGGAAGCGTCCCCTTCGAGATGGACCGGGCCGTATGGGTCCGGCGGGGGAGGGACGTAGCCATCATTGCCTGCGGCGAGATGGTCAAGCCTGCGGTGGACGCCGCGGACGCTCTGACCAAGGAGGGTATCTCCGCAGCGGTCCTGGATATGTACTGCGTCAAGCCTTTGGATACCCAGGCGGTGCTGGAGGCGGCACAGAGCTCCAAGCTGGTGGTCACTGTGGAGGAGCACGCCCCCTGGGGCGGTCTGGGCCCCATGGTCGACCGGGTCGTCTCCGAGAACTGTCCTAGGCGGGTAATCAATCTTGCTCTGCCGGATGAACCAGTGATTACAGGCGAGTCCAAAGAGGTCTTCGCTCATTACGGCCTGGACGCCACCGGTATTTCCAAGACCGTGGCGGATGCGCTCCGGGGGTGAAGGGGTGGCTGCGTATATTCTCTCCGTGGATCAGAGCACCCAGGGCACCAAGGCGCTGATCTTCGACCAGAAGGGCGCCATTCTGGCGCGGGCGGACGTGCCCCACCGGCAGATCATCGACAGTGCCGGCTGGGTGGAGCACGATCTGGAGGAGATTCTGCAAAATACTATTGAGGCGTCCAGACAGGCAGCGGCCAAGGCCGGCGTAGACCCGGCGGATATCGCCTGCATGGGCATCAGCAACCAGCGGGAAACCTGCGCCGCCTGGGACCGGGAAACCGGAGCCCCGGTTCACAACGCCATCGTCTGGCAGTGCGGCCGGGCAAAGGACATCTGCGGAGAGCTGGAGCGGGCCGGCTGGGGCCCGGCGGTAAAAGAGCGCACCGGGATCAATCTCTCCCCCTACTTCTCCGCCTCCAAGCTGGCGTGGCTTCTGCGGAATGTGCGGGAGGCGCCGGAGCTGTCCCGGACAGGAAAGCTTTGCTGCGGGACCATTGACAGCTGGCTGGTATTCCGCCTGACCCGGGAGCGGACCTTCAAGACGGACTACTCCAACGCCTCCCGGACCCAGCTTTTCAATCTCCAGAGACTGAAGTGGGATGAGGAGATCTGCGGTGCGTTCGGCATCAATCCGGCCTGCCTGCCGGAGGTCTGCTTCTCCGACAGCTGCTTTGGCTCAACGGATTTGGGCGGTTTCCTGCCCAGGCCGGTTCCCATCCACGGCGTTCTGGGGGACTCCCACGCGGCCCTCTTCGGCCAGGGCTGCCACCGGCCGGGAATGGTAAAGGCTACTTATGGGACCGGCTCCTCGGTGATGATGAACATCGGGAAAAAACCGATCCTGACCAAATCCCTGGCAACCTCTATCGCCTGGGGGATGGGGAATACAGTGGAATACGTGGCGGAGGGCAATATTAACTACGCCGGAGCAATCGTCACCTGGCTGAAGGACGATATGGGCCTGATCAGCTCCTCGAAGGAGGTCGGGAAACTGGCCGCTGAGGCCAACCCGGAGGACACCACTTGTCTGGTTCCCGCCTTCAGTGGCCTGGGAGCCCCCTACTGGAGCGGAAATGCCAAGGCCATGATCTGTGGAATGACCCGGCTGACCGGGAAGCGGGAGCTGGCCAAAGCGGCGGAGGAGGCTATCGCCATGCAGGTGGCGGATATCCTCCAGCTGATGGAGGAGGCCGGTATTCATGTGGACGTCCTCAAGGCGGACGGCGGGGCCACGCGGGACGCCTACCTCATGCAGCTCCAAAGTGACATACTGGGAAAGCCGGTAGATATCTCTGACGCGGAGGAGCTCTCCGCCATCGGCGCGGCCTACTGCGCCGGAATTGCGGCGGGGGTTCTCTCTAAGAAAGATCTGTTTCCGGTGCGGAGCGCACTGTCCTATGCCCCAAAGATGGACGATATTGCACGGCAGAAAAAGTGCAGTCTATGGAAGGAAGCAGTCCGGCTGACACTGCATCAGGCAGAGCAGAAATAAACTTTATCCTGAGCAAAGTCTTTTATAGAAAAGCTGCTTACGGCCTGGAAGAATACATAGTTTGAGAATCCCAAAATACCGCAGGAAGTACGGAGTGAAGCTTCCTGCGGTATTTTTCTTTGAAGCAGGACCTTCTTAATAGCGGCAAAAACCGTCACCGATACACAAACGATTTCATCTGCGGTGGATACACCTACCCCAGCCTTTCTCTGGCAGCGCAGACCGGGTGGACATGCTTGACCAGGGCGCGGATACCTGTGTGGAGCTGTCTGTTGACCTGAGTGAGATCCTGGCAATTCTCAATTCTGTGCTGCGCAGGGAAATCCAGCGGTCCAAAACCGGGTAAAGCAGCAAAAAAATCCCTCAAAGCCTTGCGGCTCTAAGGGATTTTCCTGGTGGACGCTAACGGACTTGAACCGCTGACCCCCTGCACGTCAAGCAGGTGCTCTAGCCAGCTGAGCTAAGCGTCCATATGCGGAACATTGATATGATACCTCATTCAAGCGGATTTGTCAACAGCTTTTCGGGAAATTTCTCAAGAAAATTTCAAAGCAACAGCGGGCCGGCTTCCCAGCCGGCCCGCTTCTTCCTCCCAGGCATCCTACGCCTGCTCCTGATTCCGCTTTTCCCGGTCGTAGGCCACAATCACCCGCCGGTTGGGGTCCGTCCCCATGGAGTAGGTGGTGATGTTTTCCACATTTTGCAAAGCGGTGTGGATTACATGGCGCTCGTAGGCGTTCATGGGCTCCAGCGGCACGCTTCTCTTGTAGCGGATCACCTTCCCCGCTACCTTCAGCGCCAGCTTCTGGAGGCTCTGTTCCCGCTTGAGGCGGTAGTTCTCCGCGTCCACATGGATCCGCACCCGCTTGTCCGCGCCCCGGTTGACGGCGTAGTTGGCCAGCTGCTGGATGGCGTCCAGGGTCTCCCCTCTCCGCCCGATGAGCTGCCCCATCTTCTCCCCCTCCAGAAAGACCTTGTACCGGCCCTTCTCCGGCTGATAGATGTTGATAACGGCAGTGCTGTTCATATGCTCCAGCAGTCCGGTCAGGAACGTCCGGATCTGTACCGCCTTCTCGTCATTGTCCCCGCAGGGCTCTCCCAAATCCACCGGCGGCGGCAGCGGAACATCCTCCGTCCGCTCCTCATCTCTCCGCTGCTCCGGCCTGGGACGGTTCTCCCCCGCCCTCCGGCGGCGGCGCTCCGGCCGCTCGGAGCGCTCCCGTCTCTCCGGCACAGGGGCGGAAGCCGCAGGGGCCTCCTCCCGAATCTCCCGAACCTCCGGAGCGGGCCGCTTCTCCGGCGCGCCTCTGCTGGGCTGAGCTGCCGGCGCACTCACCTCCCGCACCGGCTCCGGATCCTCCAGGCCGTAGGTCACCCGGACCTTGGCAGGACTGGCGCCGATGCCGAACAGGCCCTTCTTCGCTCTCTCCAAAATCTCAACGGACACATCATCCCGGTCGAGGCCCAGCTCCGCCAGCGCCTTGCTGACAGCCTCCTCCTCGGTCTTGCCCGTCATGTCAAGATACTTCATTGCCATATCGGGTATTTACTCCTCCGTATCATATCGGTCTGCCCTGTAGCTGCGGCCCCGGGCATAGGGGCGGTTGTCCACCCGGCCCGCCTCGGTGGTGGAGGGGCCGCTCTGCTTGGGCTGCTGGACCCTTCTGGGCTTTTTGGACTCTGTCTCCCGCTGCTCCTGGGCCTTTTTCTTGGCCTCCTCCATGCGCAGCTTCCGCGCGGCCTCCCGCTTGGCGGCCCGCTCCTCCTCCTCGGCGTTGATCTTCTTGGTGTAGAACCTGCCAAGCAGGTACTCGCGGATCATGAGCCACAGGCTGTTGGCAATCCAGTACAGGCCCAGTCCGGCGGGCATAACGAAGCAGAACCAGATGCTCATCAGGGGCATCATGATGTTTATCATCTTCATGCTGGCCTGCTGCTCCTGGCTCTGACCGTTGGATCTGCTGATCACGATGGTCTGCACATAGTTGAGGGCCGCTGCCAGCACGGGGATCAGAATCAGCCCAATCATCGCCCACTCCGGGGCAAAATTCTTGATTGCCGCCTGGGGCTGAAGGCTCAGATCGACCCCCAGGAAATCGAATTGCATATGGAGCAGCTTGCTGCCCACGCCCTCGATGCCGGACCAGTCGTACCTGTCCCAGTTCTGGGAAATAAAGTTGGCCAGATCGATCTGCTCATAGGCGCCGAAGGCCCCGTTGGACATAGTCTCCGCCGCGTAGCCCAGCCCCTCCGCGGCCTTCCGCAGGGCGTCGCAGGCGGCCTCGCTGATACCCATGAAATAGACGATAGGCTGTCGAATGATGGAGTACAGGGGAACGAGGATAAACATAGGCACCAGGGACCACAGGCACCCGCCCATGGGGTTGATGCCCTCCTCCTGATAGAGCTTTGCCAGTTCCTCCTGATATTTCTGCTGGTTGTTGGCGTACTGCTTCTGCAGCTCCGCCTGCTTGCTGGACATCATGCCCATGCGGATCATGCTGCGCTTGGACTTCATCTGGAGAGGCACCATGATCAGGGTGACAACCAGACTGAACAGGATGATAGACGCGCCGTAGGACCCGGTGACGGCGTACAATCCCCGCAGCACCGCCGCGAAGGGCAGGCTGACGATTTTGCCAAAGGCACCAAACATTGACGTTTTTCCTCCGATTGAAAAGTCGATGGACGTCCGGCCCTAGGGGACCGGGTCGTAAAGAGGCCCCTTATAGAAGGGGTGGCATCGCAGAAAGCGCCGGAGGGCCAGCCACCCGCCCCTCGCCGCCCCGTACTTCTCCACGGCCTCCAGGGCATACTGGGAGCAGGTGGGGATAAAGCGGCACCGCGGGGGCAGGCCGGGGGAGATGGAGCGCTGGTAGAAGCGGATGAGCCGGACAAGGATACGTTTCATTTTTCCTCCTCCATGAGTCCCAGCTCCCGGCAGGCCCGCCGGAAATCTGCTGTCAGCTTCCGCCAGGGCCCGTCCACCGACCGCGCCCTGGCCACCAGGATCACATCCCAGCCTTGCTTCATCTCCGGCTGCGCCAGGCGAAAGACCTCCCGGAGCCGCCGCCTGGCCCGGTTGCGGACCACAGCGCCGCCCAGCTTGGTGCTGACGGTGACGCCCAGGCGGTTTTTCCCAAACCGGCCCCGGCGGCAGTAGACAACCATGGACGGGGTGACAACGGACTTTGCCTTGGCGTACATCCGCTTAAACGCCCGATTTTCCTTAATGGTATCCCTCACTGTCCCGCCTCCCTCCGGAAAAAGCCCAAGGGACGGCAGGAAAACGCCCTGACCGTCCCCGTGATCCATCTATTCGCGATGCAAGCTCCGCTTTACTCAGTGGGTCAGGCGAGCGCGGCCCTTGGCCCGGCGGCGGGCGAGCACCTTGCGGCCGTTGGCGGTCCGCATTCTCTTGCGGAAGCCGTGCTCCTTGGAGCGCTGGCGCTTCTTGGGCTGATAGGTACGGAACATTTGCATACACCTCCTGTTCAGAATCTGCTGTACGGCGAGGGGCCGTACTACTCGACGGCGGGCGGCGTCCGTTCAGATGCCGCCCCGCAGTTGACAAGAAAAATTCTGTCTTTTGACAGGTGAAACTCATTATACATAAATTTCTGGAAGGTGTCAACATAAAAATTCTTCAATTCGCAGAGTACAAAAAATAGTAGGGGCGGATAATATCCGCCCCTACAAAGATTTTCTCTTTTCTCAGGCGGTATACCCCGCGCTGGTGTCAATAGTAATCGTCTTGCTGGCATTATCCCAGCCAATCCCGAAATCGAACGCCTGGCCGATATCCCGCAGCTTAAAATAGTTATTCCCGTCGATGGTGTAAGCGGTCAAAGCCACCTCTTTCCCATCAATCAGCAGCTTGGAGGCGGAGACGGCGGCGGCCTTGCTCCCGGCGCTCTTGGCGCCCATCTCGCTGCCGTTGGCGGTGTAGCCCTGGCCGGAGGTCAGCGTGATGGTCTTGGAGGCATTGTCCCAGCCCACCTCGAACTGCTTCTCGGTGCCGCTGAGCACATAGGCCAGATCTCTCAGCTTAAAGTAGTTGCTCCCGTCGATGGTATAGGCGTCGAAGGCCACTTCCTTGCCGTTGACCAGTACCTTGGAATTGGTGGGGCTGGCGCTGGGGCCGGAGGGCTGGGCGGGGGTGCTGGGGGTGCTGGGAGCGGAGGACACGGACGGCTCAGTCCAGCCGGAGGACTTTATAATGCTCATTTTACCGTCGCCGTTAAAATTCTTTACCACAAAAACTCCAGGCTCGTCGGTGTATTCTACCTCGGTGAGTGTGCAGGGCACGACCTCCGCGCCGGTGGTGTCCACAAAGCCCCATTTGTCGTCAAAGGTTTTCACCGCCGCTACGCCGCCGGAAAAATCCTTCACCTCGGCGTACTTGCAGGACACGATTTCCCGCCCTGTGTAGTCGATGAAGCCGTACCGCCGCCTGCCGGACTCACTGCTCGAGATGCGGAAACAGCCGTTGCCGGCATTGACGGCAGAATTGTTGGTGGTTCCTGTCACCTTGCCCGTTTTATCAATGATACTATGGGAATTTACCAACGCATAGCCGTCACAGAATTCAAAGGCAGATACAGATATATACTGGCAAGGGATGACCAATACTCCTGCCTCGTTTACATAGCCATATTTATCGTCCTTTTGCACTAAAGCCATACCGTTGGCAAAGCCCCATACAAAATCATAGCCGCCGCTGACGATCTGCCCGGACTTATTGACAAACGCGTAACCGTAGTGAAAGCTGTCTTTTTGGTACATCGGTACAACCTCCGAGGAAATATCCTCCGGCCAATTATTACTCCTATAACTGTAGTCCTGAGGAAGCAGATCTTTACCCGTTGTGTCAATGACCGTCTGGCGATTGCCCAGCTGCACCACTGCGAAGCCGTTGACAAAGTGTCTTGCATTGGCGTACTGGCAGGGGATAACTACCTTGCCGGTTTTGTCCATGTAGCCGTAATAAGCGTTGGTAGCGTCATAGGTCACAGCCAGGCCGTCATAGAAATTCCCTGCCCGATAGTCATGCTCGAAGGGAATGACCACCTTGCCGGTTTTATCCACATAGCCGTACTTTTTTGTTTCTTTATCATAAACTCTGGCAAGGCCCTCGTGGAAATCGCTCTTTCCATCCTCCTCCGGCACCAAGTTTTTCTCCAAGGTAAAGAGATATTTGCCGGTGTTGTCCACAGCGTGCCACCTGTTGTCTTTTCTCGCCCATGCGGCGCCGTCAGAGAAGTCCATGACAGTGGGATCACTCTCGATCGCATAGGAGTGGGGCGGGATAATTATGTTGCCGTTTTTGTCGAAAGCGCCGTAGCCGGACCCGCCGCTATGTCCCCGCCAGGTGATTCCCTCATGGAAGCCTTCAATCGTATACCCGGCCCATTCGCAGAAGCTGTAATAGGTCTCCGGCGAGACAATTTCGGTCATGGTGGCCGCAGCTGCCGGGACCGTCAGGCCCAGGCACAGCACCAGGGCCAGCGCGAGGGATAGAAGTTTCTTTCTCATACTCTGTTTTCTCCTCCGTTAAATAAGGTTTTCCCTTGGTGACTACCAAGGGAAAAAGAGAGACGTCTCTCTTTGGCTTTCATTATAGCAAAAACTGCCACCCCGTCAAGAGCGAATTCCGTCCTGCAAACGACAAAAATCCTGACAAACACAGCCGGCCCTCCCGCCGCCGCTTTCCGCAGAAAACGCACTTTCTATTTTATTTTAGAATAAGTATCAGTTGCAATTCCCAGCAAATTCTGATATAATAGGCCAGTTAAGGAACCGCCGTGCCCTCCGCGGGCCAACACAGAAAAAGGGAGAGCTTCTATGCAGTCAGTCGCCGATATCTGGACAATGATCCTCACCCGCCTCCGGGAGGACCTGTCCGAAACCACCATCAAAACCTGGTTTGACGAGACCTCGGTGGTGTCCCTGGAGGGCAACACCCTGGTGCTCCACTGCCCCAACGACTTCAAGCGCAATAATATCCAGGACCGCTTCCTCCCCAGCATTGAGGCCAGTCTGAAGGACATCTTCTCCTCCGACATGACCGTCCGCCTGCTGGATGACGAGGGCCTGCGCCTTTACCGCCACCCGGAGGAGAAAAAAACGGTGTCCCTGATGGAGTCCGGGGAGTTCACCTTTGACACCTTTGTGGTGGGTCCCTCCAATACCATGGCTCACGCCGCCGCCCAGGCGGTGGCCGACGCCCCGGGCCAGCACTACAACCCCCTGCTCATCTACGGGGACTCCGGCCTGGGCAAGACCCACCTGCTCTACGCCATCGCCCACGTCATCCGCTCCCGGGACCGCAGCGCCCGTCTGGTCTATATCAAGGGCGACGACTTTATCAACGAGTTTATCGAGCTCATCCGGGCCGGCCGGGGCAGTGAATTCCGCACCAAGTACCGGGAGGCGGACCTGCTGCTGGTGGATGACGTCCAGTTCCTGGCCGGTAAGGATCAGGTGCAGAACGAGTTTTTCCACACCTTCAACACCCTCTTCGAGGCAAAGAAGCAGATCGTCCTCACCTCCGACCGGCCTCCCCACGAGATGACCCTCCTGGATGACCGGCTGCGCACCCGCTTTGAGTGGGGCCTCCTCACCGACGTGAAGCCGCCGGATCTGGAGACCCGCATCGCCATCCTGAAAAACAAGGCTGTCCAGCTGGGGTTCATCCTGGACGACGAGACGGCCAACCATATCGCCACCAAGATCACCGCCAACGTCCGCCAGCTGGAGGGGACCATCAAAAAAATAAAGGCATTCAAAGAACTCCACGGAATGCCGGTCAACCGGGAGACAGCCGACCGGGCAATCCAGGACATGAGCCAGTCCAACGAATTCCGCATCACCCCGGAGAACATCATCAAGGAGGTCTGCCGCTACTACCATATCGAGGAGGACCAGCTCCGGGGCCCCTCCAGGAGCCGGGACTGCCTGAACGCCCGGCAGGTAGCCATGTACCTCATCCGCCGCCTGACCAGCCTCTCCCAGGACGACACCGGCAAGCTCTTCGGAGGCCGGGATCACGCCACAGTCTACAACGCCCTCAAAAAGGTAGAAAAGCAGATGAAGAGCAGTCCCGCCTTCGCTGAAACTGTCAAGGCCATCACCACCAATATCAACTCCACCAAATAGCCCTGGCACAAATCAACATTTTCCCCACTGTTTTCCACAATATAACCAACATCAACCGTGTAAAACCCGTGGAAACTGATCCCCACCCCAAGCCCTGTGGAAACCGGCGGAAAACACACCCTCTTATCCACATCCCCTGTGGAAACGCTTTCTCCCTGTTTCCAACGGTTTCCGCCCCTTATCCACAAAAATTTTCTCTACTAACCCTACTGCTAAAAAAACTATTTTATTCTTCTCATACCGGGAACATACCGCCCGGACCAAATTTTTTGAAAGGACAAAAACGTCATGCGATTCTCCTGTGAGAAGGCAATTCTGCTTAGCGCCATCAACACCGCCTCCCGGGCCGTCTCACCCAAGAGCTCCATCCCCGCTCTGGAGGGTCTTCTGCTCCAAGCGGACAGCCGGCTGACCATCTCCGGCTACAATATGCAAACCGGCATCCGTACTGCGGTGGACGCCAGCGTCACGGAAGACGGCTGTCTGGCCGTCAACGCCCGGCTCTTCGGCGACATGATCCGCCGTCTGCCTGACGACGTGGTAAGCTTCTCCTGCGACAGCAGCTTGAATATCACCCTGATCTGCGGCGACGCCTCCTACAATATGACCGCTATCCCCGCTGACGACTACCCCGATCTCCCGGAGGTGGAGGACGAGTATTCCGTCTCCATCAGCCAGCGCCTCCTGAAAACCATGATTAGTGAAACATCCTTCGCCGTCTCCACCAACGAGGCCCGCCCGGTCCACACCGGGTCCCTCTTCGAGATCGAGGAGCAGTCCCTGACAGTCGTCAGTGTGGACGGCTTTCGGCTGGCCCTCCGCAGGGAGAAGCTGGAAAATTCAGGAAGCGGCGCCTTCCGGTTCGTCGCCCCCGGTTCCGCCCTCAACGAGGTGGAAAAAATCTGCGGTGACGCTGACGACCCCGCCTCCATCACCCTGGGCAGCCGCCACCTCCTCTTCGAGGTAGGCCCCACCCAGCTCATCTGCCGCCGCCTGGAGGGGGAGTTTTTGGACTACCGGGCAGCTATCCCCCGGACAAACCCCATCATCCTGACGGCGGACAGCAAATCCCTCATGGCCTCCATCGACCGCGTGAGCGTGGTCATCTCCGATAAGCAGAAGAGCCCTGTCCGCTGCGTCTTTGAGCTGGATAAGGCCACGCTCTCCGCCAAAACCGCCAGTGGGGAGGCACGGGACATCTGCCGCGTGGAGGGGGACGGAAACGGCCTTGAAATCGGCTTCAACAACCGCTATCTGATGGACGCCCTCAAGTACGCCCCGGCGGACAAGGTCCGGCTGGAGCTGAATACCGGCATCTCCCCCTGTATTATTGCCCCCGTGGAGGGAGAGGAGAATTTTCTCTATATGGTACTGCCCGTGCGTCTGAAAAACAGCTGACAGGAAAGACTTACTATGGAAACAATCCCCATCACAACCGAATTCATCAAGCTCCAGGATCTCATGAAGCTGGCAAACCTGGTGGGCACCGGCGGGGAGGCCAAGGTCCTCATTCTAGACGGACAGGTTTCCGTAAACGGTGGCATCTGCCTCCAGCGGGGGAAGAAGATCCGCCCCGGGGACGTGATCTCCTTCCGGGGCAGGGACTATACCGCGGCCTATGCGGATTGACGGCATCCTGCTGGAGAACTTCCGCAACTACCGGCGGGAGGAGATCCGCTTTCACCCCCAGTGCAACGTCATCTGCGGGGAGAACGCCCAAGGCAAGACCAACCTCCTGGAGGCCATGGTGTACCTAGCCTGCGGCAAGTCCCCCCGGACCCGGTCGGACCGGGAGCTCATCCGCCTGGAGCAGGACGGCTTTCTCCTGGAGGGAACCATTTTCTCCCGAGACCGCTCCTTCATCAGCCGCATTGAGGCCTGGGGCGGGCGGCGGAAGCGGATCACCATCAACAAGGTCCCGGCCAAGACCGCCTCGGAGCTCAGCGGCGTCCTCAATACGATCTTTTTCAGCCCGGAGGACCTCCAGCTCATCCGGGAGGGGCCGATCCAACGCCGCCGCTTTCTGGACGCCTCCCTCTGCCAGCTGCGGCCCCGGTACGCCGCCGCCCTGGCCGAGTACACCCGCCTTCACGAGCACAAAACCCGGATTCTCCGGGACTGCGCCGAGAGGCCGGATCTCATCGCCACCCTGCCGGACTTCAACCTGCGCATGGCGGAGACGGGGGCGGTGCTCATCCACTACCGCTCCCGGTTTGTCCAGCGCCTGGCCCGCCACGCGGCGGCGGCCTACGGGGAGTGCTCCGGCGGGCGGGAGGAATTATCCGTGTCCTACCAGACCGTGAAGACCGTCACGGATCCCCTGGCCGACGAGCGGGTGCTGCTAATGCAGCTGGTGGAGCACCAGCGGGCCCACCACTACGCCGAGATCTCCAGCCGCCAGTGCCTCTCCGGCCCCCACAAGGATGAGCTGGAGGTGCTGCTGGACGGCCTGAGCGCCAAGTCCTTCGCCTCCCAGGGTCAGACCCGGACGGCGGCGCTGTCCCTGAAGCTGGCGGCCCGGGAGATCCACCGGGAGCTCCTGGGGGAGTACCCGGTGCTGCTGCTGGACGACGTGCTCAGCGAGCTGGACCCCAGGCGGCAGGAGTTTGTGCTCAACCGGGTGGGCGGCGGGCAGATCTTTATCACCTGCTGCGAGGAGGACCGGCTCCACACGCTGCTCCGTGGGAATGTCTACCGGGTGCGATCCGGCGGTGTGTCTCTGGAGAAGGAGGGCTAGCCATGTATGTACACCTGGGCGGCGGCGTCACCGTCCCGTCCCGGGAGGTAGCGGCCGTTTTCGATTTGGACAACGCCACCACCTCCATCCACACCCGCCGCTTTCTGGAGCGGGCCCAGGAGGAGGGGATGCTCCTGCCCATCGGGGAGGATCTGCCCAAATCCCTGGTGGTCTGCTGCCCCAAGGGCGGCTGGCAGAGGGTCTACCTCTCCCCCATGTCTCCCGCCACCCTTCAGGGGCGGCTTGCCGGTCCCGGCGGGGCCCGGAATGGAACTACCCAGTTTTTGCGTTAGGAGAATCATATGACTGAACAGAATGAACTTGAGATGAACACAACCCAGGTGGACCACGCCTACGGCGGATCGGAGATCCAGGTCCTGGAGGGACTGGAGGCGGTGCGCAAGCGCCCCGGCATGTACATCGGCTCCACCAGCGAGTCGGGCCTGCACCACCTGGTTTACGAAATCGTGGACAACTCCATCGACGAGGCCCTGGCCGGCTTCTGCGACACCATCACCGTCTCTATCAACGAGGGCGACACTATCACCGTGGCTGACAACGGCCGGGGCATCCCGGTGGACATCCAGCCCCAGACGGGCCTGCCGGCCCTGGAGGTGGTATTCACCGTGCTCCACGCCGGCGGAAAGTTCGGCGGCGGGGGCTACAAGGTCTCCGGCGGCCTCCACGGCGTGGGCGCCAGCGTGGTCAACGCCCTGTCGGAGTGGCTGGAGGTCCAGGTGCGCAAGGATGGGAAGATCTATGAGATGAAATTCTCCCGCGGTGAGATCACCCAGCCTATGCGGGTGGTGGGGACTGCGGACCGCACGGGAACCACCGTCACCTTTAAGCCGGATCCGGAGATGTTCGATATTCTGACCTTCAGCTACGACACCATCCATACCCGGATGCAGCAGCAGGCGTTTTTGAACGCCGGCCTGCGCATCTCCACCTTCGACAACCGGGAGGGCCGGGAGGAGGCTGACTCCATGTGCTACGAGGGCGGCATCCGGGAGTATGTGGACTGGCTCAACCAGAATAAGACCCCCATCCACGACGGCGCAGTCTACATGCGGGGGAAGAAGGACGACTCCTCCGTGGAGATTGCCCTCCAGTATACGGACACCTACAGCGAGACCATTGTCTCCTTCGCCAACGACGTGCGCACACCCGAGGGCGGGATGCACGAGGAGGGCTTCAAGCGGGCCCTCACCACAGTTCTCAACGCCTACGGCAAAAAGGCCGGCATCATTAAGGGGGACGACAAGGTCTCCGGCGAAGACTGCCGGGAGGGTCTGACCTGCGTGATCTCCGTCAAGCTGACGGACGCCCAGTTTGAGGGCCAGACCAAGGCGAAGCTGGGCAACGCCTCCGTGCGGACCCTGACGGCGGCGGTGGTGTCCGAGAAGCTGGAGGAGTACCTGGAGGAGAATCCCCGGGTAGCCCGGACCATTCTGGATAAGGCCATGATGGCCAACCGGGCCCGGGAGGCCGCGAAAAAGGCCCGGGAGTCCGTCCGCAGGAAGACGGCCCTGGGCGGCGCGGCCATGCCGGATAAGCTGCGGGACTGCAACGAGAACAACCCGGAGCTGACAGAGCTCTATATCGTCGAGGGCGACTCGGCAGGCGGATCTGCCACCCAGGGCCGGGACAGCCGGTTCCAGGCCATCCTGCCCCTGTGGGGGAAGATGCTCAACGTGGAGAAGGCCCGGGTGGACAAGGTCTACGGCAACGACAAGCTCCAGCCTGTCATCACCGCTCTGGGAGCGGGCATCGGCGAGGAGTTCGATGTCAATAAGCTCCGCTACCACAAGATCATCATCATGGCCGATGCCGACGTGGACGGGAGCCATATCCGCACTCTTCTGCTGACCTTCTTTTTCCGCTTCATGCGCCCGCTGATTGAGCAGGGCTACGTCTACTCCGCCGTGCCGCCCCTCTTCAAGCTCACCCGGGGCAAGACCACCCGCCTGGCCTTCTCCGAGCCGGAGCGGGACGCCATCTCCTCAGAGCTCCGAGGCGACAACCCCAACGCCAAGGTGGACATCAGCCGCTTCAAGGGCCTGGGCGAGATGAACCCCCACGAGCTGTGGGAGACCACCATGGACCCGGAGCGGCGGACTCTGCGGCGCATTGAGCTGGACGACGCGGTCCAGGCCGACGCCACCTTCACCGTCCTCATGGGGGAGAAGGTGGAGCCCAGAAAGGAATTTATCGAGAAAAACGCCAAATACGCGGTGAATCTCGACTACTAAAGGGAGAATAGCATGAGCAAAAAGCCACAGTACGATCCCGAGGAGATCCGTTTTCCGGATCAGAAGATCATCTCCTCCCCTCTGGTGCCGGAGATGGAGAAGTCCTATATTGAGTACGCCATGTCGGTCATCGTGGGCCGGGCCCTGCCGGACGTCCGGGACGGGCTCAAGCCGGTCCACCGCCGGATCCTCTACGCCATGTACGAGGATAATCTGACCAGCGACAAGCCCTTCAAGAAGTCGGCCACCTGTGTGGGCGACGTGCTGGGCCGGTACCACCCCCACGGCGACGCCTCCGTCTATGACGCCCTGGTTCGTCTGGCCCAGGACTTCTCCATGCGCTATATGCTGGTGGACGGCCACGGCAACTTCGGCTCCGTGGACGGCGATCCTCCGGCGGCCTACCGGTATACCGAGGCCCGGCTCTCCAGAATCTCCGACGAGATGCTCCGGGACATCGACAAGGACACGGTGGACTGGGACCCCAACTTTGACGAGTCCCGGAAGGAGCCACGGGTCCTGCCCAGCCGCTTCCCCAACCTGCTGGTGAACGGATCCGCCGGCATTGCCGTGGGCATGGCTACCAACATCCCCCCTCACAACCTGCGGGAGGTCATTGGGGCCTGCGTCCACGTGCTGGACAATCCGGAGGCGGATCTTGGCAGTCTGATGGAGTATATCAAGGGCCCCGACTTCCCCACCCGGGGCATCATCATGGGCCGGGCCGGCATCCGGCAGGCCTACGCCACGGGCCGGGGCCATATCCGCATCCGGGCCAGGACGGAGTTTGAGGAGTTCGGCCAGAACCGCACCCGCATCATCGTCACCGAGATCCCCTACCAGGTGAACAAGCGGATGCTGATCAAGAACATGGCGGACCAGGTGGAGGACAAGCGTCTGGAGGGCATCAGCGATATCAGGGACGAGTCCGACCGCAACGGCATGCGCATCGTCGTGGAGCTCAAGCGGGACGCAAACCCCCAGGTGGTTCTCAACCGCCTCTTCGCCCAGACCCAGCTCCAGACCACCTTTGCCATCAATATGCTGGCCCTGGTGAACAACCAGTCCCAGCCCAGGATCCTCTCCCTGCGCCACATCATCGACGAATATTTGAAATATCAGGAAGAGATCATCATCCGCCGCACCAAGTTCGATCTGAAGAAGGCCCAGGAGCGGGCCCATCTTCTGGAGGGCCTGCTCCTGGCCCAGGACAACATCGACGAGGTAATCCGGATCATCCGATCCAGCTACAGCGAGGCCAAGGAGCGGCTGATGGAGCGCTTCGGCTTTGACGATGTCCAGGCCCAGGCCATCTGCGATATGCGTCTCATCTCCCTCCAGGGCCTCAACCGGGAGAAGCTGGAGACGGAGTACAGGGAGATCGAGGAGCGCATCGCCTATTACCAGAGCCTCCTGGCCGACGAGGCCATGCTCAAGGGCGTCCTCAAGGAGGAGCTGGAGGCCATCGCCAATAAATACGGCGACGACCGTGTGACGGAGATCGGCTTTGACGAGGACGATCTGGACGTGGAGGACCTCATCGAGGAGGAGCAGTGCGTCTACACCCTCACCCAGGGGGGCTATATCAAGCGCACCCCCGCCAGCGAGTACCGCCTCCAGGGCAAGGGCGGCAAGGGCAACAAGTCCATGTCCACCAAGGAGGAGGACAGCGTCAACACCGTGTTCACCGCCTCCACCCACGACTACATTCTCTTCTTCACCAATACAGGCCGGGTATACCGGCGCAAGGGCTACCAGATCCCCGCCTCCGGCAAGACGGCCAAGGGCACCAATATTGTCAACATCCTCCCGGTGGAGCCCGGGGAGGCCATCAGCGCCATGATCTCCACCGGCGATATCTCCGCCGGGGAACGCTTCCTTGTGATGGTCACCCGCAGCGGCACCGTCAAGCGCCTTCCCGGGGAGTCCCTGCGGAATCTGCGCAGCAACGGCATCCGTGCCATCACCCTGGATGAGGGGGACGAGCTCATCTCCGTCCGGGAGACGGACGGCGGCATGAAGATCCTCATCGCCACCCGCGATGGATCGGCGGTCTGCTTCGACGAATCCGATATCCGCCCCACGGGCCGGGGATCCATGGGCGTACGAGGCATCCGCCTGCGTCCGGACGACTATGTGGTGGGCGCGGCCCGGGCTGTCCCCGGCAAAAACGTCCTGACCATCACGGAGAAGGGCTACGGCAAGCAGACTCCGGTGGAGGAGTACCGCGTCACCGCCCGGGGCGGCCTTGGCATCAAGAACTACGGCCTTACGGACAAGACCGGCAAGGTGGTGGGCATCAAGGTGGTGGACGGCAGCGAGGATCTGCTGGTCCTCACGGAGAAGGGCATTCTCCTGCGCACCGCCGTGGATACCATCAAGACCTGCGGCCGGTCCACCCAGGGCGTTATCGTCATGCGCTTCAAGGAGGAGGACGACAAGGTCATCTCCATCGCCCTCACCGAGCGGGAGGAGGTCCAGGAGGCCGCGGAAACCGCCCAGGAGTCTGAGAATCCCTGATGAAACGCATCTATGCCTCCTTCGTCATAGCCTTCTCCACCTACTCCAAGATCCCCATGCCCCAGGTGGAGTGGAGCGAGGCCAATATGCGCCATACCCTGTCCTTTTTCCCCCTGGTGGGAGCGGTGCTGGGCCTCTTGTTCTGCGCCGCCGCCCGGATCTGCGCCCTTCTGAACCTGGGCCCCGTCCTCACGGCGGCGGTCCTCACCGCCCTCCCGGTCCTCCTCACCGGCGGCATCCACCTGGACGGCTACTGCGACACCATCGACGCCCTCTCCTCCCACGCCCCCCGGGAGAAGAAGCTGCAAATCCTCAAGGACTCCAACGCCGGCGCCTTCGCGGTTATCTGGTGCTGTGTCTGGTTTGTCCTCTATTTCGGCCTGCTCACGGAGTTGCGCAGTACCGGAGCCGCTGCCGCCGGCTTTCTTCTCAGCCGCGCCTTCAGCGCCCTGGCGGTCGCCCGCCTGCCCTCCGCCCGGGCGGGGATGGGAGCCTCCCTGAAATCCGGAAGCCGCTATCCCCTCTGGGTCTTTCTGGTGTATTTGTTGATTTTTCTTGCCGTCTCCTGGCTGACGGGGGCCCTTCTGCCAGGCTGTGCGGCCATGTTTTCCACAATTATCTTCTATTTTGTGTATAAGTCCATAGCGCTGCGGGAATTTGGCGGCTTCACCGGCGATTTGGCGGGCTGGTTTCTACAGGTCTGCGAGCTGGTGATCCTGGCCTCCCTGGTCCTGACGGAAAAGGCGGCGGTCCTATGCCTCTGAATATCCTGTTTATCCGCCACGGCCAGACCCAGGGCAACCTGGAGCGCCGCTACATCGGCTCCACGGATCAGCCCCTCTGCCCCGAGGGCCGGGAGGCTCTGGCTGGCCGTCAGCTGCCTCCAGCTAATCAAATCTATGCCTCCCCCCTCCTCCGCTGCCGGGAGACGGCCTCTCTTCTCTTTCCGTCTCAGCCCTTCGAGGTCGTGGAGGATTTCCGGGAGTGTGATTTCGGCGCCTTCGAGAACCATACCTACGAGGAGCTGAAGGACGACCCGGCCTATCAGCTCTGGCTGGATACGGCTGGCGAGATACCGCCGCCCGGCGGCGAGAGCAAGGCCGCCCAAAAGATCCGCACTCTGGGAGCCTTTCACTCCGTCATCTCCCGGCACAGCGCCGGAACCATTGCCCTGGTAGTCCACGGCGGCACTATCATGGCCATTCTGGAATCCCTGGAGCCCACCCATGAGTTCTACCGCTGGCAGGCGGAAAACGGCTGCGGCTGGCTCTGCGCTTGGGACGGAAGGAGCTTGACCGTAATATCCAGCTATTAAAAGGGCAGTACAGTTTCACCTGTACTGCCCTTCCCGTTTCCTATATCCGATTGACCACCGGAATGACCATAGGACTGCGCTTGGTGTGCTTGAAGAGATACCCGCTGACAGCGGACTTGACGGCGCTTCTCAGTTCGCCCAGATCCTTTGCGTTTTTCTCCACCACCGTCTCCGCAGTCTTCCCGGCCACCTCCCGGAGCTCCCGCATCATATCCTCGGACTCCTTCACATAGATAAAGCCCCTGGTGATAATCTCCGGCTCGCTGATCAGGTGCCCGTTCTGAATATTGAGAATGATCACCACCATGCCGTCCTCAGCCAGAATCTTCCGATCCCGGAGCACCACGGCCCCCACGTCGCCCACGCCGCTGCCGTCCACGAACACGGAGCCGGAGGGCGCGGGATTCTCGGCGATTTTGATCGTTTTGGTGGTCAGCTCTATCACGCTGCCGATGTCGGGCAGAACCATATTTTTCTGGTCCATCCCCATCTCCATAGCCAGCGCCATATGGCGGCGCAGCATTTTCTGTTCCCCGTGAAGCGGCACAAAGAACTTGGGCCTGGTCAGCGCGTGAATGATTTTCAGCTCCTCCTGGCAGGCGTGCCCAGACACATGGAGGGCGTCGGACTTGTCGTAGACCACATCCACATTCTTCCGGAACAGCTCGTTGATCACCTTGCCAATCGTCTTCTCATTCCCGGGGATAGCGCTGGCGGAGACGATCACCCGGTCCCCGGGCCCCACGTCAATCTGCCGGTGCTGGGAGAAGGCCATCCGGTACAGGGCGCTCATCTCCTCCCCCTGGCTCCCGGTGGTCACCAGCACCTGCTTGTCCAGGGGCATGGATTTGATCTTGTTGATGTCCACCACCGTGTTCTTGGGCAGCTTCATGTACCCCAGCTCTGTGGACACCCGCATGATATTTTCCATGCTCCGCCCAGTCACGGCCACCTTCCGCCCGCAGGCGGCGGCGGCGTCAATGACCTGCTGAATCCGGTGTACGTTGGAGGCGAAGGTGGTGACAATGATCCGCTGCTTGCACCCGTTGAAGAGCCGGTCAAAGGTCTTGCCCACGATGGACTCGCTCATGGTGTACCCGGGCCTCTCCACATTGGTGGAGTCCGCCAGCAGGGCCAGCACGCCCTCCTTCCCCAGCTCGCCGAAGCGCCCCAGGTCGATCACGTCCCCGTCGATAGGCGTGGAATCAATCTTGAAGTCCCCGGTGTGGATGATCACACCCATGCTGGTGTGGATAGCAAAGGCCACGGAGTCGGCAATGGAGTGGTTCACATGGATGAACTCCACATAGAACTTCCCGGCCCGGATCATCTCCCCGGCCTCCACAGTAATCAGTTTGGTCTGCTTGAGCAGGCCGTGCTCCTCCAGCTTGAGCTTGATCAGCCCGGCTGTAAATCTGGTGCAGTAAATGGGCATGTTCACCTGCCGGAGCACATAGGGAATGGAGCCGATGTGGTCCTCGTGTCCGTGGGTGATGAAGAGCCCCCGGATCCGTCCCTTGTTTTTCACCAGATAGGACACGTCGGGGATCACCAGATCGATCCCGTACATGTTCCCGTCCGGGAAGCCCATGCCGCAGTCGACGACGATCATCTCGCCGCCGTGCTCATAGACCGTCATGTTCTTTCCGATCTCATTGAGACCGCCGAGGGGAATAATTTTCATTTTTTCTGCCAAAACAGGTCACTCCTTTTTGTCGAAAACAGTCAAAATCCGGCTGTAAAAAGCGCAACGCAATAAGACGGGAGAGAGCCTCTCAAATTTCCGCGCCCCGCTTCGCGCGGAGGAGAGAGACTGACGCCCGCTATGTAGATCCGATTCTGTTTTCCGTATTATTTCATCACGGGACACGCCGCAGCTGCCCGAGAAAAAATCAGTCAAACGGCGGAGCCCACCGCCGGGTCCGCACATATACCGCATTAGTATACCACACTTTTGGGAAAAAGTATACAGAAATTTTCGGTCAGCCCGGATTTTTTGGGGAGCGATCCTCCGCCCTCCCCAAAACCCCGGCGGAGCCGTTCGGATCCCCACGGAAAAAATTCGGAGCCCTCTTGCTCTTTTTCTAAAAATATAGTATACTTTCCATAAAATTATTCTGGAATGTTGTAACCATCCATACGAAAAAGGGAGGACGTGCAATGGAAAACAGTGTGAGTGTCAGCATCTGCGGCATGAAGTATACCTTCCTCTCGGAGGAGAACCCGTCCTACATGGAGAAAGTTGCCGCGCTGGTGGACGTGAAGATGGAGGAGATCCTGTCCGGCGGCAAAATCAACCAGATGGACGCGGCCATTCTCACCGCCGTCAACCTGGCCGACGAGATGATCAAGCAGCAGGGCAACGCGGAGAATCTGCGGGCCCAGCTCAAGGGCTACCTGGACGAGGCCAACAAGGCCAAGGCGGAGCTCAGCGAGAGCAAGCGGGAGATCTTCAAGCTCCAGCAGCAGATCCAGAAGCTGGAGAAGAAGTAGGCCCATGGAGCTTCTCTCACCCGCCGGCCGCTGGGAGGCCATGATCGCCGCCGTACAGAACGGGGCGGACGCCGTCTACCTGGGCTGCGGCTCGTTGAACGCCCGCCGGGGCGCGGAAAACTTTACCCCTGACCAGCTGCCCCAGGCGGCGGACTACTGCCGCCTCTACGGGGTTAAGCTCTACCTGACCCTCAATACCCTCCCCTCTGACCGGGAGTTTTCCGAGGCGGAGCACATGCTCCGCCTGGCAAGCCGCTGCGGTGTGGACGGCGTCATTGTCCAGGACTGGGGCGTCGCCGCCCTGGCCCGGGCCGTCACCCCGGACCTCCCCCTCCACGGATCCACCCAGATGACGGTCCATACCCTCTCCGGGGTGGAACAGGCGGCGGCGCTGGGCATGTCCTGCGCCGTCCTGGGCCGGGAGCTGGACCGGGAAAATGTCCGCCATATCTGCGCCCGCAGTCCGATTCCGATTGAGGTTTTCGCCCACGGGGCCCTGTGTATGTGCTGGTCCGGCCAGTGCGCCATGAGCGCCCTCATCGGCCAGCGCAGCGGCAACCGGGGCCTGTGTGCCCAGCCCTGCCGCCTGCCCTGCCGCTTCGACGGCGGGAAGCCCTCCCACCTCCTGAGCCTGAAGGACGCCTGTATGGCCTCCCGCCTCTCGGAGCTCCGGGATATGGGCGTCTCCATCCTGAAGCTGGAGGGCCGCATGAAGCGTCCGGAGTATGTGGCCATCATCACCCGTATCTACGCCAATCTTCTGAAGGAGGACCGCCTGCCCACTCCAGCGGAGCTGGACCAGCTGGCCCTGGCTTTCTCCCGGGACGGCTTCACCGACGCCTACTGGCGGGGAAAACCGGGTCCGGACATGTTCGGCACCCGGAGCGAAAACGCCCCGGACCCTACCGCCCTGTTTCAGGAGGCCAAAGCGGCCTATGAACGAGGCGATCTGCGCACCGTTCCCGTCCGGATGGAGGCGGACTTCCCGGCGGATCAGCCCTGCCGCCTCACCGTCTCAGACACCGACGGCCATAGGGTCTCCGCCAGCGGCCCCGTCCCGGAGCCGGCCCGCTCCCGATCCTTGAATCCGGAGGATGTCAAAGCCCGCCTGTCCAAAACCGGCGGCACCGCCTTCCGTTCAACGGAGACGGCAGTAACGCTGGCCCCGGACCTGTTTCTCCCCGCCAGCGAGATCAACGCCCTGCGCCGGGACGGCCTGGAGCGGTTGACCGCCCTGCGGACCGCGAAGCCGGCCCGCCGGGAATCCCCGGCTCCTCCCCCGCCTCCGAACACATACACCACAAAGGAACCAGCCTTTACCGTGTCTCTCACCAGTGCCTCCCAGCTGACGGACGTGCTTCTGGATCTCTTTCCGGCGGTCGTCTACCTCCCTGTGGAGCGTATAGAGGCGTTTTCGCTGGAGAGCCGTCCCGGTGTCGAATTCTGCGCCGCTCTGCCCCGTATCTGCAAGGACAGCGAAATGCCCGCCCTTCTCCGCCTTCTGGAGACGGCGAAGGAGAAAGGCTGTACTTCTTTGGCCGTCCAAAATATCGGGCAGCTCCCCCTGGCGGAGAAATTCGGCTTCACCGCAAGGGGCGATTATGCCCTGAATGTTTTCAACAGCCGCTCTCTGGACCAGCTCCGGGCCTGGGGCCTTCAAAGCGCCTGCCTCTCCTTCGAGCTGCGCTATGAGCAGATCCGAGACCTGCAAAAGCCTCTCCCCTGTGAGTCCATCGTCTATGGCCGTCTCCCCCTGATGGTCACGGAGAACTGTCTCATCTCCAATGCCGGGAAGGGTTGTTCCGCCCGAATGGGCCTTCCCACCCCTTGTGACCGGCCTCATACAATAACAGACCGTAAAAATGAGGTGTTTCCAATCCTCCCCGTATTCGGCTGCAGAAGCGAGATTGAGAACAGCAAGACCCTCTTCCTGGCGGATAAACCGGAGTATCGCCGCTGCGGCCTGACCTGCGCCCGTCTCCGCTTCACCACGGAGACGCCGGAGGAATGCGTCCAGCTCCTGAGGCGCTATCAGGGAAGGAGCGGGGATATCCCCGCCTCCTATACCAGAGGTCTTTTCTATCGCGGTGTGGAATAACCTGTTTATTTAGTCCTTTTTTTTGTATTGGTGAGTTCAAGCGCTGTCCATTCCACGGATGACAGCTTTTAGTAATTTGAAAACAAGGGTGTAAAAATGTTTAAGATAACGCAAAAAAATAACATCATCACAAAAAAACCGTTTGAATGCAAGAGAGATCATCTCACAATTCGGGGGACCGAATATAGGCCAACAGGAGAAAGTTTACCGATAGCAATCGTTTGCCATGGTTTTATGGCATTTCAAGACACAGTGAAGCAATATGCAATAGAGCTGGCGAATATGGGGTATTTAACCTATACGTTTGATTTTTGCGGAGGCAGTGTTATCAAAGGGAAAAGCGATGGATTGACAACCGAAATGTCCGTATTAACGGAAGTTAAGGATTTAGAAAGCGTACTTGACTATGCGGCGAGCAGAGAATATGCGAATCAAAATGATATTGTTGTTATGGGATGCAGCCAGGGTGGATTTGTTTCTTCTTTAGCTGCAGCAAAGGAAAACTATAACATAAAGAAATTGATTCTCTTTTACCCTGCGTTTTGCATTCCAGATGACGCCAGGGCAGGAAAGATGATGTCTGCGAGATTTGACCCCAATCATTTGCCGGAGGTCATTCAATGTGGCCCTATGAAGCTTGGCAAATGTTATGTGGAGGATGTTATAAGAATAGATCCATTTCAGGAAATCAAGGGCTATAAGAACGATGTTTTAATCGTTCACGGAGCAAAAGATGAAATTGTAAATATAAAGTATTCAAAGAAGGCATATAAAACCTACAGGGATATAAGTGCAGATAGAAAGGCAAGAATTGAAATCATTAAAAATGGCGGACATGGTTTTTCAAGAGAAATAGATAAAATTGCAAAAGAAATATTAAATGATTTTATGGTATCATAATGTTATCTCAAATTTAGAGGAAAGTCCATGAAACTGAAGATCAAAGCATTATCCGATAAAATCGGAAAGGAGATCCCCCTCCCCTACTACGCAACCCAGGGCGCGGCGGCGCTGGATCTCCACGCCTGTCTGGATGAGCCTATGACCATTCCGGCCGGCGGACAGGCCATGGTGCCCACCGGCATTGCCGCGGCCATTCCCACCGGCTATGTGGGCATTATGGCGGTCCGCAGCAGTATGGGCGTTAAACATGGCATAACCCTCACCAACGGCATCGGCGTCATCGACAGCGACTACCGGGGCCCGCTGGGCGTAGCCCTGCATAACTTCCGTGAGGAGCCCTATACCATAGAACCTGGGGACCGGATTGCTCAGCTGATGGTGGTCCCCGTGGTTCGGGAGAACATTGAGGTTGTGGAGGAGCTGCCGCCCACGGAACGGGGTCAGGGCGGCTTTGGCTCCACGGGGAGGTAGGCAGATGCTCCGGATTATTTTAGCCTCCCAGTCCCCCCGGCGGCGGCAGCTGCTGGAGCAGATTGGGCTGGAACATTTTGAGGTTCTGGCGGCGGACGCGGACGAGACCTACGACCCGTCCCTCCCGCCGGAGAAGATCGTGGCCTCCATCAGCCGCCAGAAGGCGGAGGCGGTCCGCCCTCTGGCGGAGGGCGCCCTGATCATCACGGCGGACACTATGGTTTTCATGGACGGCCTGCGCCTGGGTAAGCCCAGGAGCCAGGAGGAGGCCCGGGAGATGCTCTCCGCCCTCTCCGGCCGGACCCACCACGTCTGTACCGGAGTCACCGTCTGTCTGGGTTCCCGGGTGATCACGGAGGCGGAGACAACAGACGTCACCTTCCGTCCCCTCACCGGCTGGGAGATCGCCAGCTATGTACGCACCGGCGAGCCCATGGACAAGGCGGGATCCTACGGCGTCCAGGGTTTAGGCGCTCTCTTCGTGGAGCGTATCGACGGCGACTATTTCAACGTCATGGGCCTCCCCCTCTGCCGCCTGGGCAGGATGCTGGGGAAATTCGGCGTTGACCTGTTTCTCCAGGAGGAAGACCAGTGAAGCGATTTTTCACCAAGTACGGCATGACCGTGCTGGCCTTGGCTGCCGCCATTGCCGTAATTCTCAGCGTGATGACCTACTTCTCCTCCACCGCCGCCGTCCTGCCCAATCTGGCGGGCATCGTCGCCGCTCCCTTCCGGAACGTCGGCGCCTGCGTCACGGAAAAGGTGAACGATTGGCTTGACTACCTGACCAATTACGACGCACTGAAGGCGGAAAACGAAGCCCTCAAGCTCCGGATTGCCCAGATGGAGGAGGAGAACCGGCAGGCGAAATATGACCGGGAGGAGAACGCCCGTCTGCGGGAGCTGATGGAGCTCCAGGAGCAGCGCCGGGATTTGAAATTCGCCTCCGCCCGGGTGGTGGAGTTGGACTACTCTAACTGGGCCAGCATGCTGACCATCAATAAGGGCGTCGGCCAGGATGTGAACGTGGGGGACTGTGTCATCACGGAGACCGGCTGTCTGGTGGGTGTGGTGACGGAGGCGGGACACAACTGGTCCACCGTCCGCACCATCCTGGACAGCGATACCTCCATCGGGGCCCTGGTGTTCCGCAGCGGCGTCAGCGCCGTGGCTCAGGGGGAGTTCTCCCTGATGAGCGAGGACCGTCTCCGTCTGGCCTACCTGGGCACCGATCCGGACGTGGTGTCCGGAGATCTGGTAGTGACGTCCGGTCTTGCGGGCTACTACCCCTCCCAGCTGGTCATCGGCTATGTGGAGGAGCTGACCGCCGGCGACGACGGCATGGACCAGTACGCCATCATCGACCCCAGTGTGGACCTGGAGGGCCTGACGGAGGTCTTCGTGGTCACAAGCTTTGATATCGTGGAGTAACCGTATGCTGCCAAAAAGCTATATCGTCCTTAAATGGACCGTCTACGCCCTGGCCACTTTTCTCTTCTTTGTCCTCCAGTACCTGGTGCTGGGGCAGATTCGGGTGCTGGGGCTGACGCCCTTTCTGTACCCCATTCTGCCGGCGGTGGTGGCCTCCTACGAGGGCCCCCGCCGGGGCGCTGTTTTTGCCCTGATCCTGGGCCTGATCTGTGACCAGCTGGTGGTGGGACCCTTCGAGGGCTTCTATACCCTGATATTCACCTTTATTGCCCTCCTCTCCGCCCTCATCGGGGAAAATCTTCTCTCCCCCGGCTTTCTCTGCGCGCTGACAGTCTCCGCTCTGGCTATGCTGCTGACCAACGGAGGCCGTATTTTGGTGGAGCTGCTGACGGGCAACACCCATCTGATGCTCATGGGCCGCATTGCCCTGGGCGAAACCCTGATCACTCTTCCGGCCCTGCTGGTGGTTCTGCCCCTGTACCGGGTGATCCACCTGCGGTGCGCCTCGGACTACTGATTTGCCATAAAGGAGGCCCCCTTTGGAAGATACCAAGCGATTTCACCGCCGTCTGCGTTTTCTGCTGATGGTGTTCGTCCTGACCATGCTCTCCTTCACCGGACTTCTGTATCAGGCCCAGGTGGTTCACTACGAGGACTATCTCAGCCGATCCACTACCCAGGTAGCCCATGAGGAGACTGTGGAGACCTCCCGGGGCATCATCACCGACCGGAACGGGAAGGTCCTGGTGTCCAACCAGCAGATCTATACCATCTCCTTCGACCCCTCCAAGGTCTCTTCGGATCCGGACCCGGAGATCTCCCATAAGCGGAGCGTGAGCCGGGCGGTGCTCCGGCTGGTTCGGCTGTGTCGGGATTACGGCGTGGCCTGGGAGGACAATCTCCCCATTACCTCCGCTCCTCCCTTCGCCTACACCACCTCTCAGGTTGGGGATACCCAGAGATCCCGGTTCCAGAAGTATTTGGCGGACCGGGAATGGTCGGAGAACGAGCTGACGGCGGAGTCCCTGTACCCTGCGGCTGTCCCCACCCTCCGCCGGGAGCTGAACCTCCCCAATAAGGTCATCCCCGCCTCGGAGCTGTTGGAGCTGATGCGGGAGGACTTCGACCTGGATGAGAACCTGTCCGATGAGGAGGCCCGCCAGGTGCTGGGGGTCCTCTACGAGCTGGAGCTCCGGAAGCTGGTAAATATCGACAGCTATGTCTTCGCCCGGGATATCTCCGTGGAGCTCATTTCTATCCTCAACGACGGCGGCTTTGAGGGCGCCATTGTTGGCCGGGAGTCCAGTCGGGTCTATAACACCGACTACGCTGCCCACATCCTTGGCCGTGTGGGCAAATTCCACGGGACCGAGGAGCGGGACGCCCTCAACGCCCCCTATAACGCGGCCCGGGAGGCCGGCGAGGACACCTCCGGCCTCCGCTACTACCAGATGGACGACGTGGTGGGCCGGGACGGGGTGGAGCAGGCCTTTGAGTCCTATCTCTGCGGCCTGGACGGGAGCCGTCTGATCTATACCAACGAGGAGGGTAAGATCACCGGTGAGGTCTACGCCCAGGACCCGGAGCCCGGCAAGACCGTGGCCCTCACCATCGACATTGACTATCAGGCCGCGGTGGAGCAGGCCTTGGAACAGGCCGTCCTCTCCATGAACGAGGCTGACGGTCTGGAGACGCGGGGAGCTGCTGCTGCGGTGGTATCGGTGCAGGATTCTGAGGTGCTGGCATTGGCTACCTACCCCACTTACAGCCAGCGGACCTACCAGGAGGACTTTTCCGCCAACAACGAGAACCCAGGCCATCCATTTGTTAACCGGGCTCTGGATGGGGCTTACGCCCCTGGATCTACCCTCAAGCCGGCCACGGCGGTGGCGGGACTGGAGAACGAAGTCATCACCCCTACCTCCACCATCCGCACCATGGGCCGGTATATGTACTACTATATCCCCAACTCCGCCGCCAGCTACACCCCTGCCTGCTGGCTCTATAACCAGTCCGGCGGCAACCATGGGAGCATCAATGTCTCTCAGGCTATCTACCACTCCTGCAACTATTTCTTCTATGAGGTGGGCCGTCTGGTGGGCATCAGCGCTCTGGACGAGTGCTATGCCGGCTTCGGCCTGGGCCAGCCCACGGGCATCGAGCTGCCGGAGAGCACCGGCACCCTGGCCGGTCCGGCCTACTCCGCCACGCAGGGCCAACCCTGGTATGACGGCAATACCCTTCAGGCGGCTATCGGCCAGTCAGACAATACCTTCACGCCCCTCCAGCTGGCCAATTATGTAGCTACCCTGGTCCGTGGCGGGGACCGCTACGCCGCCCATCTGCTGAAGTCCGTTCGCTCCTACGACGATCGGGAGGTCCTCTATACCTACGAGCCTGAGGTTCTCTCCACAGTAGAGATGAGCGAGGGCACCCTGGACGCTGTGAAGAAGGGTATGGGGGATCTGGCTACCAAGAACGCCAGCGTGGCCCGGTACTTCAACAACTGTGTCGTCACCGCCGGAGCTAAAACCGGCAGCGCCCAAACCGGCGTGGTCAACGTAACCAACGGTGTCTTTGTCTGTTTTGCCCCCTTTGATGAGCCGGAGATCGCCGTGGCGGTGGTCATTGAGAAGGGCGGCAGCGGCGCGGCCCTGGCCTCCACGGCTGTGGAAATTGTCAACGCCTATTTTGCCGGCGGCGATATGGGCGCGGTCCTCCTCCCGGAGGGGAGCCTGATCCCCTGATATGTTTCACGTGAAACATTGCCCGTCCACTACACAATGAAGGAGAGCCCCTGTCTATGGATATCCCCGTCTTTGATTCCCGGAGCGAGCTCTATAAAACCCCCTACGGCGCTGTCCCCTGCGGCACAAGGATCGACCTAACCCTCCGCCCCCTCAAGGCGGAGGGCTTTACTGCCTGCACTCTAGTAATTTACCAGGAATTTGCGGGCCGGCGGCTGGAGCTTCCCCTTTCCCCCGCCGGAGAGTGGGAGGACCGGTCCCTCTTCACTGTCTCCTACACCGCCCCCGAGGAGCCGGAGTTGATCTGGTACAGCTTCCGCTTCACCCGGTCCGACGGCCAGCAGATCTCTCTGGACAAAAACGAGGCCTCCTGGCAGCAGACGGTCTATGACAACTCCCTGTCTACGCCGGACTGGTTTGGCCGGGGCGTCACCTATCAGATCTTCCCGGATCGGTTCTGCCGCTCCCGCGTCCCTGACCCCACCGGTATGATCGGGGACCGCCGTGTCCATGAGAACTGGGAGGAGCTGATGGACTACCGGCCGGATGAAAAGGGCATTATCCACAACTGCGACTTCTTTGGCGGCAATCTGGCGGGTATCACCGGGAAGCTGGACTATCTTCAGAGTCTGGGCGTCTCCACTCTCTACCTCTGCCCCATTTTCGAGTCCGCCAGCAATCACCGCTACGATACCGGGGATTACGATAAGGTGGACCCCATGCTGGGGACGGAGGAGGACTTCCGGACACTCTGCCAGGAGGCGAAGAAGCGGAGGATCCGCGTTATGCTGGACGGCGTGTTCAACCACACCGGCAACAACAGCCGCTATTTCAACGCCCTGGGCCAGTACCCGTCCCTGGGCGCGGCCCAGAGCTGGGAGAGCCCCTATATCAACTGGTATACCTTTCAGGAGTGGCCCACCAAATATGACAGCTGGTGGGGGATCCACACCCTTCCGGCGGTAAACGAGAACGATCCGAACTATATTGACTTCATTGTGGAGGGCCAGTGTTCCGTAATCCGCCGATGGCTCCGGGCCGGGGCGGAGGCCTGGCGGCTGGATGTGGCCGACGAGCTCCCCGACGAGTTTATCGCCCGGATCCGCCGGGTGATGATGGAGGAGAAACCGGAGAGCTTCCTTCTGGGGGAGGTCTGGGAGGACGGCAGCAATAAGATCTCCTACGACAAGCGCCGGAGATACCTCCTGGGCCGGGAAACCCACGGCCTGATGAACTACCCCTTCCGGGTGGGGGCGATGGCCTACCTACAGGGCGGGGACGCAGCCTGCTTCCGGGAGGCCATGGAGAGTATCCGGGAGAACTATCCCCCCTCCGCCTTCTACAGCGCAATGAATATGCTGGGAACCCATGACAATCCCCGTATCCTGACTATGCTGGGCAAGCCGCCGGAGACAGCCCCGGAGGATCGGGATCAGAGGGCGCACTACCGCCTGACCCAGGCGGAGCGGGACCGGGGCCGGGCTCTGCTGATGGCGGGAGCGGTCCTGCTCTACGCGTTCCCCGGATCCCCTACGATTTTCTACGGCGATGAGGCCGGTATGGAGGGCTACGAGGATCCCTTCAACCGGGGCACCTTTCCCTGGGGCCGGGAGGACCGGACCCTTCAGGACTGGTTTGTCAGGCTGGGCGCGCTCCGAAACGCCCGCCCCTCCCTCCAGGCCGGATCGCTCCGCTGGCTCCACGCCCAGGGCCGGGGGTTGGCCTTCCTCCGAGAGCTGGAAGGAGAGAGGACTGCCGCCCTCATCAACGCCGGAGATGAGCCACTGTCTCTGGAGATTCCCTGGGAGACAGAAGCTGTTGACGCGCTGAGCGGAGAGACCTTTGAGCCGGTGGAGGGGAGGCTGTACCTCCAGATGCCGCCGCTGTCGGCACGCCTGCTGGTTTGAAAATTTCTTTGTTTCACGTGAAACATTTTGAAACGGAATACTCTGCCCGTCCCGGAGCGGTTCCGGGGCGGGATTTTTTTCTTCCCTGGACAAAATTTGCAAATTTCCTGTTGAAAAGTCTGGCTTTTGTGTTATACTAATCTTGTATGCTCAAATACTGGGCCGGTAGGCCCTGTTGTGGGAGGCGCTGTTTTGGGTAAGATTGTTGCGATTGTCAATCAGAAGGGCGGCGTGGGGAAAACCACCACCTGCGTCAGTCTGACCGCCGCGCTGCGGGAGAAGGGGAAACGGGTGCTGCTTTGCGACTTCGACCCCCAGGCCAACGCCACCTCCGGCATGGGCGTGGACAAGAGCCTGACCCAGGGCGTGTATGATGTGCTGATCAACGGTGTGGAGCCGTCCAAGCGGGTGGTTTCCACCCGGTATGGGGACGTACTCCCCTCCTGCAAATCCCTGGCGGGAGCCGGTATTGAGATGATTGGAATGGAGGGCCGGGAGCACCTGCTGCGGAAAGCGCTGGAGGCGCTGGCCCCCAGCTACGACTACATATTCATCGACTGCCCGCCGTCTCTGGAGCTGTTGACTCTGAATGGACTCTGCGCGGCGGACAGCGCCATGGTCCCAGTCCAGGGGGAATATTTCGCGCTGGAGGGCCTCAGCGACCTGATGAATACTATCCGCATTGTAAAGCGGAACTTCAACCCGAACCTGGAGCTGGAGGGGGTTCTCCTGACCATGTTTGACAGCCGGACCAATCTGGCGGTCCAGGTGGCGGAGGAGGTCAAGCGCTACTTCCCCGGCAAGGTCTACGCCACCGTGGTCCCGCGGAATGTCCGTCTCAGCGAGGCTCCCAGCCATGGCAAGCCCATCAGCGCCTACGACCGGGCATCTCGGGGCAGCGAAGCCTACGCCTCCCTTGCGGAGGAGTTCCTCCGCAAGAGCGTCTAGGTCTGCATACTTTTCTTTGAAAAGAAAAGTATCAAAAGAAACTTTTGTTGTAAAAGCTTAATATGCGCCAATAAAGTTCTTTTTTGATTCTTTTTTCTTTCAAGAAAAAAGAATGAACAACCAGAAAGGAGCCCCCATGGCAAATAAAAGCAGCGGCCTGGGCAAGGGCCTGGGCGCCCTGTTGGGCGACAATTTTTCAATGGAACCGGCGGGCGGGCCCTCTGCTCTGCCTATCTCCCAGGTGGAGAGCTGCGCTGCCCAGCCGAGAAAAAATTTCGATCAGGACAAGCTGGAGGAGCTGGCCGAGAGCATCCGTCAGCACGGCGTGATCCAGCCCCTGACCGTGCGGAAGCTAGCCAGCGGATACTACCAGATCATCGCCGGAGAGCGCCGCTGGCGCGCTGCACGGCTGGCCGGGCTGGAGGAGATCCCTGCGGTCATTATTGAGGCCGACGACCGGAAGGCCATGGAGCTGGCCATGATTGAGAACCTCCAGCGGGAGGATTTGAACCCCATTGAGGAGGCCGAGGGCTTTCGGGTTTTGGTCGAGGAGTACGGCCTCACCCAGGAGCAGGCCGCCCAGCGGGTGGGCAAGTCCCGCAGCGCTGTGGCAAACGCGATGCGCCTGCTGGATTTGCACGTCTCCATTCGGAATCTGGTGGAGGATGGGCGGATCTCCGCCGGTCACGCCAGAGCGGTGCTGCCCCTCTCCCCTCCCCTGCGGGTGGAGGCGGTGAGAACCATTATCGACTCCGGTCTCAGCGTCCGGCAGACGGAGCAGCTGGTGAAAAAATTGCAGGCCAGAGCCCAGAATGAGGAGAAGCCGGAGCCTGCGAAAAAGGCGGAGACGGAAGTGGACTACGTGGCGGAGGCGGAGCGCTCCCTCTCCGCACGGCTGGGCCGGGCCTGCCATATCTCCCGCGGGAAGAAAAAGGGCAAGGTCGAGATTGAATATTACGGCGTGGACGATCTGAACGATCTGTTGGAGGCGCTGGAGAGATTACAGTAGGGATGTGTTTCACGTGAAACACTCGATAAGGAGAGACGTATGCTAGATATCAGGTTTATCCGGGAGAATCCGGAGGCAGTTAAAGAGAACATTAAAAAGAAGTTCCAGGAGGAGAAGCTCCCTCTGGTGGATCAGGTGCTGGCGCTGGACAGCGAAAACCGGGCCGCGATTACCGAGGCCAGCGAGCTCCGCTCCCAACGGAACACCCTCAGCAAGCAGGTGGGGATGCTGATGGGCCAGGCGAAGAAGGACCCCTCCAAGCTGGAGGAGGCGGAGAAGGTCAAGGCCCAGGTCAAGGCCAACGCCGACCGGCTGGCGGAGCTGGAGAAGAAGGAGGGGGAGCTGGAGGAGAAGATCCGGGAGATTATGATGGTGATCCCCAACATCATCGACGCCTCTGTGCCCGTTGGACCGGACGATTCCTGCAATGTGGAGGTGGAGCGGTTCGGAGAGCCGGCGGTTCCGGACTTTGAGGTGCCCTATCACACGGAGATTATGGAACGCTTCGGGGGGATCGACCTGGATGCCGCCGGGCGGGTGGCCGGAAACGGATTTTACTACCTGTTGGGTGATATTGCCCGGCTCCACGAGGCGGTGCTGGCCTATGCCCGGGATTTTATGATCGATAAGGGCTTTACCTACTGCATTCCCCCCTTCATGATCCGCTCCAATGTGGTGACGGGCGTGATGTCTTTTGCGGAAATGGACGCGATGATGTATAAAATCGAGGGCGAGGACCTATATCTGATTGGGACAAGCGAGCACTCGGTCATTGGACGGTATATTGACCAGATTCTCCAGGAAAAGGACCTGCCTCAGACGCTGACCTCCTACTCCCCCTGCTTCCGGAAGGAGAAGGGCGCACACGGTATCGAGGAGCGGGGCGTGTACCGAATCCATCAGTTTGAAAAGCAGGAGATGGTGGTGGTGTGCAGGCCTGAGGAGTCTATGGACTGGTATGAGAAGATGTGGCGGTTCAGCGTAGAGCTGTTCAGGAGTATGGATATCCCTGTGCGGCAGCTGGAGTGCTGCTCCGGCGATCTGGCGGATTTGAAGGTCAAGAGCTGCGATATCGAGGCATGGAGCCCCCGGCAGAAAAAGTATTTTGAGGTGTGCTCCTGCTCCAATATGGGCGACGCCCAGGCCCGGCGGCTGAAGCTGCGGGTCAAGGGGGGCGATGGGAAAACCTATCTGCCCCACACGCTGAACAACACTGTGGCGGCTCCGCCCCGGATGCTGATCGCCCTGCTGGAGAATAATTTGCAGGCGGACGGCAGTGTGCGGATTCCCGAGGCGCTCCGGCCCTATATGGGCGGGAAAACGGTGATCCTGCCGAAGGAGTAACAGAGCTTGGACCAAACCCGCCGGACGGGGCGGGACATAGAAGTGCCGTCCGCGTCCCTTTAACCGACGGAAAGGAGAAAATGTATGACAAGGCTGCTGAAAATGCTGGGCGCCGCCGCGCTGATCGCCGGAGTGGTCCCCTACCGGTATACCAAGAATGAGGAAACCGGTGAACAGAAAATCCAGGCCCTGCTGTGGAAAGCCGTCCGTGTGCCCAACGGTGGAGAAAAGGACAGGACAACCGTGAACATCGGCTTTATCTCCCCCTTCGAGAAGGAGAAGGGCGAGCCGGAGATCTTTACCCAGGGCGTGGTTGTGGAGTACGGCGGAGGCGCGGACGAGGACGATATGGACTTGGCCGAGCCGGAGGCCGTGGAACAGACGGAGGAAAATACCGAGGCATAAGCCGTCGGAAATAGATGGGAAGAGGACGAATGAAGAAGTTTTTAGAGGAGTTTAAAGCCTTCGCTATGCGGGGGAATGTGATGGACCTGGCTGTGGGTGTCATCATCGGCGGGGCCTTCAGCGCCATTACAAACTCCCTGATCAACGATATCATCAACCCCATCCTGGGCATGATTGCCGGGGACAACAACGCACTGGTGGAGTCTCTTGTCTTCCGCCTACCCGGAGGCGGGGAGCTAATGCTGGGCAGCTTTCTCAACGCGGTTTTGAATTTTATTGTGATGGCCTTTGTGGTCTTCTGCATGGTAAAGGCCCTCAATAAGCTCTCCCGAAAAAAGGAAAAGGAAGCCGCCCCTCCCCCGGCGCCGCCGGAGCCCTCCAATGAGGAGAAGCTGCTGACGGAGATCCGGGATCTGCTGAAGGAGAAGCCGTGAGAGAGATCCTGGAACGAGGACTGGCGGAGCTGGGAGTGGACGCGGCTTGCGCGCCGGGGCTGACGGCCTTCTCCCAGCTGCTGCTGGAGAAAAATAAGGTGATGAATCTGACGGCTATCACGGAGCCGGAGGATGTGGCGCGGCTGCATCTGCTGGACAGCCTGTACCTGCTGAAAAGCGGAGGGCTGGGGAAAGCAGTGGTGGATGTGGGTAGCGGGGCCGGGTTTCCGGGGATGCCCCTGGCTATCGCCGCGCCGTCCATAGAGGTAACTCTGCTGGACAGCCTGGGAAAGCGAATCGCATTTCTGGAGGAGGCCGCCGGGGCGCTGGGAATTCAGAATGTGAAGTGCGTCCAGGCACGGGCGGAGGAATTCGCCGGGGAAAAGCGCGAGAGCTTCGACGGGGCGGTGAGCCGGGCGGTGGCGGCGCTCCCAGTGCTGTGTGAGCTGTGCCTGCCGCTGGTGAAGGTGGGCGGCGTGTTCGTAGCGATGAAATCCAGCCATACCGAGGAGGAGATTGAGCAGGCCAAGCGGGCCGTAAAGCTCCTGGGGGGACGAATCGTGTCCGTAGAGGACTACCGGATCCCCACCACAGAGGTGGTCCACCGGCTGGTGAAGGTGGAGAAGATCTCCCCTACTCCAAAAAAGTATCCCCGGCGGTTCGCGCTTATCAAAAAACAGCCTTTATAACAAAAACAAAGCAAAACGTAGTTTTGCGCAGGAGTTCTTTTTGATACTTTTTCTTGCAAGAAAAAGTATGAACAACCGAGGGAGGGTGAGCTGGCTTGGGGCAGACAATTTCCGTGGTGTCAGGCAAGGGGGGGACCGGTAAGACCTCCTTTACCGCTAACGTAGGCATGGCGCTGGCCCAGATGGGACACCCTACCCTCTGTCTGGACTGCGACGTGGGGCTGCGGAACCTGGATATCGCGATGGTGATGACCGACCGGGCTGTGATGGATTTTACCGATGTGCTGGCCGGACGGTGTACACTGGAGGAGGCCGCGGCGGCTCACCCTAAACAGAAAAATCTGTTTCTGCTCACCGCTCCCAACCGGGAGACCTGGGTGGATGAATCGCTGTTCCAGGGACTGTTTGAGGAGATCAACCGGAAGTTTGACTACTGTCTGGTGGACGCGCCGGCGGGGCTGGGCATCGGTTTCCGGCTGGCGATCTCCGGGGCGGACCGGGCCGTGGTGGTCACCACCACCGAGGCCAGCAGTCTGCGTGACGCGCAGAAAACAGTGATGGAGCTGAAAAACCTGAGGACCGTCCACCTGGTGGTGAACCGGTGCCGGAAAAAATTGTTGAAAAGTCTGCACCAGACCATTGACGACGCAATCGACACAGCGGGCCTGCCCCTGCTGGGGGTGGTGCCGGAGGACGAAACCATGCCGCTCTACGCCGGAAGGGATATCCCTTTGCTGCTGAGCGGAAACGACTGCGCGGCCCAGGCCTACCGCAATATCGCCAGGAGGCTGGACGGTCAGCGGGCGGCGCTGATGCGGCTGCGATAGGAGGAAAATTTGTGTACGACCTGACCAAAAAAACAGGAATTCATACATATTCGGGGTAAAACGCGCCGCTTAGGCCGCGCCCCCAGAAAGGATGCGAGTTATTATATGTATATCGCACTGATGGCCCACGATACAAAAAAGGATTTGATGGTCCAGTTCTGCACCGCCTATGCAGGGGTCCTCTCCAGGCATAATCTGTGCGCTACCAACGCCACGGGGCGCATTGTCCATGAGGCGACCGGCCTGCATGTGCATCTGTTTCTCTCCTGCCAGCACGGCGGGAGCCAGCAGATCGGCGCGCGAATCGCTTACAATGAGATGGATATGGTCCTGTTTTTCGTGGACCCCAACGACGCGTCGCTGGAGAAGGAGCTGCTCTATATTTCCAGGCTGTGCGATCAGAACAACATCCCCTTCGCCTCCAATGTCGCGACGGCGGAAATGCTGGTTCTGGGGATGGCCAGGGGGGATTTGGACTGGCGGAATATTGTCAATCCCAAGAATAAATTCCGGCGGGATGTGTTGCCCCGGTAGAGAGAAAAGGAGATGCCAGAGATGAATGTTCAGCCGAGAACCCTGTCCGGGTTTATGGAACTGCTGCCCGGCGATCAGATTTTGATGGAGCGGTTCATGGAGACGCTGCGGGAAACCTACAGCCTCTATGGATTTACGCCCCTGGATACGCCTGTTATTGAGGCCAGCGAGGTGCTGCTGGCGAAGGGCGGCGGGGAGACCGAAAAGCAGATCTACCGCTTTACCAAGGGGGACAGCGATCTGAGCCTGCGGTTTGATTTGACTGTGCCCCTGGCGAAGTATGTGGCACTGCACTACGGGGAGCTGTCCTTCCCCTTCCGGCGCTATCAGATCGGGAAGGTCTACCGGGGAGAGCGGGCCCAGCGGGGACGGTTCCGGGAGTTCTATCAGGCGGATATTGATATCATTGGGGACGGAAAGCTGGATATCGTCAACGAGGCGGAAATCCCCGCCATTATCTATCAGACGTTCAGCAGACTGGGGCTGGAGAGGTTCCAGATACGGGTCAACAACCGGAAGATCCTCAACGGGTTCTATGATATGCTGGGGCTCCGCGAGCAGTCCGGGGAGATCATGCGGACTGTGGACAAGCTGGAGAAAATCGGCGGCGACAAGGTCCGGGAGCTGCTGATGGAGGCTGGGGTCTCGGAGGAAAAGGCCGGGGAGATCCTGCGGTTTATCGGGATTCGCGGAGAAAACAGCCAGGTGCTGAAGGCCCTGGAGAGCTATCGGGGAAAGGATGAGCTCTTTGACCAGGGGCTGGAGGAGCTGGGAACCGTGGTGAAGTATCTGGGGGCCTTCGGGGTGCCGGAGGAGAACTTCGCCGTGGATCTGACCATCGCCCGGGGGCTGGACTACTACACCGGGACGGTATATGAGACGATGATGACAGACCACCCGGAGATTGGTTCTATCTGTTCCGGGGGGCGTTATGATAACTTAGCGGAATATTACACAAATAAACAACTGCCCGGTGTCGGAATTTCCATCGGATTGACCCGGCTGTTCTATGTTTTGCAGGAGCAGAAGATGCTCAATGAGGAGGCCGGGACCGCGCCGGCGGATGTGCTGCTGCTGCCCATGACGGAGGAGCTGGGGCCGGCGATCGAGCTGGGCACGAGGCTCCGGGGCGAGGGGATCCGGGTACAGCTGTATACGGAGCCTAAAAAGTTCAAGGCGAAGATGAATTACGCCGACAAGCTCGGCGTGCCCTTCGTGGTATTTCTGGGGGAGGATGAGATTCAGGAGGAGGTTGTGTCCTGCAAGGATATGGTCTCCGGGGAGCAGACGAAGCTGGACTTTTCCAGCACTGTGACGCGGGTGAAGGAGCGGCTGGCGGCCAACCGGCGCCAGCGGGTGATCCGATAGCCCGGGAGAAGGGAGTCTGTGATGTCCTGGAAGCGGCGGGTGAAGATCGGACTGGGGATTGTGCTGGCGGTCCTCGTGGCTGTCGGGCTGTGGTTCGCGCGGCCTGTGGGGCTCGAGGAGATCTGCCCCGGACTGGAGCTGGCGGAGTGCCGGGGAATTGACGCTGCGGGGCTATGACGGGGAAACCTATCCGGTGCGGACCTCGGGACAGAAGGAATGGGTCCGGGAGGTCCTGGAAATATTTTTGGATATACCCCTTGAAATTGATTCCAAATAGATAAATTCTATTCGCAATATACATTTCGTTATAGGAAAGAGGACGTATTATGACACAGAATCGTACACACACCTGCAACGAGCTCCGGCTGGAGCACGCGGGGCAGAAGGTCAAGCTCTCCGGGTGGATGGAGAACGTCCGGGAGGTGGGGCAGAATTTTGCCTTTGTCATCCTCCGGGACTTCTATGGGACCACTCAAGTCGTTGTGGAAACCGAGGAGATGATGGAGATTGTCCACGGGCTTAACAAGGAGTCCACCATCTCTGTGGAGGGCACGGTCCGGGAGCGGAGCAGCAAGAATAAGAACCTGCCCACCGGCGAAATCGAGGTCGTGCCGGAGAAAATCGAGGTCCTGGGGCGCTGCCGGTACAACGAGCTCCCCTTCCAGGTGGGCCGCAGCCGGGAGGCCGACGAGAGCCTGCGGCTCAAGTACCGGTATCTGGACCTGCGCAATCCCGAGGTGAAGAAGAATATTGTCCTGCGGTGCAATGTGGTGGCCGCTATCCGGCAGGCTATGATGGACCACGGGTTTCTGGAGATTACCACGCCGATTCTGACGGCGTCCTCCCCCGAGGGGGCCCGGGACTACCTGGTGCCCGCGAGAAAGCACCCCGGGAAGTTCTACGCCCTGCCCCAGGCCCCCCAGCAGTTCAAGCAGCTGCTGATGACCTCCGGATTTGACAAGTACTTCCAGATCGCGCCCTGCTTCCGGGACGAGGACGCCCGGGGCGACCGCTCCCCCGGGGAGTTCTATCAGCTGGATATGGAGATGAGCTTCGCCACCCAGGACGACGTGTTCGGGGTGATTGAGGACGTGTTCCCGCCGATTTTCGCCAAGTATGGACTCTACAATCGGGCATCTTCCGCGCCCTTTAAACGAATTGGATTCGTGGAGGCCATGGAGACCTACGGCTCCGACAAGCCGGACCTGCGGATTGATTTGACCGTGACCGACGCCACGGAGCTGCTGGCGGACTGCGGGTTCGAGCCCTTTGCCGGCCAGACGGTGAAGGCCATTGTGGTCACGGACTTCAGCGCCCCCCGGAAGCAGATTGACAAGCTCTGCGCCGACGTGGAGGTCCAGGCGGGGGAAAAGGCCTACTGGTTCCGCCTGGATGAGAAGGGCGAGCTGGTGGGCGGCATCTCCAAGTTCGTGGCGGAAAAGAAGGATGAGGTTGTGGCGAAGCTGGGGCTGAAGCCCGGCTGCTTCGTGGGCCTTACCGCCGGGAAAAAGAGCGCGGCCCAAAAGACCGCCGGTGTGCTCCGCAGCAAGCTGGGGGCGCTGTGCCCCAACCACATGGACAGGGAGAAGTATGAGTTCTGCTGGATTGTGGATTTCCCCATGTACGAGATTGGGGAGGAATCCGGGGAGCTGGAGTTCTGCCACAATCCCTTCTCTATGCCCAACGGCGGGAAGGAGATTCTGGAGAAGGCCATCGCCGGCGAGGCGGACCCGCTGAGCATTACCGCCTTCCAGTATGATTTGGTGTGCAACGGCGTGGAGCTCTCCTCCGGCGCGGTGCGCAACCATGACCCCGAGATTATGGTCAAGGCCTTCCGGATGGTGGGCCTGGGCGAGGAGGATGTGAAAGCCAAGTTCCCGGCGATGTACAACGCCTTCTGCTACGGCGCGCCCCCCCACGCGGGCATCGCCCCGGGCATTGACCGGATGGTGATGCTGCTGGCCGGAGAGGAGTCCATCCGGGAGATTATCCCCTTCCCCATGAACAAGAACGCCCAGGACCTGATGATGGGCGCACCCTCCGAGGTGGAGCAGAAGCAGCTGGATGAGCTGCATATTGCGCTGACGGAGATCGAGGAATAGGATTTTGGCGGAACCGCGTTTTAACAGGGCGCGGTTTCGCCCGTTTTAGGGAGGATCATGATGCTGAGGCTGACACAGTTTTGGAAGGATGGGGCGCCGGCTCTGGGCGTTTGGACCGAAGAGGGCGTGATCGATGCCTCCGCTATTGCGGGGACCATGCTGGGGGCAATCCAGGGCGGCGGGGCCGTGCTGGACCGGCTGGCGGCGCTGAAGGGACCGGTGCTGGAGGAGGCGCGCTTCGCGCCGGTGGTCACAGGCGGGGACAAGATCCTCTGTATCGGGCGAAACTATAAGGACCACGCCGAGGAGTGCGGCCGGGAGCTGCCCGGGGCCCCGGCGCTGTTCAACAAGTTCCGCTCCGCCCTGGCCGCCCACGGACAGGAGATCGTTCTGCCCAGGGAGTACAAGCGGTACGACTATGAGGGCGAGATGGTGGCGGTAATCGGGAAACCCTGCCGGAATGTGCCCAGGGAGAGGGCTATGGAGTATGTCTTTGGGATGACCTGCGGCAATGACTTGACCGCCAGGGACCTGCAGTACGCCAGAGCCGGTCAGTGGCTGATGGGGAAAAGCCTGGACAACTTCGCCCCGGTAGGGCCCTGCGTGGCCGTGGGGCTGGATCCCGGGGATCTGGGGATCACAACGAGAGTCAATGGGGAGCTGCGGCAGAACAGCCGGACCAGCAAGCTGATTTTCGATCTGCCCTATCTGATTGCGGACCTCTCCCGGCACTTTACGCTGCTGCCCGGAGATCTGCTGTTCACCGGGACGCCGGAGGGTGTGATGCAGGGGTATCCCGAGGACAAGAAGCAGTGGCTGAAGCCCGGCGACCGGGTGGAGGTGACCCTGGAGGGCGTGGGCACGCTGGTCAACACACTGGCATGAGAAAGCAGGTATTCACGGTACTGCTCCTGCTGCTGGTATTGGCGGGGTGCGCCCCCTCCCCTGCCCCGGACCCGGCTCCGGTGCCAGTGCCGGAGGTGGAGGAGCCGGCGGTCCCCCCACCGGAGCCGGTGGAGGTTCGGGAGCCGGAGCCGGATCCACGGGCGGAGACAGTGGAGGCCATCCTCGGGGCGATGACCCTGGAGGAGAAGGTGGGGCAGATGTTCTTCCCCAGGTGCCCGGAGGTGGAAGCGGCGGAGAAGATTGCCGGATTCCATCTGGGGGGCTGTCTGCTGTTTACCAAAGATTTCAAGGACAGCGGGAAGAACTGGCTGACGGCGGAGCAGCTGATGGAGAAGCTGGAGGGGTATCAGGCGGCGGCGTCGGTGCCGCTTCTGATCGGCGTGGACGAGGAGGGCGGCACCGTGGCCCGGGCCAGCCGGAACCCCAATCTGTTCCCGGAGAAGTTCCAGTCGCCCCGGCGGGTATTCGCCAGGGGGCTGGAGGCGGATCCGGAGGGCGGCTTTAACGCGGGGATAGAGGCCATTCGGGCGGACGCCGCAGAGAAGAGCGCGGGGCTGCGGAGGTATGGGATCAATGTGAACTTCGCGCCGGTGGCGGATGTGTCCGCCGGTCCGGAGGATTTTATGTACGATCGGACCTTCGGGGCGGACGCCAGGGAGGCGGCGCGCTTTGTGGCGGTATCGGTGCTGGAGATGAACCGCGCCGGTGTGGGCTCCGTACTCAAGCATTTCCCGGGGTACGGGGACAATGCGGACACCCACACGGGGATCGCCGTGGATGAGCGGCCCTGGGAACAATTTATGATTCACGATTTCGCCCCCTTCCGGGAGGGGATCCTCTGCGGAGCCGGGGCGGTACTGGTGAGCCACAACATTGTGACGTGTATGGACGGGGCGCTGCCCGCGTCCCTGTCTCCGGAGGTCCACCGGATTCTGCGGGAGGAGCTGGGGTTCGAGGGTGTGATTCTGACGGACGATCTGGCGATGAGCGCGGTGGAGGACTACGCCAGGGAGGGGTCCGTGGCGGAGCTGGCGGTGCTGGCCGGGAACGACATGATTGTGACATCGGATTTTGAGAAGCAGATCCCCCTGGTGCTGGAGGCCGTGGAGGCCGGGCGGATTGAGGAGAGTATGCTCGACGAGGCCGTCCGGCGGGTGCTGGGATGGAAATACGATTTGGGATTGATTGGAGAGACAAATGACTGAAAAGCTGTACTATGACGACCCGTTTCTGACGGAATTTACGGCGGTTGTGCTAGCCTGCCGGGAGGAGAAAAATCTGTGGAGAGTGGTGCTGGACAGGACCGCCTTCTACCCCGAGGGCGGCGGACAGCCGGCGGACCACGGAACCCTGGGCGGCGCGGCCGTCAGCGACGTCCGGGAGAAGGACGGGGAGATCGTCCACTGCTGCGACAGGCCCCTGGCCGTCGGGGAGACGGTAGAGGGCAGGGTCGATTTTGCGCGGCGCTTCGACTTCATGCAGCAGCACAGCGGGGAGCATATTGTCAGCGGGATCCTCTGTGGGATGTTTCACTGTGACAATGTGGGGTTCCATATCGGGCATGATCTGGTGACCATCGACTTCAACGCAGAGCTCACCGCCGACGATGTGCGGGAGGTGGAGCGGAGGGCCAATCAGTACATCTGGGAGGACCACCCTCTGCAGGTGGACTACCCCTCCCCCGCTGCGCTGGAGGCGCTGGAGTACCGGAGCAAGAAGGCGCTGACGGGACAGGTGCGCATCGTGTCCTGGCCCGGGGCGGACTGCTGCGCCTGCTGCGGGACCCATGTGCTGCGCAGCGGCCAGGTGGGGATGGTGAAGCTCCTCTCCTGCCAGCGGTTCCGGGAGGGCGTGCGCATTGAGCTGGCGGCGGGGGGACGGGCCCTGGAGCGGTTCGAGACCATTGCCGGTCAGAATACCAGGGTTTCTCAGCTGCTGTCCGCCAAGGTGACAGACACTGCCGCCGCTGTGGAGAGGATGCAGAAGGAGCTGTACCAGCTCAGGGGCCGGGTGGCGGATCTGGAGGAGAAGGATTTTGCCCGGAAGGCGGAGGAGTATGCCGGGAGAGGCGAGGTGCTGCTCTTTGAGGGGGCAATGTCTGCGGACTCCCTGCGGAAGCTGTGCGGTATGGTGCAGGAGAGCGCCGGGGGACGGTGCGCCGTGTTCGCCGGCGAGGAGGAGGTCTGGCAGTACGCTGTCAGCCAGCCCGACGGGGATCTCCGGGGATTCGTCAAGGAGCTCAACGCCGCGCTCCGGGGCCGGGGCGGCGGCAAGCCCGGGTTTGTGCAGGGGTCTGTTCAGGCGGACCGGGAGGCCATAGAGAGGTTTTTCCGCTGACCGTTCCCCGCTGAGAAAATACAGGCCGGAGAGGATATCCTCTCC
>JAAWUC010000074.1 GCA_022804995.1 Oscillospiraceae bacterium
TATCCATTTTGTATTAAACTAAATCTGCTCCCTCGCTTAAAGGTTTTTTTATTATACCGGGCTATCGCCTGCTTGTCAACCCATTTGCTGGAGTTGAATGCTGAACAGAAGCAGAATTCTTAATTGCTCAAACTGTGAGCGAGGGTTTGCACCCAAGGCGCAGCCCCCGGTTCTGCCAGCGGAGACAAAAAGAGGGCGGCTGAATATGCTCTCCACCCTGAGCAGGCAGGGGGACGCTCGCTTTATGCTGTGCCGTGTTATCCTGCGGGCGGACGATATTCGGCCCTGCCAAGTGTCGCGTATTTTGATGATTGCTATAAAAAGCTGGCCAAACGGAAATTCCAGCGGCCTGACTGGCTGCTTTTCGACAGGCTGAGGAGCACCCTGGCGGGTGCTCCTTTTTTATCCCTTCTCCACAATCAGCGCCCCCAGCTGCTCCCCCAGCAGGCGGGCGGAGAGCAGGGCCTCATCCAGGCTGTTGCCCGCCGCGCCCATCTCAATGAGCAGGCACCCCGGAGTGACATGCTGGTTGTACCGGGAGTTGCGGACGGTGATGGGCCGCATGAGGGTGGGGAAGCTGTCGGTGATCCGCTGCTGGAGGGCCGCCGCCAGCTTCAGGTTCTCCTGCCAGTCCGGGTGCTCCAGCCCGCCGCCGTCGGTGCCGATGACCAGGGACATCTGGGCGGCGTTGACCCCGGCCGCGGCGCTGACCACCTTGTAGGGGTTGCCCTCGCTGTCGGAGATGGCGTCCCGGTGGATATCCAGCACGTAGGCGATGGTGGGATACTCCCTCAGGTACTCCTCCACCGAGCTCAGGGAGCGGTTATAGGCCCCGCTGTACTCCGGGTAGTCGTGGAGGGTTTCGTCGTGGAGGACCGTGAGTCCCGCCTCCTCCAGGGTCTTTTTCAGCTCCTCCCCCACCCGGACCACGTTGAAGCGGCTGTCCGTGGTCCGGCTGTCGCTGCTGGGGACGTACTCCTGGCCCGCCGGCATGGTGTAGGCCTCGCTGCCGTGGGTGTGGACGATGAGGATCTGGGGGCCCTCCTCCTCCGAAAGGGCGGCGGCGAAGGTTCCGTCGAAGATGGAGGCGTCAAATTCCCGGTCGGAGCGGTTGTTGATGTACACGTCCCCTGTAACCACATACCCCTCCGGCGAGGTGGGCACCAGGGTCCGGGCGGGGACGCCGTTGTCGGCGAAGAGGAGGGGCGTCTCCGGCTGGGCCGGGTCCTCCTGGATGGGGCCGGTCTGTTCGGTATCGGGCCGGACGGGCTCCTGGGGGCGCTGGGGGTCCCCGCCGTCGTCGGCCTCCTCCGTCCGGCGCAGCTCCAATACATCCTCCCGCGCCGCCAGCAGCACCGGACTCTGGCCGATGGCCAGGGCCAGGGAGGCTGGGATGGCGTCCTTCCCCCGGCTGTCCCCCAGCTGGCGGCGGAGGAGGGCCACGGCCAGATCGCTCCGGGCCCCCAGGGCCTCCAGGGCTCCCTGGGCGGTGGAGCTGGAGGCGGTGGCGGAGATCAGGTAGAGGATGAGGGCGGCCGCCGCGGCCGCCGCCGCTTTTCGCCCCCAGCCCGGCCGGGGACGGCGCTTGATGGTCATATAGCTGTCCTCCTGTGTGAAGCTTGTACCGGGGCGGCGGGCCCCGGCTCTCCCCCCAGACTATGAGCTTGTCCCCCGAAATATGTTGCCAAGGGGAGAAAAAGCCTGTATACTTTCTCTCAGCCAGGAATACAATCTGCCGTGCGGTGACGCCGGGGAAACGGAGCGAGTGATGAGATTCGACGGAATGCTGCTGGTCAGCGACTTCGACAATACCCTGCTTTACACAGAGAGAAGCCTTCTGGAGGGCGCGCCGCCGCCGGCCATGCCGGAGCGGAACCTGTCCGCCCTCCGCCGCTGGATGGATCAGGGGGGCCGCTTCGCCGTGGCCACCGGCAGGGCCATGGCCGCTTTCCGGCCCCAGCTCCCCGCCGTGCCCTGCAACGCCCCGATTATTGTGGACAACGGGGGGACCATCTACGACTTTGCCCGGGAGGCCTGCCTCTGGGCCCTCCCCCTGCCGGAGCAGGCCCGGGAGCACATCGCCGCCGTGCTGGAGGCGTTCCCGGGGATCTCCATAGAGCTCTACCACCCCGCCGGTCCCGTCCAGGTGGTGAACCCCTCCCGCTGGAACGATCAGCACGCCAAGCTCACCGGCGCGGGCTATGAGACGGTGGCCGGGCTGAGCCCGGAGGAGGTGTCCTCCCCCCTGTCCAAAGCGCTCTTTGTGGCCGAGGGGGAGGTTTTGACACGGGTGCGGGATTTTTTGACGGACCGGGGCTGGGGGGATCTCTATGAGCTCATCTTCTCCAGCGGCTGCCTGCTGGAGATGACGGCTCGGGGCGCCAACAAGGGCGGGGCCGCCCTGCGGCTGAAGGCCCTGCTGGGCTGTGAAAAGCTCTTCTGCGTGGGGGACCACCTCAACGATCTGCCCATGCTGGCGGCGGCGGACCGGAGCTTCGCCCCCGCCAACGCCGTGCCGGAGGTCCTCGCCTCCGGGGCGGAGGTAGTCTGCCACTGCCTGAAGGGGGCCGTGGGGGACGCGGTGGAGCGGCTGGAACGGGATTTGGCCTGACCGGGCGGGGCGGTCCGGCGGGATGTGGAGGAGTACATACTATGCCGGTATCGCTGCTGGGAACCCTGCTGTTCTTTGCCCTGGGGCTGGTTTTGATTGTCAAGGGGGGCGATCTTTTTGTGGACGCCGCCGTGTGGATTGCGGAGGCCTCCGGCGTGCCCCAGTTCATCATCGGGGCCACGGTGGTGAGCCTGGCCACCACCCTGCCGGAGCTGATGGTCTCGTCGCTGGGGGTGCTGCGGGGGGAGGTGGATTTGGCGGTGGGCAACGCGGTGGGCTCCGTCACCGCCAACACCGGCCTCATTATGGGCCTCTCCATCCTCTGCCTCCCCGCCGTGATCCGGCGGCGGGAGTTTGCCGCCAAGGGAGCGCTGCTGCTCGCGGCGGCGCTGGCGCTGGCCTTGCTGTGCCGGGACGGGAGGCTGACCGCTGGCTCCGGGCTGGCACTGCTGGCGATCTTTGCCGCCTTCGGCTGGGAAAACCTCCGGGCCGCCGGGCGGAGCGGGGCCGGACGGACCGCTGCGGGCGCGAAGGGGCAGCTGGGGGGACAGCTGGTCAAATTTCTCCTGGGCGTGTCGGGCATTGTCTGGGGGGCGGACCTGCTCATTGAGCACGGCGCGGACCTGGCGCTGGCCCTGGGGGTCCCGGCAGGGATTGTGGGGGTGACGGTGGTGGCCGTAGGTACCTCCCTGCCGGAGCTGGTCACCACCCTCACCGCTATTGTCAAGGGGGAGTCCAGCCTCTCCATCGGCAACATCGTGGGGGCCAATATCATCGATCTGACCCTCATTCTGCCGGTATGCGCCCTGCTCTCCGGCGGGGAGCTGGCCGTCAGCCCCCGGAGCGCCGCCCTGGATCTGCCGGTCTGCTTCGCCCTGACTGCGCTGGGGGTGCTGCCGCCGCTGGCCTCGGGCCGCTTCCGCCGCTGGCAGGGGGCGGCGATGCTGGCGGGCTACGGGGCCTATGTGTGGGCTTTGGTCAGATAGACTGCGGAACATGTCCCGCCCGGTGGGCGGGATGTTTTCTGAGCGTAAATTTTGGGCTTTGAGTCTTGCCCTCTCCGCAGAACTCTGCTATAATGTTAAAACTGAGTCGTCTGCGAACGCGGACCGCCATTGGCGGAACTTATAGAGGAAAGGTGAGGACAAATGGCGAAAGAAAAGCAGCCAAAGCCTGAAAAGGCGAAAAAAGAAAAAAAGGGGAAGGTCATGACCTGCCCCTCCTGTGAGATGGAGATCCCCAAGAAAGCCAAGATCTGCCCCCGCTGCGGAAAGGCCCTGCCGAAGAAAAAAAAGAGCCCCCTGGCGTTTATTCTTCCGGTGCTGCTGCTGGTGGTGGCGGCGCTGGTGTCAGTGGTGGTGTTCGCTTTTCCGGTGGGCCTGCCCATCGAGCTGCCCTTCGGCCTGCCCATCAAGCTGACCCCCAAGCTCTCCGACACGGTGCTGGGGGAGGCCATGGAGCTGACGGAGAAGCAGGAGAAATCGGTGCTCGCTGTGCTGGAGTCCTGCGGCTTTGAGGAGGTGGTGGCGGCGGAGCAGCTCCCCACCGCCGGGAAGAACCAGGCCTACACAGTGCAGGACGCGGCTCTGGAGCGCTTCACGGAGGGGGAGAACACCGTGGTGAAGATCAACGGGGAGAGCAAGGAGGTGCTCACCATCTCCTTCCGGAACAAGGAGATCTACGCCAACGGGGAGGTGATCTCCCAGCTGAGCGATCACTACCTTGGCCAGGACGGCAGGGATGCGTACATGGACAAGGTCCTGGAGGAGATCCAGGGGCGTCTGGATCTGCCGGAGACCGCTGTGTTCCCCTCCCGGAGCAAGTGGGAATTCCACGAGGAGGGCGAACAGGTGATTGTTCAGTCATCGGTTACGGCCAAGAACACCAGCGGGGTGGAGACGCAGTTCCCCTTTGAGGTGGTCTTTGAGAACCAGGAGATCGTCTCCGTGAAAATGGGGGAGACGGAGGACGGCGAGTAGAGCCGGATAGAGAAGCCCCGCCCGCTGTTGTTGACGCGGGCGGGGCTTTTTTAGGGGCGAGGTGCAAAAATTTCAAAAATTTCTCTTTACAAAAGGTATAGCCCCTGGTATACTTTACTTCCTGTATAAAGCGGTTCCGCCTTCGGGCGGCAGAATGAGAGAACGAGGTATCAGAGAGAGATGAACGACGATTTTTCCAGAGTGCTGTCCCTGCTCCGGCAGGAGATGGGCATCAGCCAGAGAAAGGCGGCCGCGGCCCTGGGCATCAGTCAGGCGCTGCTGAGCCACTATGAGAACGGCGTGCGGGAGCCGGGACTGGCCTTTGTGGTGCGGGCCTGCGACTTCTACCACGTGTCGGCGGACTATCTGCTGGGGCGGTCCCTCAGCCGGGACGGAGCTGTTATTGAGGCGGAGGAGCTGCTGGACGCCAGCGAGGCCAAGGAGAATCTCAAGGGCAGCATTATGGCCAAGCTTCAGAAAAAGCTGCTGGTGAATACCACCAGCGTGCTCTTCGACCTGCTGGGAAAGATGGGAAGCAAGGCGGCGATTACTGCCGCCGGCGCCTATCTCTCCAGCGCCCTCTACCAGATCTTCCGGCCCCTCTACCGGGCGGCGGGGGAAAATGAGAAGTACTTCTCCATCGACGGGACAGCCTTTGATATGGACGTGCTGTCGGCGGATATGACGCTCTCCCGAATCCGTTACGCCCGGGCCCTGGCGGAATACAAGGGGGAGTACCCGCCCATGGACGCCCAGTCCCTGTCGGAGAGCTATCAGGGCTTTTCCCAGTCCGCGGCCCAGGTGTTCCACCACACCGACGAGCGGGCCAGGGAGCTGGAGAAAAACTAAGAATCCAACCGCGCCCCAGCGCGGAGAATCGAGGACTATATGGACCAGAAAAAAATCCGGAATTTTTCGATTATCGCCCACATTGACCACGGCAAATCCACCCTGGCCGACCGGCTGCTGGAGGCCTGCGGCGCGGTGGCGGAGCGGGATATGGAGAACCAGCTCCTGGACAACATGGACCTGGAAAAGGAGCGGGGCATCACCATCAAGGCACGGGCTGTGACCTTCGATTACACCGCCGCCGACGGTGAGACGTATACTCTGAACCTTATCGACACCCCGGGCCATGTGGACTTCAACTACGAGGTCAGCCGCTCCCTGGCGGCCTGCGAGGGTGCGGTGCTGGTGGTGGACGCCAGCCAGGGCATTGAAGCCCAGACCCTGGCCAACACCTACCTGGCCCTGGACAACGACCTGGAGATTCGCCCGGTCATCAACAAGATCGACCTCCCCGCCGCCGAGCCGGAGCGGGTCAAGCACGAGATTGAGGACATCATCGGCATCCCCGCCATGGACGCCCCGGAGATCTCCGCCAAGGTGGGGCTGAACATTCCAGCCGTGCTGGAGGACGTGGTAGCCAACATCCCCGCCCCCGCCGGGGACCCGGACGCCCCCCTCCGGGCTCTGATTTTCGACAGCTACTACGACGCCTACAAAGGGGTCATCGTCTATTTCCGCATTATCGACGGTGTGGTCAAAAAGGGGATGTCCATTAAGATGATGGCCAGCGGGGCCCAGTATCAGATTCTGGAGTGCGGCCTGCTGCGCCCCCTGGGCTACGAGCCCTGTGACCAGCTCCGGGCCGGGCAGGTGGGCTACCTCACCGCCTCCATCAAAAACGTCCGGGACACGGAGGTGGGAGACACGGTTACAGGCAGTGACCGGCCCGCCGCCGAGGCCCTCCCCGGCTACCGGAAGGCCCAGTCCATGGTCTACTGCGGCGTGTACACCGAGGATGGCAGCAAGTACCCGGACCTCCGGGACGCTTTGGAAAAGCTCCAGCTCAACGACGCCTCCCTCACCTTTGAGCCGGAGAGCTCCGTAGCCCTGGGCTTCGGCTTCCGGTGCGGTTTTCTGGGGATGCTCCACATGGAGGTCATCCAGGAGCGGCTGGAGCGGGAGTTTGACCTGGACCTCATTACCACCATGCCCTCTGTTATCTACAAGGTGACCAAGACCGACGGCGCCCTGGTCAATGTGGACAATCCCCACAACTACCCCGACCCCGGCGTCATCGCCTCGGCGGAGGAGCCCTTTGTGAAGGTCTCCATTATCGCCCCCAACGAGTACGTGGGGAATATCATGCCCCTGTGCCAGGACCGGCGGGGGGAGTTCAAGGATATGCAGTATCTGGACACCAATCTGGTAGAATTACACTATCAGATGCCGTTAAACGAGATTATCTACGACTTTTTTGATACGCTCAAGGCCCACACCAAGGGCTACGCCTCCCTGGACTACGAGCTGAGCGACTACCGGGAGAGCGACCTGGTGAAGGTGGATCTGCTCCTGAACGGGGATCAGGTGGACGCGCTGAGCTTCATTGCCCACCGGGAGAAGGCCTACCCCCGGGCAAGGCGGCTGTGCGAGAAGCTGAAGGAGAACATCCCCCGCCAGCTCTTCGAGGTGCCCATCCAGGCGGCCATCGGCGGGCGGATCATCGCCCGGGAGACGGTGAAGGCCATGCGCAAGGACGTGCTGGCCAAGTGCTACGGCGGCGATATCACCCGGAAGAAAAAGCTGCTGGAGAAGCAGAAGGAGGGCAAGAAGAAGATGCGCTCCCTGGGCACGGTGCAGCTGCCGACGGAGGCGTTTATGGCGGTGCTCAAGCTGGATGAGTAAACAAGCGGGCGGCCGGAAAAATCCGGCCGCCCGTAAATTATGTATATCTATCGCTCCGCCGCCGCGTCGATCTCCTGAATACCGGTACGCAGCACCAGGGGACAGCGGGGGTATTTTTCCAGAAACCGGCTGGTAATCCTGCCCAGCGCCAGTTTTCCGCTCTCCAGAGAGGCGGTGGGCAGCAGGAGCACATATTGGGAAACGCTGTACTTGCTGACCACATCTCCGCGCCGCAGGGCGCCCTGGATGCACTCCCCCAGCTTGTCCATATAGCTGTTGAGCATTTTCAGCGGCGGCGAGGATCCGTCCCGCATGGATGCGGAGATCAGCGCCAGATAGACCCCGCGCCTGGACCGGGCGATGGACCTGGCCTCCAGGCAGTAGATGTCCCGGAACACCTCCAGCTCGCAGAAAAACGCGCCGGAGATCCGGTCCTCCCTGCGCAGAAAGGCGCTGATGGACGGCAGGTCGCCGGCCTCCCGACTGGCACTCAGGCCCCGCTCCCGACGAAGCTCCCGGTACAGCTCCGCCAGCTCCGCCGAGGGCGTTACCCCCAGCTCGGTATAAAAGATGTTGTACATCCGCTTGTACTGGGCCATAGCGGCAGCGGCCTGCCCCGTCTTCGCCAGGCCCCGGATCAGATAGTAGTAAAAGTGCTCCTCATAGCCGTCGATCCGGATGGCCCGGGCACAGAGGGAGACCACCTCCCCCCACCGCTCCCGGCCCATGAGCAGGCCCGCAGCGGTCTGCACCAGACGGACATACATGGAGTGGTAGTAGGCGGACAGGGACGCCACCCAGCCCTCCCCCACGGACTTGGCAAGAAAATCCCCCTTGTACAGGTCCGCGGCTTCCAGACAGATCTTCAGCTTCTCCTCCGGCGTGATCCAGGGGTTGGCGGAGCGCTGGCAGGCCAGCTCGAACCGGTCCGCGTCCAGCACCATGGGGACGCTGGTGTTCCAGGCGTAGGATCCCCGCGTGACCAGGATCATGTCCCGGCTGTCCGGAAGCCCCAGCTCCTCCAGCATGGTCCGAACCCGGTAGACCAGGGTCTTCAGCGCGCCGGAGGGGTTGGCTCCCCCCTCGCCGGGGTAGAGCAGATCCATCAGTTCCTCCACGGGGATCTCCCGGCTGCGGAAGGCAATGAGGTACGCCAGCAGCACCCAGGGCTTTTTGGTATGGTAGTTGACGCCGTCCACCGTCCTGTCCCCATAGGACAGGGAACAGCCGCCCAGCATATTGATGTGGAGAATCGGTTTCTCACCCACGCCGGATCACATCCTCTCTCCCCCCGCCAGCGGGAGGTCCTGGCTGTCGATAATGACTCATTATGGCACATCTCCCCCCAAAATGCAACGCGGGACGGCAGATTTCCCTGAGAAATTATTTTTTCACCCTGTAACCGGGCATCTCCCCAAAGGTTCGGTTTTCAGGCGGCGGAGCCCAAGGAAACAGTTGACAAAACAGGGTGGACGTGGTATGATGTTTTTAGCATGGATAGGCTTCGGGAGTTTATTCGGTCACATCCATGTGACCAGGATTTGGCCTGGATGAATTTTAAGATAAGGCGGTGTCATATGATGAAGAAACAACTGCTCAGCGGCTTTATGGCCCTGCTGCTCCTGGCGGGTATCGTAAGCGGCTGCGCCGCTCCGGCGGCGGACGGAGCCCAGACAGGGGATATCATTGATCTGGGCGGACTGATTGATGAGTCCGTGCCCCTCACCGGCGCGCCCCCCATCAGCACGGTGATCATGCCTGTGGCCAGCGGATCGGCCACCAAGGCGGAGAACTCCGCCACCATCGACTACTCCAACGCCAAGGACGGCTACGTGATGGTCAAATGGAGCGGAGGCGGCTCTCCCAAGCTGAAGGTCCTCATCACCGGCCCCAATACCAAGGAGCAGTACCAGTACAACCTGAGCGCCGACGGCAGCTACAACACCTTCCCCCTTTCCGACGGGAACGGCAGCTACAGCATCGGCGTCTATAAGCAGGCCTCCGGCACCCAGTACACGGTGGTCACCACCTGTACCGTCAGCGTACAGCTCTCCGATGAGTTCGCCCCCTTCCTGCGGCCCAACCAGTACGTGAACTTCAATGAGAACAGCACAGCCGTGGCCAAGGCCGCCGAGCTGTGCAAGAGCTGCACCACCAACCTGGAGAAGGTGGAGGCCGTTTACAACTATGTGGTCAACAGCCTGACCTACGACACCAACAAGGCCGCTACCGTCCAGAAGGGCTATGTCCCCAATGTGGACAGCGTTCTGGCCGCGGGGACCGGCATCTGCTTCGACTACGCGGCCCTCATGTCCGCCATGCTCCGCAGCCAGGGGGTGCCCATCAAGCTGGTGGTGGGCTACGTGGGCGGCAGCACCTATCACGCCTGGATCAACTGCTGGGACGAGAACGGCGGCTGGGTGGATGAGGTTATCTACTTTGACGGCAAGGAGTGGAAGCTGATGGATCCCACCTTCGCCTCCAGCGGCAACCAGAGCGAGGCCATCATGCAGTATATCGGCAACGGCACCAACTATAAAGTCAAATTTCTCTACTAATCAAGGAGGACCTTCTCTATGAAAAAAGCGCGGGTTTCATCCCAGTATCTCCCGGTGTTCTGCCGGGAGCTGCACCAGTTGGTCCGGGCCGGCATCCCCATCGGGGAGGGCCTGGGTATGCTGCGGGAGGACGAGCCGGACCAGGCCCAGCGGGTCTGGCTGGACGCACTGTACAAGGATATGGAGGAGGGGACGCCCCTGTCCGGCGCATTGCGCCGGACAGAGGCTTTTCCCTCGTATATGACGGATATGATCGCCATGGCCGAGGAGACCGGCCGGCTGGAGGACGTGCTCCTCTCCCTGAGCCGCCACTACGACCGGCAGCTGCGCTTGGCTGCAGATATTCGGGGGGCGATCATGGTGCCCCTGACGCTGCTGGCGGTGATGGTGGCGGTGGTGGTGCTGCTAGTGACCCAAGTGCTGCCGGTCTTTGACCGGGTATTTGCCCAGCTGGGCGTGCGCATGGGCGGGGTGGCCACCGGGATGATGAACGCCGGGGCTGTGCTGGCCCGGGCGGGCACCGGCATCGGCGCGGCGGTCGTGGTTCTCGCCCTGGCGGGGATTGTCACCGCCGCCGTCCCCGGACTGCGGGAGGGCTTCGCGGGCTGGTTCCGCCGCGCCTTCGGCGGACGGGGCGTGCTGGGGCAGATTGCCGTAGCCCGGTTCGCCTCCGCCATGTCCATGGCGGTGAGCAGCGGTCTGACCATGGACGACTCCGTGGCTCTGGCCGGGAAGCTCTGCGGCGGGGCGAAGGAAATCGACGAGAAAACCGCCAGATGCCGGGAGGAGATCGAGTCCGGCGGCAGCGCGGCGGACGCGCTGGCCTCCAGCGGCCTGTTCGCCGGGCGGGACTGCCGGCTGCTGAAGCTGGCGGAGCAGACCGGCTCTCTGCCGGATACTCTGGAGGATCTGGCGGTGCGGCAGGAGGAGGCGGGACTGCGCCGCCTGGACCAGATGGTGGGGGCCATTGAGCCGGCCATCGTGGTGATCACCAGCGCGCTGGCCGGGGTGATCCTGGTGAGCGTGATGCTGCCGCTGATGAGCCTGCTGAGCACCATCGGCTGAGAGGAGCGGGGCCATGAGAGGAAGAAAACGGCTCCTGAGCTGGGTTCCCACAGTCCTGGGACTGCTGGTGTTCGCCGCCGTGGCGGCGTGGATGGTGCTGGGTGTCCGGGAGGCGTCGGAGGTCTCCGATAGGGAGGGCCTGCGCCTGGCGGAGCAGGCGGTGCGGCAGGCGGCGGTGAGCTGCTACGCGCTGGAGGGTACATACCCGGCCACCTATGAGGATCTGAAGAGGAGCAGCGGCATCGCGGTGGACGAGGAGAAGTACAGCGTGTTTTACGACATCTTCGCCTCCAACATCATGCCGGATATCACGGTACTGGAAAGGCAGGGGTGAGGATGAAGCGGAGCACAGGCGCCGGAACCATCGCGGCGCTGACCCTGGCCTGCGTGTTCGGCGTGACCATGCTGCTGAGCCTGGCCACCGGGGCCGGGGTCTACCAGCGGGTGGCGGACCGGGTGGAGCGCAGCGCCCGGCAGCGGGTGGGACTGGCCTATATCACCGCCAAGGTTCACGCCTATGACCGGACAGGAGGCGTCCGCGCCGGCCGGTTCGGGGAGGTGGACGCCGTGTTCCTCACCGAGGAACTGGAGGGCGTAGCCTATGAAACCGCTCTCTACGTCCACGAGGGGTGGATGAAGGAGGCCATGTACGAGCAGGGCTGGACCATGTCCCCGGAGGACGGCACCGCCATTACCGAGGCCCAGAGCCTGACGGCGGAGATGGGGGACGGCCTGCTGACGCTGACTTATATCGATCCGGACGGCCGGACAGAGACAGCAAAGCTGATGATCAGAAGCGGGGGGCAGGGATGAACGAGCGAGTGCGGCCCACGAAAACGGGCCTTTTTATGACAGAGCTGCTCATCTGCGTGGGGGTCTTCTCCCTGTGCGCGGCGGTGTGCGTGGGCCTTTTTGTCAAGAGTGAGATAATCAGCCAGGACAGCGCCGATCTCACCCGGGCGGTGGCGGAGGCCCGCAACGCCGCCGAGTGCTTCAAGGCGGCGGGCGGTGATCTGGAGCGGACAGCCGCGCTCGCCGGCGGAGAGGCGGCGGCGGAAGACGCCCTCTTTCTGGAGTTCGACAAAAGCTGGGAGAGGCTGGCCCCCGGAACCCGGGGCGCTTTTGAGCTGGCGATCCTGACAGTGCCGGGGGACGGCTGCGCGAATGCCACCCTGTCGGTCAAGCGCTGGACGGAGAACGAGACTGGGGCGGTGGGAGAGGATATCCTCCTTTGGACGATCTCCGCGCTGGAGGTGAGGCCATGAAGCGGGGCGGAACAATGACCGGGGCGGTGTCCCTGGTAATGATCTTCTGCGTGCTGTGTATGGCGGTGTTCGCGGTGCTGACGCTGTCCACCGCCGTGCGGGAGCAGAGCCTGGCGGAGCTGACGGCCCAGCGGGCGGCAGAATATTACGAGGCGGATCTCCAAGCCACCAGCATCGCGGCGGCTGTCATCGCCGGCGAACCCGTAGAAACCACAGAGGTGTCCTACAGCTTCGTCCCAGAGGGCATAGAGGCCAGCTATACCGTCCCCGCCGGGGGCGATCTCCTGCTGGAGGTCCGGCTGCTGCTCACAGGCAGTACATATGAAATCCTCACCTGGCGCACCGTCTATGCCGGTGACTGGACCCCGGATACCAGTATGAATCTCTTCGACGTAGACGTGTTCTTCTAACCCAAGCAAAACGGAGTTTTGCGCAAAAGTGTTTCTTTTTGATACTTTTTCTTTATCCATAAAGAAAAAGTATGAACAACCAAGAGCGGAGGCAGCTATGGAAAGCGTGCAGAGCATATTGAAGCAGGCGGCGGAGGAGCAGGCCTCGGACCTGTTTATCATCGCGGGCAAGGGGATCTCCATGAAAAAGGAGGGCGTCATCCTGCCGGTACAGGATAACCGGCTGATGCCCGAGGACGCGGAGCAGCTGGTCCGGGAGCTCTACACCCTGGCCGGCCGATCCATCGACCACTATCTCGAGAGCGGGGACGACGACTTCTCTGTCTCCGTGGTGGGAACCGCCCGGTTCCGGGTGAACACCTACCGCCAGCGGGGCTCCATGGCGGCGGTGATCCGGGTGGTCAGCTTCGGCATCCCGGACTGGAAAACCATGGACATCCCGGCGGAGGTCATGAAGGTGGCCGAGCTGAGCCGGGGCCTGGTGCTTGTAACCGGCCCCGCTGGGGGCGGCAAGTCCACCACCCTGGCCTGCGTGGTGGACGCCATCAACCAGAGCCGGAACGCCCACATCATCACCATTGAGGACCCCATCGAATATCTCCATCGAAACCAAAAAAGCATCATCAGCCAGCGGGAGCTGGCTATGGACACCGAGAGCTACGTCACCGCCCTGCGGGCCAGCCTGCGGCAGGCCCCGGACGTGATCCTCCTGGGGGAGATGCGGGACC
>JAAWUC010000075.1 GCA_022804995.1 Oscillospiraceae bacterium
CAAGGAGCGGGCCAGCGTGACTGCGGCCAGGAAGATCCTGGACCGGGACCACTTCGGCCTGGAGAAGGTGAAGGAGCGGGTTCTGGAGCTGGTGGCTGTGCGTCAGCTGAACCCGGAGGCTAAGGGAAAAATTCTCTGCCTGGTGGGCCCTCCGGGGGTGGGAAAGACCTCGATTGCCATCTCTGTGGCGGAGGCTATGGGGCGGAAGCTGGCCCGTCTGAGCCTGGGCGGCGTTCGGGACGAAGCGGAGATCCGGGGCCACCGGCGGACCTATGTGGGGGCTATGCCCGGGCGCATCGTCAACGCGATTATTCAGAGCGGGAGTATGAATCCGCTGTTGCTGCTGGATGAGATTGATAAGATGGGCAGTGATTTCAGAGGGGATCCGGCCTCCGCCCTGCTGGAGGTGCTGGACAGTGAGCAGAACAAGTCCTTTCGGGACCACTTTCTGGAAATTCCGCTGGATCTGAGCCAGATTCTGTTTGTCACCACGGCTAACACCACCTCTACCATTCCGCGGCCCCTGCTGGACCGGATGGAGGTCATAGAGCTGACCAGCTATACCGATGAGGAGAAGCTGGAGATTGCTAAGCGCTACCTGCTTCCCAAGCAGATGAAGGAGAACGGTTTGAAGAAGGGGAGCCTGCGGGTGGATCCGGAGGCCCTGCGGACGCTCATCACCGGCTACACCAAGGAGTCCGGGGTGCGGAACCTGGAGCGGGAGCTGGGGAGACTGTGCCGCCGGGCGGCAATCCGTCTGGTGCGGAAGGAGGCGAAGGCTGTCCGGATCACCGCCGAAAATCTGGTAGACTTCATGGGTCCGCGCCGCTACCTACCGCCGGTGCCAGTGAAGAACCCGGTGGGGCTGGTCAACGGTCTGGCCTGGACCGAGGCGGGGGGCGAGCTGCTGGAGGTGGAGGTCAACGTGATGGAGGGTACTGGGAAGCTGGAGCTCACCGGCAACCTGGGGGATGTGATGAAGGAGTCCGCCCACGCGGCGGTCAGCTGTATCCGCAGCCGGGCCGCGCAGCTGGGCGTTGACCCGGAGTTCTACAAGAACCGGGATATCCATATCCATTTTCCGGAGGGGGCTGTGCCCAAGGATGGGCCCTCTGCCGGTGCGGCTATCACTACGGCCGTGGTTTCCGCTCTTACGGGGCAGCGGGTCCGATCTGACGTGGCTATGACTGGGGAGGTGACGCTTCTGGGACGGGTGCTGGCAATCGGGGGGCTGAAGGAAAAGACCATGGCCGCCAAGCGCAGCGGAATCCATACGGTCATTATTCCCAAGGAGAACCAGCGGGATTTGGCGGAGATTGACCCGGTCGTCCGGGACGCGCTGCACTTTATCATGGCGGACAGCATGGATGTGGTGCTCAAGGAAGCCCTGCTCCGTCCAGAGGTCCCGGCAGAGCGGGAGAGCGAGACTCTGACAGCCTTCCTGCCCCTGGAGCCCGCCCAGCGGGACGCCGGACTGCGGCAGTAGGGCGGTCTACATACTTTTCTTTTTTGGAAAAAAGAAAAGTATCAAAAGAAAAAACTTTAGCGCGAAACTCTCGTTTCGCTTTGGGGAGGGGTTATGGCGATCAATTTTAATCAAGTGGAATTCATACGCTCCGCCGCCTCTCCGGAGGGGTTTCTACGGGATGGGCTGCCTCAGCTGGCCTTCGCGGGGCGGTCCAATGTGGGGAAGAGCTCGGTGATCAACCGGCTGGTGAACCGGAAGAATTTTGCGCGGGTAGGGGCTTCGCCGGGGAAAACGGCCCAAATCAACTACTTCCGGCTGGATGAGAGAGCCTATCTGGTGGATTTGCCTGGTTATGGCTACGCTAAGGTTTCCAAGGCGGAGCGGGGCCGCTGGGGACGGCTGATGGAGGCGTATTTTGCCTCTGGGCTCATCACCTGGGGCGTGATGATTGTGGACGCCCGGCACAGGCCCACCGCCGACGATGTGACCATGGCCGGCTGGTTTTATGACACGGGCTGCCCCCTGGTGGTGGTGGCCAACAAGCTGGATAAGCTGAAACGATCGGAGATTGAGCCCAATCTTCAAACTATCCGGGAGACCCTGGCCTTCCGGGAGGGGGACCGGCTGGTGCCCTTCTCTGCGGAAAAGGGCACCGGGAAGGAGGAGTTGGTTCAGATTCTCTCCTCCGCCATAGAGACATAGAGAGAGCGCCGGAGATATCCGGCGCTCTCTTCCCGTTAGGCTCAGTTCTGCTCTATCACGAAGGCGTAGCCTACGGAGCCGCTGACATCCTCGTAGCTGTCCCAGTAGCCGTGGACCAGGAAAATCAGGTTTTCCTCACTTTCCGGAGGGGTAAAGGTGAAGAGGTTATTGACGAAGGTGCTCTCTAGCTCCTGCTCCTGCCAGGGGGAAGAGGTCTCCGCCATGCTCTCTGGCCAGCAGGCGACAATTACCCGATCCGGCAGGCGGGAGAAGCACATGCCGATGGACGCTCCGGCGGGGACGGTTACACCGGGGAGGGTCTCTATCGTCTGTAAGGGGTGGGCAGTATCCACCACAACAGCCTCCCGTCCGCTCTGCCAGGAGTAGTCGTAGGCATTCACCGGGGCGGTCCGTCCGCCTCCGGCGGTGAGGGAGAGGGTGGGGATGGTTTCCTGGAGGCTGGGCTTCTGGCCGCAGGCGGTTAGAAGCAGAAGCAGCAAAAGTGCGCAGGCAGTCATTTTTTTCTTCATGTGATCAGTCTCTCCTTCTATATAGATCCTATTTTATAGACGCAGAAATACTAAAAAAGTTCCAAAGCAAAACGTAGCTTTTCGCCAAAAGTTTCTTTTGATTCTTTTCTTTTCAAAGAAAAGATTGTAGACCTACCGCCAGTCTACCCGGGCGGGATTTCTGGGGGCGGTGCGGTGGAAGCGCAGGTCTGTGCGACCGACAATGAGGCAGCTCTCCAGGTGCCGCCGCTCCGTGATGCCGAAGTAGGCCCGCAGCTCCAGGTCGCTGTCAATGGCCCGTGTGGCGAAGCCGCAGTAGAGCGCCCCCAGTCCCAGAGCGTGGGCCATCAGCTCCATATTCGCTAGGGCCAGACCCGCATCCACCGGACGCTCAGCGGTGACGGCAATCATCTGTGTTCCGCCATAGAAGAGGGTATCCGGTTCCTCCGGGTGGGCCAGATAGTCCTCGTACCGCCGCAGGAGCAGAACACGGCCCCCCTCCCGGCAGCACCGGGCGAAGCTCTCCCAGATCTTGGGACGCAGAACCTCGAATTCCTGGTCCAGTACCGTGAAGCCCACGGTCTGGCTGTTGGAGCTGGTGGGGGCGCAGCGCCCAGCCTCCAACAGCAGCTCCAGCTCCCGGCGGGAAACCTTCTCCCCGGTAAACCGGCGGATGGAACGGCGGAAGCGCAAGGCGTTAAGCAAGATCTCCGGCTCCAAGCGGAAACGGTCCCGCTCATATTCGACGGGCATCTCCAGCCCTGCCATGGAGACAGCCCGCGCCGGACAGAGGGCGACGCACTGGCCGCAGGCAAAGCAGTTGTCGTTAGGGATCACACTGCCGTCCGCTCCCTGGGTGAGCGCGTGGACACAGCAGTTGTCTGCGCACTGCCCGCAGCGGACACAGCGTTCAGGATCAATGTGGATATGGGTCATAGGGCAATTCTCCTTGTCTGAACTTGACGAACAAAATGCATTATAGTACAACCTCCTCCAAAATTCCAGAGGGAAAGCCGGTTTTTATCCAATTTTTTCTGCTGGCCCCGGTATTTCCTGGGAAATCGGGGTTCAAAACAGCGCAATCCGCCCCGTACACAAAAAATTTGCAAAATACTACTTTTCAAACCATGGAAAATATATTAGAATAGTAGCTGGAATACACGACCAAAAAGAAAGCGGAGGACGAAGTATGGAGGAACCAACCTATAAGAGAGTTTTGCTGAAGCTCAGCGGCGAGGCACTGGCCGGCGACCGGCACTCCGGCTTGGATTTCGAGACTATCGGCCGGGTCTGCGACGCTGTGCGGAGGGCTGTGGACATGGGCGTCCAGGTGGGCATCGTGGTGGGCGGCGGCAACTTCTGGCGGGGCGCTAAGGACGGCGGAGGCCGTATGGAGCGCACCCGGGCTGACCACATGGGGATGCTGGCCACCGCCATGAACTGTCTGGCTGTGGCGGAGGTACTGGAGCAGAAGGGCGTCGATGTCCGGGTCCAGACCGCCCTGGAGATACCCGCCGTAGCGGAGCCCTACATCAGGGCCAGAGCCGTGCGCCACCTGGAGAAGGGGAGGGTAGTGGTCTTCGGCTGCGGCACCGGCAACCCCTTCTTTTCCACAGATACCGCCGCCGTGCTCCGGGCCGCCGAGATTGAAGCGGATGTCATTCTGCTAGCTAAAAATGTGGACGGTGTCTATACCGCAGACCCCAACAAGGACCCCACGGCGGTGAAGTACGATGTCATCACTTACGATGATGTGCTGGCCCAGCGGCTGGCCGTCATGGATTCCACCGCCACCAGTCTGGCGATGGATAACCACATCCCAGTGCTGCTCTTCGCGCTCAAAGACCCCGACAACATCCTCCGGGTGCTGCGGGGCGAGAAGATAGGAACGATTGTGAAGGAGGAACTGTCCCAATGAAAAGCGAGTACAAGGTCTACGAGGAAAAAATGAGAAAGTCCATCGAGTCCGTCGCCGCAGACTTCGCCGCCGTCCGGGCTGGCCGGGCCAACGCCGCTGTCCTGGATCGGATAATGGTGGACTACTATGGCACCCCCACCCCCATCCATCAGATCGCGTCCATCGGCTCCCCTGACCCCCGCACCCTGACCATCCAGCCTTGGGATGCTTCGGCGGTGAAGCTCATCTGCAAGGCTATCCAGGAGTCCGATTTGGGCATCAATCCCCAGAACGATGGCAAGATTATCCGTCTGGCCTTCCCCCAGCTCACCGAGGAGCGGCGCAAGGATCTGGTCAAGCAGATTGCCAAGTACGCCGAGGGGGGTAAGGTAGCCATCCGGAATATCCGCCGGGACGCGGTGGAGGCGTTCAAGGCCCAGAAGAAGAACGGCGAGCTCACCGAGGACGATTTGAAGATCGCCGAGAAGGATATCCAGAAGATGACCGACGACATGTGCAAGGAAGTTGACGCGCTGCTGGAGAAAAAGGAAAAGGAGCTGCTGGCGGTCTGATCCGGCGGCATGACGGCCCATGAATCTGGCTTTTTGGAAAAACGAGGGTGACGATACAGCGGGGCAGGTGGACTTCAGCCGTCTGCCCCGCCATATCGCGATCATATTGGACGGCAATGGCCGTTGGGCACAGCGCCGGGGCCTGCCCCGGACGGCGGGACACAAGGTGGGGGCGGAAACCTTCCGCACTATCGCCACCTACTGCCGGGATATCGGTATCGACTACCTGACGGTCTACGCCTTTTCCACGGAGAACTGGAAGCGCCCAAAGGACGAGGTGGGGACCATCATGACCCTGCTCCGGCGCTACCTGCTGGAGGCCATTGACACCATGGAGCGGGACAATGTGCGCCTGCGCTTCATGGGGGATCTGACGCCCTTGAGCGGAGAACTGCGGGCGCTGGTGGACCGGTGCAACGCTATCTCCGACCGCCTCAGCGGCTGTCAGTGCTGTATCTGCATCAACTATGGCGGGCGGGCTGAGCTGGTCCACGCGGCACAGTGCTTTGCGGGGGACTGTGCCGCGGGAGCTGTAAAGCCAAAGGACCTGACAGAGGAATCCTTTGAGCAATACCTCTATTCCGGCGGAATCCCCAGTCCGGAGCTGCTGATCCGGCCCGGCGGGGAGCTGCGGCTGAGCAACTTCCTGCTGTGGCAGTGCGCCTACGCAGAGCTCTACTTCACCGATGTGCTGTGGCCCGACTTCACCAAGGCGGAGCTCCACCGGGCCATTGCGGCCTACCAGAGCCGGGATCGGCGGTTCGGTGCTGTTTAATGACCGGGTCCGCCGGGATCGGCGGCAGAGAGAATTCCCAAGGAGGGCTTTCTGATGAAATCGAGACTTTTCGTGGCGGCAATCGGGGTGCCGCTGATTCTCTGGGTGGTGCTTTGGGCCCCGATGGAGGTGTTTACGGCCTTTTTAGCGGCTCTGTCGGCTATCGCGGCCTGGGAGCTGATGAAGTGCGTAGGAGCCCAGAAGCACCGGGTTCTGTGCACTATCGCGGTGCTGGGCGCGGTGTTCTCCGTGGGATTCTCCTTCATAAAGGTGTATATCTACGGGGAGCTGGTGGTGGCCTACGCTATGTTGGTGTTCTCCTACGCCGTTTTCAAGGGCGGCGAGGTGAAATTCCAGCAGATTATGGCGGCGCTCTTTGCCATGTTCATCATTCCCTACGCCTTTACCTCCTTCCTGCGGTTGGGGGGACCCAGGGGCTTCCAGAGGCCCTTTCTGCTGCTGCCACTGCTGTTCTCCTTCGGCAGCGACACGTTTGCCTTTTTCGCGGGCCTCACCCTGGGGCGGCACAAGCTGGCCCCCAGGGTCAGTCCAAAAAAGACAGTGGAGGGGGCGCTTGGGGGCCTGGTGGGAAACGCTCTTTGCGGCGTGGTGTTTGCTCTGGTGATGAACCTGGGATTTCAGTACGACATCAGCTATCCCGGTATTGCCGTTCTGGGGGCGGGGTGCAGTGTAGCCGCTCAGCTGGGGGACCTGAGCTTCTCCCTCATCAAGCGGGAGTTTGGAATCAAGGACTATGGCCGGATCTTCCTGGACCACGGCGGTGTGCTGGACCGCTTTGACAGCGTGATTTTTGTCGCGCCGGTGCTGGGAATTCTCATGCCGCTGCTGGGGCTGCGGTAGACGGTACCAACTATGAATATCAGAGAAATCCAGCCCAGCGGTCCGCTTACAGAGGAGCTGCTGGTCCTCTCCGCGGACTGGGAGTCGGAAAACAGCTGCCGGGGATACCGGCGGAACACCCGGGAGGACCTGGAGGGGACCCGCGTCTTTATCACGGAAGAGAACGACGAGCTGATCGGATACCTCTTCGGGCGGCAGAAACGGGCAAATAGCGCCAGCTCCGTTATGCCGGCGGGAGCGGTATGCTTCGAAGTGGAGGAGCTCTATGTAAAGCCGGCCTTTCGTTCCAGGGGAGTGGGGGCCGCGCTGTTTCGTTATATGGAGGAACTGGTGGAGGCGGACTACCTCACACTGAGTACCGCTACAAAGGATTTTCAGGCGGTTCTGCATTTCTATATTGACCTGCTGGGAATGGATTTCTGGAGTGCACGTCTTGTGAAAAAGCGGTAGACGGAGGACGTATGATAAGAGCAATTTCTCTTCTGGGCTCCACCGGATCCATCGGCCGGCAGACCCTGGAGGTCTGCGAGGAAACTGGAGTAAAGGTAGAAGCCTTAACAGCCAGAAGCAACGTGGACCTGCTGGAGGAGCAGGTCCGGCGTTTTCATCCGCGCCTTGCGGTGCTGGGAGAGCTGGACGCCGCCAGGGCGCTCAAGAGCCGTCTTGCAGATGTGGACGTGGAGGTGGCCTACGGCCTGGACGGTCTGCTCCGGGCCGCCGCCCTGCCGGAGAGCGATGCGGTTGTCACCGCCGTGGTGGGGATAGCCGGCCTCCGGCCCACCCTGGCGGCCATCGAAAAGGGCAAGCGGATTGCCCTGGCCAATAAGGAAACTCTGGTCTGCGCCGGGGAGCTGGTCATGAGCGCCGCCCGGCGGTATGGAGCGGAGATCATCCCGGTGGACAGCGAGCACTCGGCCATCTTCCAATGCCTCCAGGGGTGCCGGGACTATCGGGAGGTCCGGCGGGTCATTCTGACTTGCTCCGGCGGGCCGTTCTTCGGCCTGACCCGGGAGGAGCTGGCGAAAAAGACGAGGGCCGAAGCCCTGCGCCACCCCAACTGGAGGATGGGCGAGAAGATCACCGTAGACTGCGCTACGCTGATGAACAAGGGCCTGGAGTTTATCGAGGCTATGCACCTCTTCCGGATGCCTCCGGAGCGGGTAGGGGTGGTCATCCACCGGCAGAGTATTGTCCACTCTATGGTGGAGTATCGGGACGGTGCCGTTCTGGCCCAGATGGGTACGCCGGATATGCGCCTGCCCATCCGGTATGCGTTGACCTACCCGGAGCGGGCGGGGACAGAGCTCCCGCCGCTGGATCTGCTGAACTGTCCGCCCCTGACCTTCCAGGAGCCGGACATGGAGGCGTTTCCCTGCCTGAGGATGGCTATGGAGTGCGCCCAGGCCGGAGGCACCGCCTGCGCGGTGCTCAACGGAGCCAACGAGGCGGCGGTGGGGATGTTTTTGCGGGAGGAAATTGGCTTCGGACAGATCCCGAAGCTGGTGGAGAGAGCGTTGTCCCAAATTTCGGTGAAATATCATCCAAGCCTGGAGGATATACTGGAAGCAGACCGGAAGGCGAGGGAGTGCGTAAAAAGGGTACTTTCATGAAAAAATCTCTGGTCATCGCGGCGGTTCTCCTGCTGCTCTGCTCCTGTACAAAGCAGGGGAGCGGCGGTTCAGTCTGCACGGTCGAGCGCTATGGCAGAACGTATACCATAGACGGCGAGAACCAGACCATTGCCTATGAGGGCGTGGTCTACGGTTTTGATATCCAGTCCTCCGGCGGAGGCGGCTATTCAGCAACCTTCACTGCCCCGGACGGCTCCACCAGCTTTTGGGCGCAGTCAGGGAATACAGGCTACGGAGGGGGGAGCGACGACTGGGATCCGAACATATCGCCCAGTGATCTGGCGGATGCCCTGGGGGGCGGCTCCCGGAGCGGTCGGGAGCGGAGCGGCAGTCCCCTGCTGGGGATGCTGCTGATTGCGCTGGGGGCTTTTAACGCCTTGGCGCCGAAGGCGGCGTGGTACCTTAGCCATGGCTGGCGGTACAAGAACGCGGAGCCCTCGGAGGCGGCGCTGTTCTTCAGCCGCGCCGGAGGAGTGGTTCTGATTTTCTTTGGTATCATTCTGTTTTTTGTCTGAGCGGATCCTGTCCGCTAACAATCGCGAAGAAAGGGCTTTTCTATGTATATTATCCTGGCAATTCTGTTGTTCGGCCTGCTCATCGCGGCCCATGAGTGGGGGCACTTTATCGCGGCGCGGCTGTGCGGTGTGACGGTGAAGGAGTTCTCTATCGGCATGGGCCCGGCCCTCTGGAAAAAGAAGGGGAAAAAGGGGACCCAGTTCTCCGTCCGGGCGCTGCCCATCGGGGGCTATTGCGCCATGGAGGGGGAAGAGGAGGAGTCCGACGACCCCCACAGCCTGGGCAACCAGGGCTTTTGGAAAAAGGTCCTGGTCTTTGCCGCCGGAGCGATTATGAATCTGGTGGTGGGCGTCGTGTTTATCTTCGTTCTCTACGCGGGGGCGGGGGCCTTCCGCACTGCGGAGATCACCGGCTTCGCCCCGGAATTCCCTCTGGAAGGGGAGGACGGCCTGATGGCCGGGGATGTCCTGTACTCCATCGACGGGGAGCGGATCTATATCTTCAGCGACGTGAGCATCTTCCTCTCCCGGGGCAGCGGCCAGGGCTTTGACCTAGTGGTCCTCCGCGACGGGGAGAAGGTGGTCCTCGACGATTTCCCCATGGTTCAGCGGGAGTACACCAGCCCGGACGGAAACGGAACCTATATGGGCTTTGGCCTCACCTTCGGCGGACTGGAGGAGGCGACCTTCGGGACAAAGCTGAAAATGACGTGGCTGAACACCATCGACTTTGTCCGCATTGTCCGCTACAGCCTCCAGGAGCTGATCACCGGCAACGCCGGGGTGAAGGACCTGAATGGTCCGGTGGGCATTGTCTCCACCATCAACGAGGTGGGCCAGCAGAGCGCCAGTATTCAGGACGCACTGGAGAATATCCTCTACCTGGGGGCCATGATCAGCGTCAATCTGGCGGTGTTCAACCTTCTGCCCATCCCGGCCCTGGACGGCGGACATATCCTGTTTCTGGTGGTTTCCACTGTCTCAGAAAAGCTGTTTCGGCGGAAAATCCCCGTCCGGTATGAGGCGGTCATCAATCTGGTGTTCTTCGCCCTGCTGATGGCCCTGAGCGCCTTTGTAACTTTCAACGACATTATGAAGCTGGTGAAATAGAGATGACGAAGCGGATTCAAGTGGGCGCCGTCCCCGTGGGGGGCGGCGCGCGGGTTTCCATCCAGTCCATGTGCAGTACGAAAACGGACGATGTGTCCGCCACCGTGGACCAGATCCACGCCCTGGAGGCAGCGGGCTGTGAGATTGTGCGGGTGGCTGTACCGGATATGGCGGCGGCGCGGGCCATAGGGCAGATCAAAAGCCGAATCCAGATTCCCCTGGTGGCCGACATCCATTTTGACTATCAGCTGGCCTTGGAGTGCGTGGGCCAGGGGATCGACAAAATCCGGATCAACCCCGGCAATATCGGCGGAGAGGACCGGGTGAAGGCAGTGGCGGACGCCTGCCGAACCAACGGAATTCCCATCCGCATCGGCGTCAACGGCGGCTCCCTGGAGAAGGAGCTGCTGAAGAAGCACGGTGGGGCCACGGCGGAGGCTCTGGCGGAGAGCGCCTTGGGCCACGCCGCCCTGCTGGAAAAATTCGACTTTACGGATATCTGCATCTCCGTCAAATGCTCCTCCGTTCCCGTGACCATCGGCGCGTACCGGCTGCTGAGCGAAAAATGTGCCTATCCCCTCCACCTGGGGGTCACGGAGGCGGGGACCCCGGATATGGGGATGGTTAAATCCGCCATGGGCATCGGCGGTCTTTTGTGCCTGGGCATTGGGGATACCCTGCGGGTGACCCTGACCGCCGACCCGGTGGAGGAGATATACGCCGCCAAGAAGATCCTGCTTGCCGCCGGCCGGCGGCAGGAGGGACCCAATCTGATCGCCTGCCCCACCTGCGGGCGGACGAATATCGATCTGATCCCCATTGCCCGGGAGGTGGAGCGGCGTCTGGCCGGCTGTACCAAGCCCATTACTGTAGCGGTCATGGGCTGCGCGGTGAACGGCCCCGGCGAGGCCGCCGCCGCCGATGTGGGCATTGCCGGCGGGAAGGAGGAGGGTCTTCTCTTCCGCAGGGGAGAGATCCTCCGAAAGGTGCCCCAGGAAAAGCTGGTGGACGCGCTGATGGAGGAGATTGCGAAGCTGCCGTAGCGGAGTACATAACTTTGAGAGGGAACTATGCTGCAAAAGATACCATTTTTTGAACTCTTCACAGCCCTGACCCTTCCCTGGGAGGATCGGCTTGCCCTGGAGGGGGCCTGCCTGACCGCCGTGGAGGTGGAGCGGGAGAAGCGGACCCTGGCTATGGCTCTGACCACCACGGCGGATCTGGGGGAGGGGAAGGACAGGATTTCCGCCGCGGTCGCCGCGGCCTACGATCTGAAGAAGGTCTCCATCCATCAGACTGTCTCCGCCCCCGTTCAGTCCAGCGCAAAAAGCGGAGGGAACGAGGTCATTATGGGCTTCCCCATCAAGAAGGAGGTCCAGCCCATGACCGGCCTCAACTTCAAAATGGGGAGCGTAGTGGTGGCGGGAAGGGTCTTTTCTGCCGACTTTTACGAGACGTGGCGGGCCGGGGAGTTCTGCCTTACCTTTGATATGACGGATTTTCAGACCTCCGTCCGGGTGATAAAGAAGCTGGAGGCGAAGGAGACGTCCAGGCTCAAAAAGGACGTGAAGCCCGGCATGTGGGTCAAGGTGCAGGGCTATGTCAAGCTCAGCCGGGACGGCAGCGACATCTATATTGAGCCTCAAAGCATCATGACCTACCCCTATGAGCTGCGCCGGGACACCGCCGAGGTCAAGCGGGTGGAGCTCCACGCCCACACCACCTTCTCCAATATGGACGCGCTCTCCTCTCTGAGCACAAAGAAGGAGGATTCCGACAAGAATCTGGTCAAGCGGGCGGAGGCGTGGGGCCACCCGGCTATCGCCATCACAGACCATGGCGTGGCCCAGGGCTTCCCCGACGCATGGCACTCCGCCAAAGATATCAAGATTCTCTACGGCATGGAGGGCTACTTCGTCAACAACCTGGACGACCGCATTGCCGTCCACGGAGAGGGGGAGGCCTCCTTCTCCGATGAGTATGTGGCCTTCGATATTGAAACCACCGGACTGAAGGTGAAGCAGGAGGCTATCACCGAGATCGGCGCTGTGATCGTCAAAAACGGGGAGATCGGGGACCGCTTCCAGACATTTGTGGCCCCGGGGCGGCACCTGACCCCGGAGATCATCGCCCTCACCGGAATCACCGACCAGATGCTCCAGGGCGCGCCCAAGCCGGAGGAGGCCCTGCGGGCATTTCTGGACTTTGTGGGGGACCGGCCTCTGGCGGCCCACAATGCGGAGTTCGACATCGGATTTATCCGGGAGGGATGCCGTCAGGCGGGGCTGAAGTTTAACCCCACCTATGTGGATACCCTGATTCTGGCGCAGAACCTGCTGCCGGAGCTGGGGAAGTTTAAGCTGGATATTGTGGCGGAGCACCTGAAGCTTCCGGCCTTCCAGCACCACCGGGCCAGTGACGACGCGGCCACCTGCGGCCTCTTTCTGCCCCACTTCTTCAAAAAGCTGGAGGAGGAGCTGGACGTCCACTCCCTCCAGGCGATCAATCCCGCTATGCCAGCCCTGCGCTCTAAGGGCCACGCCAACCGGAAGCCCCGGCATATCATTCTGATTGCGAAAAACAAGGTTGGGCTGAAAAATCTCTATCAGCTGATCTCCATGTCCAACCTGCGATACTTCAAGCGCTTCCCCATCATCCCCAAGCACGAGCTCATCGCCCACCGGGAGGGCCTGATCGTGGGCTCCGCCTGCGAGGCGGGGGAGCTGTTCCAGGCGGTGGTGGAGGACAAGGACTGGGCGGAGCTCCAGCGCATCGCCTCCTTTTACGACTACCTTGAGATTCAGCCCCTGTGCAACAACGCCTTCATGCTTCGGGACGGCAAGGCCAAGGATGAGGAGGAGCTCCGGGAGTGGAACCGTACGGTGGTCCGCTTGGGGGAGGCGCTGGGCAAGCCGGTGTGCGCCACCGGGGATGTCCACTTCCTGGATCCGGAGGACGAGATCTTCCGCCATATTCTGCTGGATACCAAGAAATTCGCCGACTGCGACTCCCCTCTGCCCATCTATTTCCGCACCACTGATGAGATGCTGGAGGAGTTTGCCTACCTGG
>JAAWUC010000076.1 GCA_022804995.1 Oscillospiraceae bacterium
GGGGCTGGAGACCGGCGGCACCGGCTCCCTGGTGCGGCCCGTGGTGGCCTGCAAGGGCACCACCTGCCAGTACGGCCTGCTGGACTCCTTCGGCATCGCCGAGGAGATCCACCACCGGTTCTACGAGGGCTACCACACGGTGAAGCTGCCCCACAAGTTCAAAATCGCCGTGGGCGGCTGTCCCAACAACTGCGTCAAGCCGGATTTGAACGACCTGGGCATCATCGGCCAGCGCATCCCCCAGCTGGAGGAGGACGAGTGCAACGGCTGCAAGAAGTGCTCCGTGGAAAAGACCTGCCCCATGGGCGCGGCGAAGGTAGTGGACGGCGTGCTGGAGATCGACAAGGACCTGTGCAACAACTGCGGCCGGTGCGTGGGCCAGTGCCATTTCGACGCCCTGAGCGAGGGTGTTTACGGTTTCAAGATCTATATCGGGGGCCGCTGGGGCAAAAAGACCGCCCAGGGCCGCGCTCTGAGCAAGATCTTCACCGACAAGGACGAGGCCCTGAACGTCATTGAGAAGGCTATTCTGCTGTTCCGGGAGCAGGGCAAGACCGGCGAGCGGTTCGCCAAGACCATCGAGCGCCTGGGTTTTGAAAATGTGGAGGCCCAGCTTCTCTCGGACGATCTGCTCCAGCGGAAGCAACAGATCCTGGACGCCGAGCTTCATCTCACCGGCGGGGCAACCTGCTGAAAGCACTCTAACGCAAGCAAAAGGGGAGGGGGCCCATAGGCCCCCTCCCCTTTTGTTTGCCGCTCTCTACATGTCCCGCAGGCAGTCCCGGTTTTTGGAAAAGTACTCCACCCCAGAGTAAACCGTTGTCACCACAATGACAGCGATACAGACGGTATTCAGCGGCTGTACCCACACCTGCGGCGACCGCTCCATCGCCAGCCACGCCGGCTGGAGCAGGAACATCACCACAATGCAAACCATGGTGGAGGCGGTCTTTACCTTCCCGGACCATCCGGCGGCGATGACTCTGCCCTTGTCACTGGCCACCATTCGCAGGCCGCTGACGGCAAACTCCCGGACAATGACGGCCAGCACCGCCCAAGCCGGCATCTGCCCCCGCTCCACAAACCACAGCATCGCCGCCATCACCAGCATCTTATCCGCCAGCGGATCCGCAAACTTGCCGAAATCCGTCACCAGATTCCGGCGCCGGGCGATCTGTCCATCCAGCATATCCGTCAGGCTGGCAATAATGAAAATCGCCAGCGCAATATACGCCGCCCCCGGCACATCCAGATACAGCACCGCCAGAAACGGCACAATCAGCACAATCCTCAGCAGTGTCAGCTTATTAGGAAGATTCATCCTCTCAGCCCTCTCCTTGTTGGTCCCCTTCAGTATACCACAGAAACAGATTTTGTCAAATCCCCCTACATCCGTCCCGCCAGACCCAGCATCCGGTCCAGCGCCTCGTCCGGCCCAGCGGACGCCGAGGACGGCGGCGTCATCAGATCCCGCGAAAAATCAGCGGTGCTGGACGCCAGCTGATGGCGCAGGCGGCGAAAGTACTCCACATAGAACCCCACCCGGTCCCGCCACAGCGCCGTGGCCGCGTCGGTGGCGCAGGCCGCGCCCATGTGGTTCCCCAGCCGCAGCAGCACGCCGTCCACAAACCGAATTCTCTCCTCCAGCGGCAGGGCCTCCAGCCCCGCCTCCCGCATCGTCTCGTGGATCCGAAAAGCGCCGAAGCGGTCGATATTGTCCGCGTCCCCCACCGTCAGGGCGAAGGCCGTCTTCTCCCCCGGAAAATCCGCCCTGCCGTCCACATGGATGGCGATGCCGTAGCAGATCTCCTCCACCGCCTCCCGTCCCAGGCCCAGGCCCTCCAAAAAGGGCCGGGCAATCCGGGCGGAGGCCCTGCCGTGATCCAGCCACGCCTCCCGTGTCTCAAACTCCCGGCAATAGCTCACATCGTGGAGCAGGCAGGCCAGCACCATCTCCTCCTCGTCAAAACCCTCCCGCTGGGCAATCTCACGGCCCACCCAGGCTACCCGGAAGGTGTGTTCCAGGCGGTAGCTCCCTTTCTCCGGGTGCTTCGCAAAATAGGGGCTCTCCGCCAGCTTCTCCCGCAGGAACGCCGCGGCCTTCTCCACACACGCTGTCATTCGTCCTCCTCCACCAGCTCTCCGGTCAGCTCCCCATCCATAGTTCCTGTCACCCGCACGGGGACAAACATACCGGTTTCCACCTCTCCCCGGGCGGTAAAGTAAATTTTTCCGTCGATATCCGGGCTCTCCGCCCAGCTCCGGCCCGTATAGGCCATGGCCTGGCCGTCGAAGCCCTCGCACAGGACCTCCAGAACCTCCCCCTGCATCTCCTCGTTCCACTCGTCCATGATCCGGGACTGGATATCCACCACCAATTCCGCCCGGCGGACCGCCTCCTCGGTGTCCACCCGGTCCATTTTCGCCGCCGGGGTTCCGTCCTCCGGAGAGTAGGGAAATACCCCCGCCCGCAGCATCCGCTGGTCCCATAAAAACTGGCACAGCTCCTCAAACTCCGCCTCCCCCTCCCCGGGCAGGCCGGTGATAAGGCTGGTGCGGAGAACCAGATGGGGAATTTTTTCCCGGAGCTTATCCAGCAGATCTTCAATATATGCCTTATCCCCCCGGCGGTTCATCTTCCGCAGGATTTCATCGCTGCAGTGCTGGAGAGGAATATCCAGATAGTTCAGAATCTTGGGCTCCCGGGCAATCACGCCGATGAGGCGGTCGTCCATCTGGTCTGGATAAAGGTAGTGGAGGCGGATCCAGTGGAAATCCAGCCGGCACAATGCCTCCAGCAGATCCGCCAGATGGTGCTCCCCGTCCCAGTCGGTGCCGTAGCGTGTGATATCCTGGGCGATAACAATGAGCTCCTTCACCCCTCGATTCGCCAGCTCCCGGGCCTCCGCCAGAACATTTTCCATGGACCGGCTCCGGTACTTCCCCCGAAGCCTGGGGATGATGCAGAAGGCGCACCAGTTGTCGCACCCCTCGGCAATCCGCAGGTAGGCATAGTGGCCCGGCGTGGTCAGCACCCGGCCAAACTCGTCCACCGGGGCGTCGATGTCGCCGAAGTACCGGGGGTTCTTCTCCCCCATCACATCCTCCACGGCGGAGACGATATCCTTGTAGCTGCCGGTACCCAGAATACCGTCCACCTCAGGCAGCTCCGTGGGCACGTCCTCGGCGTAGCGCTGGGTCATGCAGCCGGTGACGAGGATTTTTTTGAGCCTCCCCGCCTCCTTGAGCTTCCCCATCTCTAGAATGTTCTCAATGGCTTCCTCACTGGCGCTAGCGAGGAAGCCGCAGGTGTTGATGACCGCCACGTCCGCCCCCTCCGCCGACTCCGCCAGGATGTGTCCGGCATCCCGGCACAGGGCCATCATCTGCTCGCAGTTGACCACGTTCTTCGCGCAGCCCAGAGAAATGAAATAAAGTTTGTATGGCATAAATGTCTCCGTTTTCTTGGGCAGCAGCCCGTCAGTCCTCCTCAATCTCCGTGTACCGCCGCAGGGCATCTTTCACATCGCCCCAGGCAAACCCACGGCGCAGCAGTCCGTCGCTGATCCGCTTGAGCTCCTTTCGGTCTCGGAGATCCCCTCCGCTCTTCTTCTGAATGAGCCGGTCCAGAATCTCCGCTGGATCCGGCAGCTCCTCCAGGGCCTCGTCCCACAGCGCCCGGTCCACGCCCCGACGGCGCAGCTCCTCCCGTACGCGCTGAGGGCCGTAGCCCTTCTCCCCGTAGTGTCGGGCCAGGGAGGCGGCGTAGGCGGCGTCGTTTACCGCGCCGATGTCCTCCAGCCAGTCCGCCGCCGCCTGAGCATCGGTCTCGTCACTCCCTTTTTTGACCAGCCGGCGGGTCAGCTCCCTTTTGCTCAGAGCTCTGCTGCCGATGATATTGGCCGCCGCCGCCTTGGCCTTGGAGGCCTTTGCGGAGGCGCGCAGCGCCTCCAGGGTCTCCCCGTCCAGCTCCATTCCCTGCCTCAGCCGGAAGCGGAGAAGCTCCTCCTCCGTCAAGCGCAGAATGTCCCCGTCCTCCAGCTTCGCCAGAAACCGGCCCTGTCCGTGCCGGGACGGCTTGAGTTCCACAATCCGCATGAAAAACAGCCCTCAATCAAGTTTTCTTTTGATTCTTTTCTTGTTCACAAGAAAAGAATGGAGACCTTACGCCTCGCCGTCGTCCTCGTCATCGAAGTCCTCCGCCGATACGTCCACCGCCCGGCCCGCGGCCTTGGCGGCTACCTGGGACTGGGCGCTCATGAGCTTGAAGAAGTCTCGGCGAATCGCGGCCTCCAGGCCGTCGGCCACCTCGGGGTTGTCCTTGAGGTACTGCTTGGCAGCGTCCCGGCCCTGTCCCAGCCGTGTCTCCCCCATGGAGAACCAGGAACCAGACTTCTGGACCAGCTCCAGCTTCACGCCCAGATCCAGCAGCTCCCCCAGCAAGCTGATGCCCTCGCCGTACATGATATCAAACTCCGCCTCCCGGAACGGAGGCGCCATCTTGTTCTTGACCACCTTGGCCCGGGTCCGGTTGCCAATCATCTCTCCACTGGCCTTCAGCGTCTCCACCCGCCGCACGTCGATGCGCACGGAGGCGTAAAACTTCAGGGCCCGCCCGCCGGTCGTAACCTCCGGGTTGCCATACATAACCCCCACCTTTTCCCGGAGCTGGTTGATAAAAACCACAATACAGTTGGTCTTGTTGATAGCTCCGGCCAGCTTCCGCAGGGCCTGGCTCATGAGCCGGGCGTGGAGGCCCACATAGCTGTCCCCCATGTCGCCCTCGATCTCCGCTCTCGGCACCAGCGCCGCCACCGAATCCACCACGATGACATCCAACGCCCCGGACCGGACCAGAGCCTCCGTAATCTCCAGGGCCTGTTCGCCGGTGTCCGGCTGGGAGATGAGCATGTCGTCAATGTTCACCCCCAGAGCCCGGGCATAGGTGGGGTCCAGGGCGTGCTCCGCGTCCACAAAGGCCACCTCGCCGCCGGCCTTCTGGGCCTGGGCCACAATGTGGAGGGCCAAAGTGGTCTTACCGGAGGACTCGGGGCCGTAGATCTCAATGATCCGTCCCCGGGGCACGCCGCCAATTCCCAGGGCCAGATCCAAGGCCAGAGAACCGGTAGAAATGGCCTCCACATTCAGCTGGTTCATGTGGTCCCCCAGGCGCATGATGGAGCCCTTGCCGTAGGTCTTTTCAATGTTCTTCATGGCGGTCTGGATCGCCTCTTTTTTGTCGTTGGCGATAGCGGCCGTCTTGGTCAATTTCTTATCCTTGTCTGCCATTGCTTGTTCTCCTTCTATGTAAATTTATTGCTCACTCAATTCAACGCGGTAGATGCACTTCGCGGTCTCCCCGTCCTCCAGGCGCATATCGTTGTCCTCGGGCAGCTCCACAATCTCCATCAGCTTCCCGCCCGCGTACTCGCATGTCCTCCGGGAAGCCCAGTTGTCCGGGTTGCAGGTGATAATAACGTACCCCATCCCGTGCCGCTTCGCCAGCTGGAAGAGCAGCCGGCACGCTTTCCCGGCGTAGTGATGTCCCCGGTAGGGCCGCTCTACCCGGTAGCCGATGTTGCCGCCGTAGTAGACCCGCTCGTTGTAGCCCACCCGCAGATCGCATACCCCCATCTTCACGCCGATTTTGTCGCAGATGAAGAAATGATAGGCAGGCAGCCAGTTTTTGACCGGGTCAGTCTCTACAGTCTTCTCCAATATAAGCTGGATTTCCTCGTTTTTCAAGAACTCTGTGTCAAAAAACATGTCTGCCCCCCTCCTCACGTCAAAGGGAAAACCGAAAAATACACCTGTGAACATCACCGGTCAAGCGTCGCTGTTCGCTATCCTCCGGCAGCTCCGCAATCTCCAGCAGCTCCCCGCCCAGCCACTCACAGGTTTTTCGGGAGGGATGGTTGTCCGGACCGCAGGTGATGATAACATACCCCATCCCGTGCCGCTTTGCCAGCTGGAAGAGCAGCCGGCACGCCTTTCCGGCATAGTGCCGCCCCCGGTAGGGCTCGTCGATCCGATAGCCGATGTTCCCCGCATAGTAGAGCGCACCGCTGTGTCCCAGGCGCAGATTACAGCAGCCTATCTGCGTACCGGTGCGGTCCAGGATGTCAAAGTGGAATGCCGGGTCCCATTTCCTCTGCGGATCGTCCTTCTCCAGTTCGATCTGCCGGAGCGATATCTCCTCCGTTTTCAGAAACTCCGTATCCAAAAACACGCCTATCCCTCCCCTGCCGCCATGCCGTATACAACACGGCCTATCCCCTGGGTGTCCGGGAGGAGGTTGACATCTGTGAACCCTCCATCCCTCATCAGCCGCAGGACATCATCCGCCTGCCCCGCGCCCACTTCAAAATACATCCGCCCGCCGTCTGTCAGCACGGCCTTCCAGCTCCGGGTGACAGCCCGGTAAAAATCCAGGCCGTCCTCCCCGCCAACAAGGGCCAGATGGGGTTCAAAGTCCTTCACAGACCGGTCCAGCGCCTCCATATCCGCCCGCGGAATATAGGGCGGGTTGCAGACAACGCACTGGAAGAGTCCAATAGCCTCCGGCGGAGGCTGGAGGGCGTCCAGGGCCATTGCCGACACCCGCTCTCCCAGTCCGGTCCGGCGGATATTCCGCCGGCAGACGCGAAGCGCCGCCTCGGAGATCTCCCCCAGCAGCACCCGGCAGTCCGGAATCTGACTGGCAAGGGCAAGACCAATACACCCGCTGCCGGCACACAGATCCAGGGTCCGGCGGCTCCTCTGACCCTTGAGCCAGGCGATGGCCTCCTCCGCCAGAACCTCTGTGTCCGAGCGGGGGATGAGCACATCCTCCGTCACCTCCAGGGTCACGCCGTAAAACTCCCACTCCCCGATGAGGTAGGCCACCGGATCCCCGTCCAGGTGCCGCGCCGCCAGGGCACGGATCCTCTCCTCTGTCTCCGGCGGAACGCACTGGGATCCGTCCCGGTAGAACTCCTCCCGACTCATGCCGCCGCCAAAGCAGACCAGCTCCAGCGCCTCCAGGTGCGCGCTGGAAGACCAGGTGCTTAAAAACTGCCTCCGGATATCTTGGAGCAGCTTCTGATAGGTTGTCATCCGCTTCCGGGTCACCACTGGTCCTTGCCCCTCTCCGCTGGGATGACCCGCTTGAGGGCCTCAATAGCCACCTCTATCATGGAGTCGTCAGGCTCGAAGGTGGTGAAGTTCTGCATCCAGAGCCCTGGCTTGGCCAAAAGATTGGTGACGGGGTTGTCGTGTCCCCCCACGTAGCGGTTGAACTCGTAGGTGATGCCCACCACAAAGGGCAGCAGTGCCAGCTGCACCAGCATCCGCAAGAATACGTTCTTCACCGGGAAGAGGGCAAAGACCACCGTATTCACCAAAATCGCCACAATGATGACCACCAGCATGAAGCTGGTGCCGCAGCGGGGGTGGTGCTTGGATTGGCGGCGGACATTCTCCACCGTCAGTTCCAGGCCCTTTTCATAGCAGAAGATGGTCTTGTGCTCCGCACCGTGGTAGGAGAACACCCGGCGGATATCCTTCATCCGGGAAACCGCAATCATATAAGCCATAAAAATGGCGATGCGGAGAACGGCGTCCACCAGATTGCGGATGAGCACGCTGTCCGTAAATTGCTCCACAAAGCTGGCCAGGAAGGTGGGCAGGAGCATAAAGAGCCCGATGGAAAAAAACACCGCCGCCACCACCGCGAAGGCAATGAGGACCTTCTCCATCTTCTCGTTGCCCAGCTTCTCATCCAGCCATTTTTCAAATTTGGACGGCTCCTCCACGCCGGCCTCCTCCGGGTAGTAGTCCGCGGAGAACATCAGGGCCTTGACGCCCTTGACCATGCTGTCCAGGAAGGTGACGCTGCCCCGGACCAGGGGCAGGCCCAGGATGGGGTACTTGTCCTTGATGAGCTTCAGCTCCTCCTCCTTGACCACAAGCCCCCCCTCCGGGTCCCGGACCACGATAGCCTGCTTCTCCGGACCTCTCATGAGAATGCCCTCAATGAGGGCCTGACCGCCGATGGTCGTGCGGAAGGTATTGCACCGATTGTCTGCCATAAAAATGCCTTTCTTCACAATAGAGTAAAAATTGCGGCTCTATCCGCATATTTCATAGGAAAAAATTTCACCGGAGATATTCGCGTGAATTCCCAGGCCGTGGTCTGTGAACATCCCGTCCAGATCGTAGTAAAAAAAGAGCGTTCCATCCCTGTGGACACGGATAAAGCCAATCGATAGGCGGCAGATAAATTCCTCTCTTGTCCGTCTGGAGCCGCCGCTGTCCTCATCCTCCCATGTTTCAATCCAGCCGTCGCCGCCGGCCATCTCGTCAGCGGCATATGCCCGGAGCCGCCTGTCCCACTCGCCGGCTTCAGCCATTATCCCACAGAGATGGGCCAGCGCGGCGTCTGCCGCCGGCGGTTCCCCGCCGTCAATCTCCAGGTCCACCAGAGCCTCCTCCGGGGGCCACGGAACCGTCCCCTCGTAAAACCGGTCGCTCTGCGGATGCTCCAGAAGGAACGTGCCCAGCTCATCCTGAATGACAAGCGCCTCCGGCTTCCGCCGGAACCACTTCAATATCGACATACTCTCTCCTCCAAAGCGGCGTATCCCTACTCGACCGGCAGTGTAATTGTTACCACACACCCGCCGCCGGGGGCGTTGGCGATATCAAATTCCCCCTCGTGCATTTTGATAATCTCCTCGCACACCGCCAAGCCGATGCCGCTGCCCCTGGCCTTGGAGGAGCCCTTGTAGAACTTCTGCTTGACGAAGGGCAGCTCCGCCTCCGGGATGCCGGGGCCGTAGTCCCGGACGGAGATTACCAGCCCCCCCGCGCCCCCCGTCACCGCCGCGTCGATACGCTTCCCCGCGCCGCCGTGCTTGGCGGCGTTGTCCAGCACGTTGCTGAACACCTGTTTGAGCCGCTCCGGGTCCGCCGGGATGGGGGGAAAGACCTCCTCCCCTCCGTCGTAGCTCAGCTCGATATTCTCCTGGCGGAAGAGCTCCATATAGGTGTAGATGGTATCCTCAAATTCCGCCTGGACGTCCACCGGCTCGATGCGCAGGGTGAAGCGCCCGTCCTCCATCTTGGAGAAGTCCAGCAGCTCCTCCACCATGTTCGTCAGCCGCCGGGCCTCCTTGAGGATGATGTCCACCCCTCGCCGCTGCTGCTCCGGCTCCGTGTCCTCCGCCAAAAGCGTCTCCCCCCAGCCGTTGATGGCCGTCAGGGGCGTGCGCAGCTCGTGGGACACCGAGGAGATGAACTCGCTCTTTATTTTCTCGCTCTCGCTGATCTGGCTGGACATATTGTTGATGGCGTCAATGAGCTGGCCAATCTCGTCCCGGTAGTGGTTCTCCATCTGGGTGCCGTAGCTGCCGCCGGCGATGCGTTTGGCGGCCTCCGTCACCTCCGCCACCGGCTCCACCACGTTGTTGATGAAAATCATGCTGGAGATGTAGACCATGGACAGGCAGACCACCAGCAGGGCCGCGGCGGCGGCGGTGTTAATCAGAATCCGCTGCTGGACGGCGGACATGGAGGTCACAAAGCGCATAGCGCCCTCCACCCGGCCGTTTAAGGTCAGCGGCGCGCACATGGCCATGATATGCTCCCCGGTGAGGGGGTCCGTACCCCGGTAGGGGGTGACCTCGCCGGTCTGGAGGGCACCGGTGATGTCGCTGGTGCCGGGCGAGAGGCCGGAGGTGAGGCCGTAGGAGCTGATGACGATCTTGCCGCTGCTGCCGATGAACTGGAGCTCCAGGTGGTCCTTCTCGTTAAACTCCTCCGTATAGGCGGAGGCGGACTGGTAGAACTCCCCGTAGCTGTTCATGGTGTAGTCGGCGAAGAAGGTGGCGGCGTGGGTCGCCCGGATGCGCAGACCGTCCTGCATCATATTATAGTAGTAGTTGGCGGTGCCGGCGCAGAAGACGCCGGTGACCAGGACGGCCACGGCTACAATCGGGCCTAGAGAGTTGATGAGCCAGCGCTTCCGCAGGCCGGTGATCTCCATCTTTTTCGGTTTCAATGTCCGGCCTCCTTACCGCCGCCGGTCCGTGCGGCCCACCAGATAGTCAATCGAGACGTCAAAAAAGTCCGCCAGGGCAATGAGCCCGTCAATGTTGGGCTCCGAACGGCCTTTTTCATAGGTGTAGATTGAAAAGTTCTTCACACCAAGCAATTCTCCCAAATCCTTCTGGGTAACATCTCGCTCTGTCCGCAGACTCCGCAGTCTCTCTGCAAATTTTGACATAAATCCTCCAAAGGTATTGACAACTTGATATTTTGTCTATATACTATCACTAGACAAAATATCTAGCAATAATCTTTTAAGGAGACATATGAAATGGACACTATTGTAGAGGAGCTGTATCACGCTCTCTGCCGCACAGACACGAGCACCGCCCACATAAGCGATGAGCTGTGGGAAAAAGCCTCCGCCCAGGCCGGAGAGGAGGCCATCGCCGAGCTGCGGCGGCTATCCAGGGAGCAGCTTTTGGACGCGGAGCTGCAAGGCTTCCGCAGCGGCCTCCTTCTGGGGATCAACATGATGTCGGAACTGCTGTGAATCCCCCCGCCATGCCTGAGGACTCGGCACTGCCCTTGAGAGAATCCCCCCGCCACTGGGCTTCGCCCAGCGGCCCTCCCCCCTTTAACAAGGGGGGCGAGAGGGCGAAGCGTCCCAAGGGCTGCACTGCATTCATGGCTCTTCCCCGTCAAATGAAGCATTCCAAAACCTCCGCCAATCCCCTTGCCCCCCTTGTTAAAGGGGGGAGGGCCACGCCTGCGGCGTGGCGGGGGGATTCGTCGCAGGGAAGCATACAAGTCAGCACCCCCAAACAGCACCCAAATCCCCCACAGAAATCCCCGTCAGAACCCCCACTTATACCCGTATCCCCAGACGGTGTTGATAAAGGTGGGATTCTGGGCGTTGTCCTCGATTTTCAGCCGCAGCCGCCGGATGTTCACATCCACGATCTTCAGCTCCCCGAAGTAGTCCCGACCCCAGACCATGTCCAAAATCTCCTCCCGGGACAGCGCCTTCCCCGGGTTCTCCATGAACATTTTCATAATGGAATACTCCACCTGGGTCAGCTTCACCCGCTGGCCGTTCTTCTCCAGGGTCCGGTTCCGGGTGTTGAGCAAAAAGGGCTCCTGATAGATCTCTCCCGCCTGCTCCGCCACCGCGCCCCCCGCCCGGCGGAACAGAGCGTCCACCCGGGCCGTCAGCTCCGCGGGAGAAAAGGGCTTGGTGACATAGTCATCCGCCCCGGTCATCAGCCCCGTCACCTTGTCCATCTCCTGGCTCCGGGCGGTGAGCATGATGATTCCGATTCTGGTATTGGTGGCCCGCACCCGGCGGCAGACCTCAAAGCCGTCGATCCCCGGCAGCATGATATCAAAGAGGGCCACCCGGATATCCGGATTCTCCTTTAATTTCTCCAGAGCCTCCTCGCCGGTCTCGGCCTCAATGACCTCATACCCGGCCCTGGTGAGGTTGATAACAATAAATCCGCGGATACTGGACTCGTCCTCCAGCACCAAAACTTTTCTCGCCATAATGCTTTCTCCTTAATTTTCCCCGGTGCTCCACTGGGCGGAAATCACGCTGAACCGCTCCCGCAGGCTGTCCTGGTCCACATACCACTTCCACTCGCTGTAGGCATCCGACACCGCCAGGGTGTAAATGCTCCCGGTCTGGCGGCGGAGAATCACCCGCCCGCCCCGGGACGCCTGGACCTCCCGGTCCGTCCCAGTGAGGGCGCAGATGGTCAGCAGCTCCTTGTCCGGCTGTCCGCCGGAAACACTGTAAAATATCGTGGAATGCTCGGCGGCGCTGGCGTTGACCTGCCGGACAGTGAAGTGGCCGTCCCACTCCTCGGGAATCAGCAGATACCAGCCGTCCGCCTGGTTGTGATAGGTGATGATCTCCCGGGCCGGAGAGCCGTCGGCGGCGTAGGACCGCCAGTAGATCTTCCAGTAGGGCTCCTCGTCCGAGGCCCCCGGCAGCAGGGCCGGCATGGGCACATCCGTCGCCCCGTCACCGTCGATATCGGCGGGCTGGAGGTTTAGATGCCGGAAAATTTCCGTGGACACGCCGGTGGAGCTGCTGAGCACGATGTTGGTCAGCTCCCCCTGTTGGTCGGTGAGGATATCCGTGACAGCCCGGGCGGTCTCCTCCGCTCCAGTAACAACGCCGGTGAGGAATACCGCCGCCCTGCCGTCCGCCAGAGCCCCGGTCTGCATCCACTGAAGCTCCGCCACGGTCATGGAGAGCTTGGCGGTGGAACGGAGCTGGAGGCTCTTGCCCTCGGCGTCCCAGTCGTAGTAATCGGCGGCGCTGCCGCCTGTCTCGCTCCCGTCGCTGCGGACCACCACCAGCTCCAGAAGGCCGTCGCCGTCCAGATCCGCCGTTTCACACCGGGTATAGGCGGTGGAAACCAGGGGGGCGGCGAGATCCTGGAGGGAGTAGACCTCCAGGGCCTGAACCTCGGCGCTGACCCGCCAGCTGACCAGGATCTCCCGGACGCCGTCGCCGTCCATGTCCACATAGCGGATGCTCTGGATGGCGGTGCCGCTGCCCTCGATGATGCTCATCTGCTGGTAGCTCTCGCCAGTGGCCTGAAAGATATAGATTTTCAGAGGCTTTTCCTCGCTGTTGCTGCGGAAAAAGGCCACCGCCTCCTCCTCCCCGTCGCCGTTGAGGTCCACCAGCTGTACGGACTGCAGGTTGGTGCCGGCGGTGGGGGCGGCGTACTCCGCGCCTCCGGCCAGAATGGCGGCGATCTGCTCACTGAGGGTCTGGTACTCCTCGGGAAGCTTAGGCAGAACATAGAGCTCCTCCACGCCGCGGGAGATCATGCAGCCTGTCAGCAGCAGGCTCACCAGACCGCCCAGCAGCGCCAGGCGGAGGGGTTTACGCAGGCTCAAAGGGCCGCCTCCTCTCAAGCGCTCCCGGCGTGACGGCCGGGAGCGAACGGTATCTTTCTATAATTTATCACAAATCCGCTCCGTTGGGTAGTCCTGTTTTTCAGTTTTCCGAAAGATTTTGCGATTGGGGCGGAACGATAAATATCGCTTAATTTTGCG
>JAAWUC010000077.1 GCA_022804995.1 Oscillospiraceae bacterium
TAGAACGCCTTGTACGCCTCCCGGCGCACATCGGTGCGGGGGTCGTACTCGTACTTGTCCTCATAGAGGGAGTAGCCCAGGGGATACCCTCTGCCGTCCACCTGGAAGGAGGGAAACTTCATGTCTGCCAGCTTGGCCATATTGTAGATCTGATAGGGCGCGTTGATAGCGGGGCGCAGGGCCGCTAGGACCCGTTCTGTCTCCGGCTGGAGCTGATAGGGCTTCTGCCGCAGCAGATCCTCTAGATAGGGCTGGTTGGGCCCTCCCTGGGCGATGGCCTGGCGGAGGACATCCTCGTCACCGGCGAGGATCTCACTGTCGATGAAGCGCAGGCGGCTGGAGTACTGGGCGTATATCCGGGAAAAAGCCGCGTACCGCTCCTGAAGGGCGGCGTCCGTAAAATCCACCTCCGAAGCCAGCTGAACATAATTTCCGGCCCGCTCGTTCAGCTCTGTCCATACCCGGTACTGGTCCAGGCAGGCCAGAATAGTCTCTGCCGTGCTCAGCTTCCCCTTATAGGCCGTCTCCATCTCGTCCGTCAGCGCCCGGACCTTTTCCAGGTCGGCGGTCAGTTTCGCCTCACCATCATAGATCGCCGTCAGATCCCAAGTCAACTCCACCGGTACGTCCTTCCTCTTCGCCAATTCCATAGCGTGCCAGTCCTCCTTTTCGGAAATAATTCCCCTCTACTCTACCATTCCGGAGCGGACTTGTCAATTCTTCTGCCGGGGTGTAAAAGGAGAGGGACGGGATATACTAGCGGTATCTTGACAAAGGAGTTGAAGGGCGATGATTGAACAAGATACCATCAGGCTGCTGCGGGAGTGTGATGCGGGGGTAAAGATGGGGACCGCCTCCATGGAAGAGGTCCTGGACCGGGTGGAGAACGACCAGTTTCGGGAGTACCTGAAAAGCAGCAGGGCGGAGCACGAGGCGCTGAATACGGAGATCGAGTCCCTGCTGGACCGGTACCACGATGAGGGGAAGGAGCCCGGCCCTATTGCCAAAGGGATGAGCTGGATGAAAACAAATCTGAAGCTGGGGATGGACGGGTCAGACCGGACCATCGCGGCGCTGATGACAGATGGCTGTGGCATGGGGGTGAAGACCCTTAACCAGTACTTGAACCAGTATCAGGCGGCGGACGAGGCATCCAAGGACATTGCTAAACGGCTGATCCGCCTGGAAGAGCAGTTGGCCGTGGAGATCCGCCGGTTTCTGTAGCCGCCCGCTCGGGGGGCGGCAGTTGCTTCCACTGCTGGCGGTGAGATTTTGTGGGTGGCTGAGAGAGCTGCACAAGCAAGCGGGAGCCTTATAACGGATGACAGGGCGAAAAACAACAGCGCGGGTGGAGTCTGCAAAGACATCCTAACCGCGCTGTTTGCTTTTCCAAACTCACTGTGAGGGAGGGAAAAACCCGCTCAGCCCGCTGCTCCACTTACCACAGGCTGCAAATCAAATCCGTATAGGCCGACGGGTCGTCGATGGGCAGTCCGGCGATCAGCTTGGCCTGGCCCAGGAGCACCTGGGCATATTTTTTGGCCTTCTCGGGGTCGTCCCTCCGGGCGCTCTCCAGGGCGGCGAAGGCCGGGTGGTCCACGTTGATCTCCAGAATCCGCTTGGCCTTGAGCCCCATCTCCGGCTGAGTGGCGGTGAAGTAGCGCTCCATCTCGAAGCTCATGCCCTCCCCACTGGCCAGACAAACCGGATGGGTCTTGAGCTTCCGGGAGATCTTCACCTCGTCCACGCCTTCCCCCAAGGCCTCCTTGATGAAGTCCAGCGCCTCCTGGTAGTCCTCGGACTTCTTCTCCTCGGGCATGTCGTCCAGCTCCAGATCCCCATCCACGGCGGAGCGCAGAGGCTTGTCCTTGTACTCCCGCAGGACCTCCATGAGCAGCTGGTCCGCCTGATCGGTGAGGTAGAGGATCTCCAGGTTCCGCTCCCGCAGCAGCTCCGTCTGGGGCAGGTTCTCCATCGCCGCCAGATTCTCGCCGGCGGCATAGTAGATGCACTTCTGGCTCTCGGGCATCCGGTCCACGTACTCGCCGAGCGTCACCATCTTCTTCTCCGTGGAGGAGTAGAACAGCAGCAGGTCCTCAAGCAGCTCCCGCTTGGCCCCGTAGTTGTTGAGACAACCCACCTTGAGCTGGCGGCCGAAGCTCTTGAAGAACTTCTCATAGCCCTCCCGGTCCTCCCGGAGCAGCCGCTCCAGCTCGCCCTTGACCTTCTTCTCGATGTTGTTGGCGATGAGCTTCAGCTGCCGGTCGTGCTGTAAAAGCTCCCGGGAGATATTCAGGCTCAGATCCGGGGAGTCCACCACGCCCTTGACAAAGCCGAAGTGCTCGCCGATGAGATCGGAGCACTTGTCCATGATCATCACCCCGGCGGAGTAGAGCTGGAGGCCACGCTCATAGTCGGAGCTGTAGTAGTCAAAGGGGGGGCGGCCCGGGATATACAGCAGGGCCTTGTAGGACACCTGGCCCTCGGCGGAGACGGTGATGATGGACTGGGGCGGGGTGAAGTCGCCGAACTTCTCCTGATAGAACTTGTCGTACTCCTCCCTGGAGACCTCGCCCTTCTTCCGCTGCCAGAGGGGGACCATGCTGTTGAGGGTTTCCTCCTCCTTGTACTCCTCATACTCAGGTTTGTCCTCGGGGGAGTCCTCCTTCTTCCGGGACTTTGTGACCTCCATGCGGATGGGCCAGCGGATGTAGTCGGAGTATTTTTTCACCAGATTGCGGAGGGTGTATTCCTGAAGGAACTCGCTGTAGTTCTCCTCCTCGCCGTCGGGCTTGATGTGCATGATAATATCGGTGCCCACGCTCTCCCGGCCGCAGGGGGTGATGGTGTAGCCGTCGGCTCCGCCGCTCTCCCAACGGAAGGCCTGGTCCGCGCCGTATTTCCTGGTGACAACGCTGATGTGGTCCGCCACCATGAAGGCGGAGTAGAAGCCCACGCCGAACTGGCCGATCACATCCACCTCCTCGCTGTCCTTGTCCAGCTCCTGCCGGAACTGGAGGGTGCCGCTGGAGGCGATGACGCCCAGGTTGTTTTCCAGATCGTTCTCATCCATGCCGATGCCGTTGTCGCTGACGGTGAGGATCCGCTGGTCCCTGTCGGCGCGGATAGTGATGCGGAAGTCCTCCCGCTTGAGACCGACGGCCTCGTCGGTGAGGGACTTGTAGCAGAGCTTGTCGATAGCGTCGCTGGCGTTGGAGATGATCTCCCGCAGGAAAATTTCCTTGTGGGTATAGATGGAGTTGATCATCAAATCCAGCAGGCGCTTGGATTCCGCCTTGAATTCTTTCTTAGCCATACGCTGTTGTTTCCTCCTGTACGGGCGGGGCCTGGAGGCCCCAAATTTTTCTTCTCTATCATGCCTGCTAATTGTGAACTGAGTATGTCGAAATTGTAAATATTAGCACTCCGGTTTCGGGAGTGCTAATATTTTGCGCATGGACTCCGCCTGCTCGGACCGCGAAGGCTGGGGACGGTGATTTCCTGTTCCCCCCCCCTTGCTCCGTCCGGCAGAATATGGTATAATTCCTCCAACCATTTCCCAAGGAAAGAAGGTATTGCCATGCCCCTGACCGAGCAGTCCATCCTGCTCCTGGCCCCCAACCCCGCCGCCGCGGAGAACGGGCGGAAGCTGTCCAAAAAGGGCAGCTTCTCGCGGCACGCCAGGACGGCGGATGAGACCCTCTACTGGGCCGAGTGCGCCGGCAGCGGCAGGACCCCCTACCGGGTCTCCGCCGACTTCTCCGACCCGAACGCCCCTGTCTGCCGCTGCTCCTGTCCCAGCCGGCAGTTCCCCTGCAAGCACGCCCTGGGGCTGCTCTTTGAGCTGCTGGGGGGAAAGCCCTTCCAGACGGAGGAGATCCCCCAGGATATCGCGGACAAGCGGGCGAAGCAGGCCGCGAAGGCCGCGAAAAAGGAGGCCTCCGCCCCCGCCAAGCCTAAAAAGCCCAACGCCGCCGCTCAAAAGAAGCGGCTGGACAAGCAGTTGGCGGGGCTGGACATGGCGGAGAAGATGGTGGATGACCTGCTGGCCGCCGGGGTGGGGACCCTGGCGGGGAGCTCCGCTCAGACCTATGAAAAGCTGGCCAAGGACCTGGGCAGCAGCTATCTCACCGGCCTCCAGACCGCCTTCTCCCGCATCGCCCTGGCGGTGCGGACCGTCCAGAAGAGCCCGGAGCGGGCCCAGAGCGCCTACAGCGAGGCCCTGCGGGTGCTCATCGCCCTCCACTCCACCATCAAGAAATCCCGGGTCTTTCTCCAGCGGAAGCTGGAGGAGGGGCAGTTCTCCGCCGAGGACACCGTCCTCTTTGAGGCCCTGGGGGGCGTGTGGAAGCTGGAGGACCTGCGGGCCATCGGGGCTTTCCGGGAGAACACCAGATTGGTCCAGCTCTCCTTTGATGTGCGCTATGACGAGGCCAAGAAGGAGTTCGCCGAGCGGGGCTGGTGGATGGATCTGGCCTCCGGGCAGATCGACCAGACCCTAAATCTGCGTCCGGCCCGGGCTCTCAAATATGTCAAGGGGGACGACAGCCGCTTTGACCTTCTGGAGATCCCCGCCCTCTACACCTATCCGGGGGAGGGAAACCGACGCATCCGCTGGGACGCCTGCGCCTCCCGGCCCCTGACGGCGGAGGAGCAGGCCGCGATCCCCGCCCTTGCCCAGCCGGATCTGGCCTCGGCGGTGAAGCTGGCCAAGGGGCTGATGAAAAACACCCTTCTGCCCAAGTTTGCCGCCGTTCTGGTCCCTATCGGGGCCGTCGGTACGGTGGGGGAGTCCTTTGTGCTGGAGGACCCCAAGGGGGGACGGATTGTCCTCCGGGACCGGCTGGAGGATGGGCTGGACCACGCCTCCACCGGGCGGCTGGCTATGCTGCCGGAGGCCATTCCGGCGGGCAGCGCCCTCTTCGGCCTCCTGTTCTACGACGAGGCGGATAAAACCATCTGCCTCCATCCCTACAGCGTGGTGACGAGGGAGCGGATCATCCGCCTGCAATACTGAGGAGGTGCCGGATATGAGCAGTTTACAGCCTCTTTATGATGTAAAGGAGCGGCTGGAGGCCGCCGCCATGGCGGGAACCAGCCTCATCGGTGAGGACTTCCGCCTCCAGCGGGCGGCGGAGAATCTGAAGCCCCTGGCGGCGGCGAGCCCGGTGTTCGCCAAGATCGCCGCCGGGCTGGACAAACTCCTCGCCGCCCCGGCGGAGGGCCGGGCCGGACTTCTGCTGGACACCCTGGCCCTGGTGGACGCGGTGGCCTACACCCAGGGCCGCGCCGGTCTGGACGGACCGCTGGAGCCCCTGCCCGCCGGCCGGGGGATCTGCATCCCCATTTCCTTCAGCCAGCTCCACCCCCTGCTCTCCGCCCTCACCGGTACCGGCGGCGGGCGGCTGGAGGCCGTCCAGTCCGCCTGGGAGAACCATCCGGAGTTTTTCACCGACTTCCGGGTGCTCCCCGCCGTTATCGCCGGACTGGGGGACAGCTACGGGGAGATGGCGGACCTGAACGCCCGGATTTTGCATGCGCTGGGGCCCCAGGCGGTCCCCTGGCTGAAGGATGGCTTCGATCCCAAGGGCAGGCGGGCCATGGCCCGGCGGGTGGAGGTCGTCGACGCCATTGCCGGGGCGGGGGAGGAGGAGTGGTATCTCGCCCAACTCCCCGAGGCCAACAAGGACGTCCGGGCCCCCCTTATTTACACCCTGCGTTACAGCGAGGGAAATTTTTCCCGCTTGAAGGAGCTCTGTCAGAAGGAGAAGGGCGAGTGCCAGGAGCAGGCCGTCATGGCCATGGTCTGTCTCACCGGCCCCGAGGCGGCGGCGTACACCCGGATGCTGGCGAAGGAGAAGCCGGGGGTTGTGCTCCGGGCCCTGGAGAAGTCGGACAATCCGCTTCACGGGGATCTCATCGCCGAGCTGATGGGGGGCCAGCTGGACAAGATCTTTGGCGGGGAGGCCCCCAACTGGTCAACCACGATCTGGCAGGAGATGGAGACGCTTCTGCGGGCCTCCGTCGGCAGGGACAGCCCCGCCATGCTGGAGCTGCACCGGGAGATGGCGGCGTGGTACGCCGGGGACCGGTCCCGGTGGAGGGCCAGCGGCCCGGCCTTTCAGAGCCGCCGGAAAATTCTCCTCCTCACCCCCTTTTTGGGGAAGGACTGCAAATGGCCCCTGCCGGCGGGGCTGCTGTCGGCGTCCATCTGGCGCAGCCCCTCCCCGGAGCTGAAGGCTCTGGCGGAGGAGCTGGCGGAGCGGTACGGCGGGAGCTACTGCCAGCCCCTGGTCATTGCGGCGGGTCTGACAGAGAGCCCGGCGGCGGTGTGGGAGCGCTTCGCACCCCTGCTGGCGGACAGCGGCGCCACCCGGGACCAGCGTCTGGGGATTCTCTCCGGTCTGGGGTGCCTCACCGGGCGGGAGCGGGGCCGGCCCTTCCTGGACAGCCGGTGGGCGGAGACGCTGACGGCCCTGCCCCTGACGCCCATTGGGGAGGAGGTGCCCCTCTGGCGGGCCAGCGGATACAGGAACAACAGCTGGGTCTATACCGCCGCGCCCCTGGAGCTCGCGCTCTGCGCCCTGGATCCGGCGGACGAGGACTGCGCCCGGGCCTTCCGGGAAAATCTGGACAGGATACAGCGCCAGCCCGGGGTGAGCGTGGACTATATGATGGAGTCCCTGCGGCACCGGGGCTGGACGGACTGGCGGGGGATGGTTCCGGCGCTGGTCCTGGCCGCCGGGGAGCGGCTCTCGCCCCTGGATCTGGAGCGCTGGTACCGGGAGTACATCGGGAGCTGTATGACGGACCAGGAGAAAGCCGCCGAGCTGGAGTGGTTTGTGGACGAGGTCCGGGCCAAGCGCCTGAAGGTCTTTGTCACCTGGTCCGAGGAGCGGGCCCGGCAGATGATAGAGCGCTTCCGCGCGTAGCGCGCCGCCCGATTCATCTTACATCTTAACATAGCAGGAGGAACGCAGTATGAGCGTACAGAATGTCCAGCGCCTCCCGGCGGAGGAGCTGTATCAGACCGAGCTCGACGCCCTGATAGCCGCGGAGAGAGAGCCTGTCCCCACCGGCTGGCGAATGAGCCCCAAGTCCGTCCTGACCTACCTCACCGGCGGGTCCGTGAAGGGCGTGGATATCACGCCGAAATATATGGGGAACCGCCGTCTGGTGGAGATCGCCATCGCCACCCTGGTGACGGACCGGGCCCTGCTGCTCATCGGAGAGCCGGGCACAGCCAAGAGCTGGCTGAGCGAGCACCTGTCCGCCGCCGTCAACGGCGACTCCACCAAGGTGGTCCAGGGCACAGCCGGTACCACCGAGGAGCAGATCCGCTACTCCTGGAACTATGCCCTGCTCATCGCCAAGGGCCCCTGTCCGGAGGCCATGGTGAAGAGTCCCGTCTACCGGGCCATGGAGAGCGGGACCATCGCCCGGGTGGAGGAGATCTCCCGCTGCGCCAGCGAGGTCCAGGACGCCCTGATCTCCATCCTCTCCGAGAAGCGGCTGAGCGTGCCGGAGCTGGGGCTGGAGGTCCCGGCCCAAAAGGGCTTCTCCGTCATCGCCACAGCCAACACCCGGGACAAGGGCGTCAACGATATGTCCGCCGCCCTCAAGCGCCGGTTCAACATCGTGGTCCTGCCCACCCCCGGGGATATAAACACGGAGATGGAGATTGTCTCCACCCGGGTGGCCCAGCTCTCCGCCGGGCTGGACCTCAACGCCCGCCAGCCCGACGGCGACGTGGTGGAGAAGGTTGTCACCATCTTCCGGGAGCTCCGCGGCGGGGCGACTCTTGACGGCAAGCAGAAGCTGAAGGCCACCTCCGGCGTTCTCTCCACCGCCGAGGCCATCTCCCTGCTGGCGGGCTCCATGGCCCTGGCCGGCAGCTTCGGGGACGGGACCATCTCCGACCGGGATCTGGCTGCAGCCCTCCAGGGAGCCGTGGTCAAGGACGAGGACAAGGATAAGCTGTCCTGGAAGGAGTATCTGGAGAATGTGATGAAGAAGCGGGGCAGCGCCTGGCTTCCCCTGTACCGGGCCTGCCGGGAGCTGAACGGGTGATGGGCGGGCCGGTACTGTTCGGCATCCGCCACCTGTCCCCGGCGGCGGCGTTCCACCTGCGCCAGGCCCTGGACGAGGCGCGGCCCCGGCTGGTGCTGGTGGAGGGGCCCAGCGATCTCAACGCTCAGATGCACTGGCTCTGCCACCCGGAGACGGAGTTTCCCGCCGCCATCATGTCCTACACCGCCCAGCCTCCGGTGCGGACCATTCTCTACCCCTTCGCGGTCTACTCCCCGGAGATCCAGGCCATTTTGTGGGCCCATGAGCACGGGGTGCCCTGCCGGTTCATGGATCTGCCCTCGCCGGTGTTCCTGGCCCTCCAGGCGGCGGAGGAGGAGATCGCCCTGGAGGAGGACCAGGAGGACGGCAGAGAGGAGGAGGCGCCCATGGTCTCCGAATCCGTCTACCGCCGGCTGGAGACCCTCACCGGCGAGGACCACGACACCTTCTGGGAGCGGACCTTTGAGCAGATTGAAACCCCGGAGGAATATCAAGCCGCATGTAATACGTTTGGCAATCAGCTGCGGGCGGCGTCGGAGGACGACCCCCGGCAGACGGCGGAGACACTGGTTCGGGAGGCGTACATGAAGCGGACCATTCAGGACGCCATCGACGGCGGCGTCCCGGCGGAAGACATCTTCTGTGTCTGTGGGGCTTTCCATGTGGCGGGGCTGGAGACCTGCCGACCCATGACCGACGAGGAGCTTCAGTCCCTGCCCCGGCTGGAGAGCACCGCCACGCTGATGCCCTACTCCTATTTCCGCCTCTCCTCCCGGTCTGGCTACGGGGCGGGGAACAAGGCCCCAGCCTACTTTGAGCTCCTGTGGGACGCCATGAACGGCGCGGGGGTGGGAGAGGCGCCCTATCTGTACCTCGCCCGCCTGGCCGCTGCCCACCGGAAGGCCGGGAATCTCGTCTCCTCCGCCGAGGTCATTGAGGCCGTCCGCCTGGCGGAGGTCCTGCGGTCCATGCGGGGGAGCCGGTATCCGGCCTTGGCGGACCTGCGGGACGCGGCGGTAGCCGCCATGGGCCACGGGAATTTCTCCGAGCTCTCCCTGGCGGCGGCGGACACGGAGATCGGGAAAAAAATCGGTTTTCTGCCCGAGGGTGTGGCCCGTACCTCGGTCCAGGAGGACTTCTACCGCCAGCTCAAGGAGCTGCGCCTGGAGAGATACCGGACGGCGGAACTCCAGCGGCTGGACCTGGATCTGCGGGAAAAGCTGGACGTGAAGAGCCGAGACGCGGCTCTGGGGGATCTGCGCCGGTCCTTCTTTCTTCACCGGCTGCGGGTGCTGAACATCCAGTTTGTCAGGCTCCTGCCCTCCCGGCAGGCCGGAGCCAGCTGGGGGGAGTACTGGGAGCTGCGCTGGACCCCGGAGGCGGAGATTGAGGTGGTGGAGTCCTCCCTGCTGGGGGACACCATCCAGGGGGCGGCGGCCTGCGCCCTGAGGGAGCGGGCGGAGAACAGCGGGTCCATCGCCCAGGCGGCGGGGATCTTCTCCGACGCCTTCCTGTGCGGGATGCCGGAGGCGGCGCGGCACGCCCTGTCGGTACTCCAGGGGCTGGGGGTGGACGCGGCGGCTCTGGCGGAGGTGGCCGCGGCGGCGGAGCAGCTGAGCCTGGTGGTGCGCTATGGAGATCTGCGGCAGTTCGACCCCGCGCCGGTGGTCCCGCTGCTGGAGCAGCTGTACCTGCGGGCCTGCCTGACCCTGGAGGACGCCTGCGTCTGCGACGCCAAGGCCGCTCCCGCTGTGACGGGGGCCATGGAGCGGCTCAACACATTGCAGCTCAGCCACGGTTTTCTGGATCAGGATCGTTGGCTGGCGCTGCTGGAGCGGGTGTCCGACCGGGACGATCTGAACACCCGGTGCTCCGGCTTCGCTATGGCCATCCTGCTGGAGCGGGGGGCGGCGGATGAGGATCTGCTGGCCCGGGAGGTGGCCCGGCGGCTGTCCTCGGGGGTGCCGGCGGATCTGGGTGCGGGGTGGTTTGAGGGCCTGGCGTCCAAGAACCGGTACGCCCTCATCGCCCGGCTGAGCCTGTGGCGGCACTTGGACGAATACCTGGAGGGCCTGGACGAGGAGAGCTTCCGCCGGGCGCTGGTGTTTCTGCGGCGGGCCTTTGCGGACTTCGCGCCCTCGGAGAAGAACGACATCGCGGAGAACCTGGGGGAGATCTGGGGCGTCAACACCCAGCAGGCGGCGGAGGCGCTGATGAACCACCTCACCGAGGCGGAGCAGGCGGTGCTGAGCGATCTGGACGGGTTCGACTTTGACGACATATAGAGGGGAGGAGTGCGGGATGGCACAGACAGAACAGTTGACCCGCTGGCGCTTGATCCTGGGGTCGGAGACGGAGGGGTCCTTCGCCGGCATGGGGGGCGGCGCCCTCTCCCGGGAGGAGCTGCTGATGGACAGCGCCCTGGCCGCGATCTACGGCGGTCCCGGGGAGAGCTTCGGCGGCGGCGGGGCGGGGAGGGGGCCCTCCTCCCCCCACATCTCCAAGTGGCTGGGGGATCTGCGCAGCCTCTTCGACCCGGAGATTGTGGCCGTGGTCCAGGGCGACGCCATTGAGCGCAAGGGCCTCAGGCAGCTGCTCCTGGAGCCGGAGCTGCTGGAGGATCTTGAGCCGGATTTGAACATGGCCTCCACCCTGCTGATGCTCAAGGACCAGATTCCCAAGAAATCCAAGGAGTCCGCCCGGAGATTTATCCGGAGGATCGTGGAGGCCATTAACCAGATGCTGGAGAGCGATGTCCGCCGGGCGGTCACCGCCGCCCTGAACCGGCGGGCCCACTCCCCGCTGCCCTCCGCCGCCGCCATCGATTTCCCCTATACCATCCGGCGGAACCTGCGCAACTACAACGCGGAGCTGAGGACTGTTGTGCCGGAGCGGGTCTGGTTCTTTGACCGCTCCAGCCGGGTCAACCGGTGGCATGTGATCCTGGACATCGACCAGAGCGGGTCCATGGGCCAGTCCATTCTCTACTCCTCGGTGATGGCCTGCATCCTGGCCTCCATGTCCGCCGTGCGCACCAGTGTGGTGGCCTTCGACACCCAGGTAACGGATCTGACGGAGCTGTGCCAGGACCCGGTGGATCTGCTCTTTGGCTTCCAGATGGGGGGCGGGACGGATATCGCCAAATCCATCGCCTACTGCCAGGGGCTGGTGGAGTCCCCGGCAAAAACCCTGTTCTTCCTGATCTCCGATCTGGAGGAGGGGGGCAACCGGGCGGGACTCCTCCGGCGGCTGGAGGAGCTGAAGGACGCGGGGGTGACGGTGGTGGTGCTGCTGGCCATCGCCGACGGCGGGCGGCCCTACTACGACGCCCAGACCGCCGGGCGGATCGCGGCCATGGACATTCCCTGTTTCGCCTGTGCCCCGGAGCGCCTGCCGGAGCTGTTGGAGCGGGCCCTCAAGGGCCAGGGGCTGGCGGAGCTGGCCAAGGAGAAAAAGGGGTAGGCCGATCGAAAAAGAGAGCGCCGGGGACTGCGGCAGTCTCCGGCGCTCTTGTCCGCTGTTTTGTCAGGCGTATTCCCGCACTACGGCGATCACCTTGCCCAGGATACGGGCCTCAGTTCCGTCGATGGGGTCGTACTCGTCGTTCTCCGGCAGAAGCCAGACCTCCCCGTTTTTCAAGGAGAGACGCTTGACGGTGGCCTCCTCCCCGATGAGGGCCACCACGATCTCCCCGCTCCGGGCGATCTGCTGCCGCCGGACCACCACCAGGTCCCCGGGCAGGATCCCCGCGTTGAGCATGGACTCCCCCCGCACCCGGAGGGCGAAGTGGGCGTCCGCCTCCCCGCCGCAGTCGAAGGTCAGGTAGTCGTCGATGCACTCCTGGGCCAGGATGGGCGATCCCGCGGCCACATCCCCCACGACAGGCACCTGGTTCCGGGTACTGGGCCTGGTCAGCGCGATGGCCCGGCCCTTGAACTCCCCCTTCTCAATGAGCCCCTGCTCCTGGAGCCGCTTGAGGTGGAAGTGGACCGTGGAGGGGGACTTGAGCCCCACGGCGGCACAGATCTCCCGCACCGAGGGGGCATAGCCCTGGGTGGGAATGATCTCCTGAAGATATTCGTAGATACGCTCGGTCATCCGCGTCTTTTTCGGCATAGCAGTGCCTCCTATTGTCCTTGGATGGGGGCTTTTATCCAGTATACCACAGTTTTTCGGGAAATACAACGCCTGTTCCCCTATCTTTACGGAAATTATTTTGTTGTTTTTCCTGTGACGAGTTGTCAAGGACTTTTTAACACTGTTCACGGAATATTCAGAATTTCGACAAAACAAAAGCCGGGGCCTCACGGCTCCCGGCCTGCTCATGCGCTGCTTACTCGTCGGCCATCATCTGGCGGACTTCCTCGCGGAGCATCCGCTTGATTTTATTCTCCATCGTTTCGGTGCTGGTTTCGCTGAAATGCGCCCACACAAGGTAGGTGGTTTTGCCGATTTTCTTCACCATTGAGGGCGGGGTGTCCGGCTTGGGCCGGGGGAAGGTCATGCAAGCGGTAGCATTGGGAAGTTTGTTTGCCATTGGCTCTCCTTTCAGTCCATCAGATTTTTCAGTCGTGCCAACTTGTCCTGCGCCGTAGCCTTGCGGAAGTTCTCACGGGGGAAGCGGATATTTGCCTCTTTAATCTACGCTTGTATATCTTCCTAAATTTTCCGGCTCTGGGCGTGTGATCTGGATGGCCAGTACGTTCCGCTAGCGTAGAAGGTTGGAGAAACAAAACGAGGGGGGAACGCTATTAGGTCTTGTTTGAAAAATAAACATTTCACAAAAGATAAAGAAGAGTAAAATAGGGGTATGAAACGATATGAATTGACAAAAGAACAATGGGAACGCGTAAAAGCAGTGCTGGAGCCGGAAAGAACAGGGAAGCGAGGGCGTCCCCGGAAAGATGACCGAAAGATGCTCAACGGAATGGTCTGGATTGTGCGCAGCGGGGCGCAG
>JAAWUC010000078.1 GCA_022804995.1 Oscillospiraceae bacterium
CCTCTCTCCTCCACTGCCTACTCGTACATTTTATCCCTCATTAACTTTGTGGCCTGTCTGGTTTTGAAGCCAGACAGGCCTTTTTTCGACAGGCTGAGGACGGCGGACACTCTGTCCGCCGCCCTTTTTTCACGCCTTCCGCTTCTCGAAAAAGGCATCAATCTCCTTTTTCAGATCCGCCGGCTTGGAGTCCTTGAGCAGATAGCCCGCCGGCTTGAGGGGCATGACCTGGATCATGCTCTGGGTATCCCGCCGCCCGGTGAGGAAAATCACCGGCAGGTCCGAAAACGCCTCCTCCGATCGGAGCATCTCCAGGGTCTGCTTCCCGTCGCAGATGGGCATCTCGTAGTCCAGCAGCACCAGATCCGGCATGTTGAGGGTGATGGTCCGAATCGCCGCCACACCGGACTCCGCCATTGCCACCTCGTAGTCCCCGCTCAGCAGCTCCTTCATCCCGTGGCGGATGGTCATGGAGTCGTCCACCACCAGAATCTTCGGCTTCGGATGGGCCTCCTCACGGGCCGCCTGCGCCTCCCGCCGGGACAGGTATTTCTCCACCTCGTCCATAGCGTTTTCACCGGCGATAGCCGTCCCCACGCCCTCCTCCAGCAGATGGGGCGCGATGACGGAATAGGCGAAGTACCCCGCGCCGCCGGTGTTGAACAGCAAACTGACCTGGGGCTTCTCCCGTGCAAAGACCTCCTGGAACTGCTCGTAGGACAGGAGATTCTCCTCCTGGAGCTCATAGCCGTCGAAAGCCGGGAAGTGCTCCAGCACCCGCCCCACAAACTGCCGGGCCGTGTACCGGGCGGCATTGACCAGCATGGCGTCCAGCTTGTTGGTCTGAAGCCCGAGGATCTTTCCCACGGTGTTGATGAGCAGCTTCTCCTCAAAGACCATGAAGATCTCCTGCTTCCGCTCGTCCCCCGGCGTGCCGTAGGCCAGCCGGTAGTACACCCCCTGGCCGAACTTCTCCCCTCCATAGCTTTCGCTAATGGCCTGGGACTCCAGGTGGAACATGTCAAACACCAGCTGGACGATCACCTTTTTCACAGCGGCCACCTCCTCGCTGGGTAGGCGGCTCCGCCATGGGCTCCCCCGGTCCCCGGCGATGGCCTGGTCCTCCGTCAGGGTGTGGCCGATGAGCCACCCGGCGCAGACGCCCAAAAAGTGCTCCACCGCGTCGGGCGCGTAGTCCGTCCGCTCCAGCTCCTGCTCCAGGGCCGGGAGCGTGTTCTCCCGGAAGCCCTTGTGAATCAGCCGGTGCTGCTCCAGCCCCGGGTAGTTGATGGAGGCCATGTAGGCCTCCTCGTCCGCGAAATGCTTCACTGCGTGCCCTTTGAAGTACTTGATTCCCTCCTGGCAGGTCCACTGGCTGTCCTTGTTCTCCTCCTTGAAGGTGAAGAGCTTGTTGATGATCTTAAAGAGCCGCTGGTGCTCCTGATCAATAACGTCCACGCCAATGCTGTACTCCTCACGCCACACAAATTGGGTATCCATGCCGAACTCCTCCTCCACAGTTAAGTGCGCGGCTCCGCGCGTTTACCGGTTTCCTTGGGGTTTATTATACAACAGCTTCCATCCGGATTGCAATCTCAATTATGCGGGATTTTGGGCAAAATTCCGGGCAGAATTCCGGCGTACCGGAGGATTTTTGAATTGTGGGATTTGCAACAGACAAACCGCCGCCGGATTGGGTATACTAGATCAATCACCAACGAAAAGGAGGCGCGACACAATGAAATACGTCTGTGATGCCTGCGGCTATGTCTATGATGAGGCCGCCGGCGATCCCGAGCACGGCATTGCCCCCGGCACCAAGTGGGAGGATGTCCCCGAGGATTTCGAGTGCCCGCTGTGCGGCGTGGGCAAGGATATGTTCTCTCAGCAGTAACGCAAAAGAGGCAGGCTGGATGTGTCCGGCCTGCCTCTTTTTGTTGCATCTTTCCTCGTAACTTTTTCCTCCTTGATTTACACCGCAGAGTCCAGGTATATTCACCGGAACAACCGGAGTGCTGCGGCTGATGGAGTGAAAAACAAAGCTTGCGCTGCCTTTTTTATGTAGAAATTTGTGAGCATATGTTGCATTTGCAAGAACCATGTGATAATATGTCATTTAAGCGTTTTACCACGGAAGAATAATTCCGTGGTAAATATTAGCTTTTGGAGAAATTCGTAAAAAATCCTTTTCTTATAATAGGCGAAAGCCACAACAAAACAAAAGGAGAGATTTGATCATGAACGAACTCAAAGAATACCAAGCGCCCGAGAATGCCCCAAACACACCACCACCGAAAAAAGGAATCAACCCCTACGTCATAATTGGCATTGTTGCCGCTTTTGTATCAATAACGATTGCTGTTCTTGCCTTTCTCTACGCCAAAACCTTGACAGAAAACAAAAAATTAAGCGCTCGATTGGAACTAATGGATATTGTTATAACTCCTCCCTCGAGTGAGAACAATCCAATTATTGTGGACGAAAAGTCTGTAGTTACAAGCACACAGATAAAGGCGCAGCTTAATTCTGTCAAGAAACTGATTACAAAAGAGTACATCTATACCGGCGCAGCAAAACAAGAGGCAAATAAAAAATGGATATTTGGGTGGGATATGCCCTTCAGTGATACTACCCTGGTTATCATGTACGACGGTACAATCATCGCAGGCGTTGACCTTAACAAAATTAACCCTGCTATAAATGAGGAAACCCGCACAATTACGATATTGGTACCCAAAGCGACCATTCTAAGTCACGACCTTCCACAGGAGACCATCCGAATAGTAGACCAAAAAGAAAGCTTATTTAACGATATCTCACTTGATGAGTACAACAAGTTTGTCGCATCGGAAAAACCGAAGAGAGAGCAGGACGCAATTGACCGTGGCCTGCTTACCGAGGCAACAAACGAGGCAAAAATGGTTATTGAGGAGTTCTTGCAGATTATACCAGGAATGGGCGGCTATACTCTAATTGTTAAATAAATAGAAAAGAGGCAGGCTGGATGCGTCCAGCCTGCCTCTTTCCGCTTCAATTCACATTTCCTCGCCGCCGATTGCCCGGCTGACCTCCTGGACCACGGACAGGTGGGTGTCGTCGAAGAGGTGCATGTAGATCTGTGCGGTGATGCTGGTGCTGCTGTGCCCCAGGGCCTTGCTGATGCCGAACAGGGGCACGTTGCGGCTGTGGGCGATGCTGGCGAAGCTGTGGCGCAGGCCGTGGAGCGTCACGTAGGGCAGCTTCTTTTCCTCCAGAATCTCCCGCAGGCGGTTGCTCAGATAATCGGGCTGATAGGGCTTGCCCTCGCTGTTGTGGCAGATGACAAAATCCCGCTCCCCGCTGATGCCCCCCAGCCGCTTCTCCCGGGCCTGCCGGGACCGCCAGAGCCAGTCCATCATCTCCTCCAGATCCGTGATCCCGCCGTACCCCAGCCGCCGGACGGAGGAGGTGTTCTTCGTCTCCTTGTCCACCGCCCTGCCGTTGACGGCGGTGCGGGCCTCGGCAATCGTAATCACCTTGTTCTGCCGGTCCACGTTGCCCCACTTCAGCCCGCAGATCTCACTGCGCCGCAGCCCCAGATACCCCGCCAGCTTCACCACCGGCTCCAGCGGCGTCCCCCGCAGGGCTTCGAAGAGCCGGGACATGTTCTCCGAGTCATAGTAGTGGTGGGCAGGCTGCTGCTGGGCCGGGCGGGATGCCTGCTCCACCACGTTCACCAGGATCTTCCGCTCCCGCCGGGCCTGCTCCAGGGCGCTGTGGAGCACGCTGTAGTGCTTACGGACCGTGTTGTTGCACAGACCCTCCCGCAGCTTCCCGTTCAGATACTCCTGGACCTCGGCGGCGGTGAGCTCCTCCAGAAGGATGTCCCCCAGCCCCGGCAGCAGATGATTGTGGACAATCATCCCGTAGCCGTGGACTGTGCTGGCCGCCCGGCTGGGGGTGATGATCCGGTCCAGCCAGTAGTCCAGCCACTGTCCCACGGTCAGATCCGACACCGGCCTGCCCGTGGACAGCTTCTCCCCCGCAGTGTGCCGGGCCAATAGCCGCCGCGCCTCCTCCAGTGTGGCGACACAGCGTACTGTCCGCTTGGCGGGGCCCTTCTTCCCCTGCCTGCTCCACAGCGTCACATAGAACCGGCGGCGCTCCGTATCATAGGCGATGTTGGTCATCAGCGTCTTTCTGGACATAGTCTCATACCCCTTTTCAAAAATTGGCGGATTTTGTCGAAATCCGTCTGATAAGACCATATCCCGCTGTCTGTTTTGTTGTCAAGGAATAAGCCTTTACAAAGCCCAATCGGGACAAAATTTTCGCAAAAAAGCGGCCCCATCCGGGACCGCCTTGCAGAAAAAGTATATATTTTCCTGATTTTTCAATTTCAACGCAGCAGGATCCGCGCCCCGCCCCGCCAATGTCCGGCAGTGCCGATCCGCTGGGCGCTGGGGACCCTCCCCTCCAGCGCCTGGAGCAGCGCCTCCGCGTCCGCCGGATCCACCGCCATCAGCAGCCCCCCGGCGGTCTGGGGATCGTAGAGCACATCCTGTACCCACAGGGGCGTGTCCCCCGGGTCTACCGACGGCTCGGCGAAGGTCCGGTTGCGGTACATGCCCTCCGGCAGAAGGCCCATTCTGGCCAGCTCCAGCGCCTCCTCCAGCAGATCGATTGCCCCCGTCTCCAGCCGCATCTCCACACCGCTGCCCTGGGCCATCTCCAGCAGGTGGCCCAGCAGTCCGAAGCCGGTGACGTCGGTGCAGGCGTGGACCCGGAAGCGCACCATCACGTCCCGGGCGGCTCTGTTGAGGGTGGTCATCAGGCCGAATACCCGGTCCATGGACGCCTGGGAGGCCATCCCCGCCTTGTGGGCGGTGGTCAGAATCCCCACCCCCAGGGGCTTGGTCAGCACCAGCACGTCCCCGGGCCTTGCCCCGGCGTTGGTCAATACCCGGTCCGGGTGGACAAAGCCGGTGACCGCCAGGCCGTACTTGGGCTCCTGGTCAAAGATGCTGTGGCCCCCGGTGATGATGCACCCGGCCTCATAGGCCTTCTCATACCCGCCCCGGAGTATCCCATGGACAGCCTCCCGGGGCATGTCCTGGGGGACGCACATGAGATTCAGGGCCAGCTTCGGTTCTCCCCCCATGGCGTACACGTCGCTCAGGGCGTTGGCGGCGGCGATCTGCCCGAAGAGGAAGGGATCGTCGGCGATGGGCGGGAAGAAGTCCACCGTCTGAACCAGGGCCAGCTCATCGGAAATTTTGTAGACCGAGGCGTCGTCGCTGCGGTCGAAGCCCACCAGCAAATTGGGGTCGCTGCGGACCTGGAGGCCCTCCAGCAGCCGGGCCAGGGTTCCGGCCCCCACCTTGGCTCCGCACCCGGCGCATTTCGCCAGCTTGGTCAATTTTACCTCGTTTTCCATCCCATTCTCCTCCCGTTCCATCAAAAGAGCGCCGCCTCCGGTCCCCCGGACAGGCACAAAATGGCCTCCAGCACCCCGCCGCCCACGGCCAGCGCCTTGTCGGAGGCGCAGGCGCAGTGATCCGGCTCACACCTGGGATCCACGTCGCCGCACTTCATCCCTTTGGTTACCGCCACACCGTCGGCGATGAGCCCCCGCAGAGTGCCGGAGATGGTGCAGACCATGGGCTGGCCCTGGACATAGCCCGCCGCGTCCCCGGCCTCCACCAGATCCCCAATGGTCCGAATCCCCTCAAAGAGTCCGGACGCCGGGGCCCGCAGGACCCGCTCCCCGGCATAGCCGCCGATCAGTCCGGGAATGGCGGTGTCCGGCTGGGCGGAGCCTTGGTAGATCACCCGGCCCAGGTAGTGCCCCCGCATTGTCTCCACCACCGCATGGCAGTCCTCCCCGGCGGTGAAGCCCGGACCCGCCGCCACCACCACGGGGGCCATATCCATGGTGGTCCCCAGGTTCCGCTTGGCCAGAATGGCGTCCACCACCGCGTCCGGCTCCAGCGCCGCCGCGCAGTCCGCCGCAGGATCCACCAGCACCGGGACAATACCGGCCTCCAGCAGCGCCGGGAGCTCCTCCAGGTCCGCCCGCCGGGCGGTGACGCCCTCCACCTCCATCTCCCCCTGGCGGACCGCCTCGGAGAAGCAGACTGTCCGGCGGATGGAGGTTGGCGTCTCCACCTCGCACATGACAATTTGCAGCCCCGCCCGGTACAGCCGCAGAGCCACGCCGGTGGCGATATCCCCGGCCCCCCGTATTACGACAAGCATGTCCAAATCTCCCTTTTCAGCGCCCCGGCGTACACCGGCCAGGGCAGCAGCTCCGCCAGCCGCCGGGCCTGGGCCCAGGCCCGATCGTCCTCCACCTGGTTGACAAATATTTTGGCAGGCGGTCCTGCCGCCGGAGCCTCCGACCGGAGCAGTTCCGCTATGTCCTCGGGTATGACCGGGTCGTCTGGTTCCCTGCTTGTCCAGAAGCAAAACTCTTCCGGCCTGTGGACTGCCTCCCGGATAGGCTTTCCAAAGCAGGAGGCTCCGACAAGTGTGATGATCTGTCCCGCCTCCGGCGGAACCGCAGGCTCATGGGAGAGATGCGCCTTGCAGGGCAGTCCCCGGGAGCCGTCGGCCTCCGCCAGCACATAGTCCGCCAGCGCCGCCAGTGTCTTCATAGCCAAGGCCGGCGCCATGAGCTTCCCCTCCGCCGCCGGCCGGCCCACACAGACGCGCCGGCACTCCGCCAATGCTCCCTCCAATTCCGCGGGTGTGGGCGTGTACAGCACCGGCATATGGTCTGGCGGGAACATGTGGGTGGTGGTACAGCAGATAACCCGAGCCTCTGCCGCCAGCTCCGCCGCCAGGGTGTAGAGCATGGTGGTTTTCCCGCCGCCTCCGGTGAGGGCAGTAATTCCGGGCCGGATGCCCAGCAGCGTCCGCAGGTCCATTTTTATCCCCCCTCCGCTCCTGCGCGGTATTTTTTATATTGTATCACAGACTGCGTGTAATGACAAGGAGCCCCTGGCTGCTGCCGCAGGTTCCCCCGCTTTTTCTGGAATTTTTCAAGGACCGCAAATTTTCTTGCCGGTTTTCTCAAATTTATGGTTGACAATCGGGGAAGAAATGGCTATAATGATTTCTGCTGGTCGTCCTGGCGGATGGATATGCGAGTGTGCTGGAACTGGTAGACAGGCACGTTTGAGGGGCGTGTGTCAACAGACGTACGGGTTCAAGTCCCGTCACTCGCACCATTTCCTTTCAGGATACCTCAGTACAATAGAAGATGTGCGCGAGTGGTGGAATTGGCAGACTCGCTAGATTCAGGTTCTAGTGCTCACTACGGGCGTGCGGGTTCAAGTCCCGCCTCGCGCACCAAAAAAGAAGACCTTGCAGTCTCAGTGATTGCAGGGTCTTCTTTTTTACTTGGCAGAACTTATTATTTCAACGCGGACAGTATAGTGTAAGCTGTGAGCAATATTCCGAAAGGGGACAAAGCATGAAAAACCGTCAGATAACAGACAAACGGATCGCGGCGTACCGGAAGGCCCTGCGGGCGGAGGAGCGCAGCTTGGGCACGGAGGAAAAATACCTGCGGGATATCCGGGCCCTGGCCGCCTGGCTGGACGGGCGGAGCGTGGCGCGGGAGGCGCTGTCTGGCTGGAAGCGCCACCTGCTGGACCGGGGCTATGCCCCCGTGACCATCAACTCCATGCTCTCCGCTGTCAACGGCTTCCTGCGCTTCCACGGCTGGGAGGACTGCCGGGTCAGGTTTCTGCGGATCCAGCGGCGGCTGTTCCGGGAGGAGGGCCGGGAGCTGACCCGGGAGGACTACCGGCGGCTGCTGGACGCCGCCCGGAGCCTGGGGCGGGGGCGTCTGGAGCTGCTCATCGAGACCATCTGCGCCACCGGTATCCGGGTCTCCGAGCTGCGCTACATCACCGTGGGAGCAGCTAAACGGGGGGCGGCGGAGCTCCGGCTCAAGGGGAAAATCCGCACCATCCTCCTGCCCGGCAAGCTGCGCAGAAAGCTCCTCAAGTACGCACAGGCGCAAAAAATCGCTTCCGGCGAGATTTTTCTCACCAAAAGCGGAAACAGCCTCTCACGGCGGCAGATCTGGCGGGAGATGAAGCAACTGTGCGCCCGGGCGGGGGTGGAGCCCTCCAAGGTCTTCCCCCACAACCTGCGCCACCTGTTCGCCACAGCCTTCTACCGGGCCAGCCGGGACATTGTGAAGCTGGCCGGCGTCCTCGGCCACAGCTCCATCGACACCACCCGCCTCTATCTCCTCACCACCGGCGCGGAGCATGTCCGGCAGCTGGAGCGTCTGCGGCTGGTCAATTAGCCGCGCCCGTATAGTATACAAAATCATTCTTTCGTTCCCCGGCGCGTCAACGCGCTGTTTACGGGATCATTATAGCACATTCAAGTCCGCGTGTGCAAGGGTTTTCCCATAAATTACACGGACACCGGACCGGAAAACCACGCGCCGGAATTGGAATGGGGGAGCACAGCGCGGAAAATCGGTTCTCCCTTGGAAAATGGGCACAGAAACAGGAGCCGCACACCTTCCTATCTGCGGCTCTTGCGTCTGTGCGCTCTTTTTTTGCGCCTGTTTCCGCATTTCTGGACGGCGGTACCCGGCATGGTATGCGAAAGAATGATTTTGCATACTGACGCGGTATCGCGGGGAAGAGGTGATGGACTATGGAAGAGAAGACCGGGACGGAGCGCCTGACGGCGGAGCGCATCGACGCCTTTCTCGACAGCCTGCGGGAGAAGGGGCGGAGTCCGGAGAGCCTGAAGACCTACCGCCAGACGCTGACAGCGCTGGCGGATTATCTGCCGGAGGACCGGCGGCTGGACGCGGACACCGGTCCCGTCTGGCGGGCGTGGATGGCGGAGCAGGGCCTGGCGCCCAGGACCATCAACGCGCGGATGTCGGTATGGAACAGCTACTGCCAGTACATTGGCAGAAGAGAGTGGGTTCAGGAGGAGTTTTTCCGGAACGGGAGCGAGGTCCAGCCCGAGCTGACCCGGACGGAGTACCTGCGCCTGCTCCAGACGGCGAAAATTCTGGGGCGGGAGAAGTCCTACCTGCTCATCAAGACGCTGGGCGGGGCGGGGCTACGGATCCAGGAGCTGCCCCAGCTCACCGTGGAGGCAGTGCGGCAGGGGACCGTGGGGCTGCGCTCCCACAACAACCTCCACCGGCGTCTGCTGCGGATTCCGGCGTCTCTGCGGGAGGAGCTGCTGGACTACATCCGGCAGGAGAATATCGCCAGAGGACCGGTGTTTCTCACGGCGGAGGGCGTGCCCCTGAGCCGGGTGAGCGTATACCGGTATGTCAACTGCGTGGCGGAGGCCGCCCGGGTGGACGGGGAGAAGGCCAACCCCCGATGTCTGTGGAAGATGTATCTGAGCACCTGCGAGAGCATCCAGGCCAACCTGATGGCCCTGGCGGAGCAGACCTATCAGAGAATGCTGGAGACAGAGCAGCTTACCGTCGGCTGGAATGCCTGACGTCCGTTATCTCCCGCCCTTCTGCGGCGGTCGGGATAAAGTTTTGTGAGAGGAGGGAACGCCGTGTCAACGGCCCAGCGCAGTCCGCCGGACACCGCAGTCCTGCCGGCGCTGTCCATAGGCCCGGTGGGACAGAGGGCAGGGATCGGCTCGTCCGCGTGACTTTTCCCAGCGTCTTCAATTAGAAAAGGCAAACCGCCGGAAACGGCGGGACGCAAAGCTATGAGGGCTAAGGTGCTTCGGCGCTATGCCAGCCCGGCCGCCGGATAACTTTGCATCCGAACGATATATTTGCAAAGAAAGGAAGAATTGCAATGAGATTTTGGAAACACTTGAGCAAACGCGGGCTTGCTCTGTTCCTGGCCCTGACCATGTGCTTGGGGCTGGTTCAGCTCACTGCCTCCGCCGAGGAGACTGGAGACAGCCCGGACCCCACTCTGCACAGCGTGTATCAGCTCGTATGTCAAACGCAAGAGCACGTCCACGGTGAAATGTGCTACAGCCTGCACGCATCCACTCTCCCGGAGGACACGGAGAACCATGTGTGTACCCGGAGCTGCTACAGCCAGATCTGTACGGCGGGCGAGCACGTCCACACCAAGGCGTGCTATGATCTGCTCGACGAATACCCGGAGGAGATGCTCCAGGCAGCGGAGCGGGTAGGCGTATATGCCTGCGGGCAGGAGGGCCATACCCACAACTTCCTGTGCGGGATTCCTGCAACTGCTGTGGAAGAGGAACAGCCTCCTGTAGAGGAAGTACCGCCTCCCGTGGAGGAGGAGCTGCCTCCCGTGGAGGAGGAACAGCCTCCTGTGGAGGAAGAGCAGCCTCCCGTAGAGGAGGAACAGCCTCCCGTAGAGGAGGAACAGCCTCCCGTGGAGGAGGAACAGCCTCCCGTGGAGGAGGAACAGCCTCCCGTGGAGGAAGAGCAGCCTCCTGTGGAAGAAGAACAACCGGATTCTCCTGCTGAGAACACCCCCGGCATTGTCGAGTTTCCGGAGGAGGATGTGCCTCTGACGGTCCAGCCTGTCTATAGCGGGGAGCACTGCGCCGTTACTGCGGAAAATCCCGGCATGCATGTCCATGACGGGACCTGTGGCACGGAGGTTATATGGGTTGCGGATCCGGAGGACATGGTACAGCCTGCAGACAACGTTGCCGCCAAAATCGGCGAGGTTGGATATGAGACGCTGGCCGACGCGGTCACCCATGCTAACGCCGGCGACATTATTATGCTGACGAAGGATGTGGCGGAAAGCCTCACTGCCGCCAAAAGCGTGACCATCGACCTGGGTGAGCACACCTGGAGCGCCAACGGCAGTACAACACTGACCACCTCAGCTGACATGACGCTGAAAAACGGTACCATTACCTCGGCTGGCGGCTTAAAAGGGTCCAACGTGATCAAAGCCAAGGGCGGCAGTCTGACGCTGGAAAACGTTACCGTGAAAGACCACGATGGCACAAATTCGGCCTTGGATATCACGAGTAGTGTTACAGCGCTGACTATCAAGGACGGTAAGCTCTCAAACAATAAAGTCACAGGCACAAGCACTCTTTTCGACATCAGCAGCAAAACCTTCCATATGACCGGTACAGAGATCGCTGAAAACAGTGCCGCGTCTTTGCTCCGTTGCAGCAGCGGCACGATCACTATCGAAGACGTTGAAGCTTATCAAAATACCGCTAGTGGCAGCGATGGCGGCGGCGTGATGAGCATTCAGCCCTACGCCCCTGGCATTGTGACGTTACGCAACGTCAAGGCGTATGAAAATAACGCTTCAGGCGGATTCGGTGGCGCGTTCCGGTTCAGCAACAGCAACGGCGTTATGAATATCACGCTGGACGGGTGCGAGCTCTATAGCAATAAGGCCGAAAAAAGCGGCGGCGCGATTGCTGTGGTGGGCAACAGGGCTGGTGACGGTGATCAGGTTACAATCAAGGACACTCTGATCTACAAAAACACTGCAAACAACAGCTCCCGCTGTGTTGGCGGCGGCCTGTATGTCAGCAACACCAAGCCCGAAACTGTTATTACCCTGAGCGGAAGCACCCATATCTATGGCAACGAAACGCCCAATGAAGCTGGACACTACAGCGCGGATATCGGGTTGTCCTCAGCCTATGTAACAGCGAGATACTCTGGCAGTGCTTGGGCTCCAAAATTTGATGAGTATACGGATAAGCGCGCCGCGCTCCATATCGACGATGCTGTTCTTGAGCCTTACACGGCGGCAGATGGCTCTGTGTACACCCTGAAAGACAATTCGGGAAATAAAGCCATGCAGTACAATGGTGGTACAACCAACACCAAGAAAAAGCAGTGGTATTGGCCCATTGGCTACTCCAGCACGGCGACCGAGCCGGCAAGCGTCTACTATGGAGAAACACACAGTGACAGCAATGCTATAGCAGCGAGCACGCTGGAAGAGGCTGTTGCCGCAGCTAAAAGTGGAACCAAGGTTGTTTATGTCTGCAAAACCGTAACACTCACCGAGGAAGCTGCCGGGCTGCTGAATGAGAGCGGCGTCACCTTCGCCCGCTGCGAGACTCATCCAGACGCTGCTCTCTTCGTGGTCAGCGGCACGGTCACTCTGGACGGCGCGAAGATCGACGGTAGGATGGTGGAGAGCACAAGCCCTCTGATCAATAGCAACAGCGGGGCCAACCTGACCATCACCGGCGACACCGAGATCAAGAACGGCAACTCCTCCGGGGACGGCGGCGGCATCCACATCGAATACGGCAGCCTGACCATGACCGGCGGTACGATCACCGGCAACATAGGGACATCCGGCGGCGGTATCTACTCCAAGAGTACAGACCTTGTGTTCGAGGGCGGAACCGTCTCCGGCAACAGGGCCCGATACAGCGGCGGCGGCGCCTATATCTGGAGCGGGTCCTCTCGATTCGGTACGGATGGTGGACGGACGCTCTTTACGAAGAACACCGCAGCGGCGTACGGCGGCGCCATCTTCGTGACCAATAACGAAGAGCACTATATTGAGCAGGCCGATTTTATCGACAATACTGCTATTGGTAGCTACTATAATGGCGGCGCCATCTACGTCGACAAAAATACCACCGTCCACATGAAAAATGTCTACGTCAGTGACAGTGCAGGAGACTCCGCTGTGGGAGTTTGCCCCACTGGCAACCTGGCAGTTTACGAGTTGGAGGGTCTGCTGTCCGTTAACAGCAAATCCACGGATATCCGCGTGATCCCAGGCGGTATGCAGTCTGATGTTCCCCCCGTGACCTATCTGCCAAAGTATGTTATCGGCGGCGGTGAGGTTACCTATACCAATCTTTATGACAAAAGCACCCTCACCGATCCCTTTGTAGAGGGGTACTTGGGCGAGATTGTGTCAAAACGCTATGCAAAAGGTCGTTTTTATGGTAAAATAGAGCAAAAGGGAACGAAAGGGAGGAAATGGGATGGAATATATTTCAG
>JAAWUC010000079.1 GCA_022804995.1 Oscillospiraceae bacterium
AATATCCGCTCTGCCGCCGAGGAAGTGGTCTTGAATAATTTGATTTACGCATAAGGCAAAAAGGAAGCTGTCATCGGGAGGTGGCAGCTTCCTTTTTCATGAAGTAATCAAGAAGTCATTAAGTTCCCTGTGTAATGGAAGAAATCAAAATCAAGAGCGGCCCGATAAATCGGAATTGGGATTGTCCGATTTTAAGGAAAGTTATCCCTTGTTATAGCGCATTAACAAAGTCCTCCAAAAGCCTTGAAAACAAAGGATTTTTCGCAGTGAATTCGCCTTATCTCTTTATTCAATTTCACACGCTGTTACCCTTGTTCTGGCAGCTCATAAGGGCAAAAGCAAGGGAAAGGAAATCCTGTAAAAAGATATAACAAAGTGTGGCAATTGAAGAACTGAGACGTATGTGCGAATATATTATAGCGGAGAATTTCAAAATGAACAAGTATATTTTTGACGAGAGCAACGGTTTGTGGTATGAACGTCAGGGAGACTACTATATCCCCTGCCTGATCTTACCAGTAGAGGAAGAACAGCCAATTGGCCTATGGGGGCAACGGCATTTGCAGTACATCAGGGAATATCGCAAGGCCCGCTACACCAGCTTGTTGTTGAGCGGCAAGCTGAACAGCTACCTGGCTGACATTGACCAGCAGGCCGAAGCCATGCTCTCCCGGCTGGTTGAGCAGATGGCCCAGCACCAAGGCATAACGGAACAGCTCAAAGCAACCGAACAAATGGCGTGGGTGGGCAGGATGAACAATATCGGGGCAAGCGCAATGGAAATTGTATACCAAGAAATCATATATGCGTAAATAGCAAAATGGCGGCGGGGATGATTCCTCGCCGTCATTTTTGGCAGTCACTCTTTGCGGTACACATGTTGGTTAAAATCATATCGTGTGGTTAAAGGCAGATGGCACAGTAGTTAATCTACAAAGCTGTTTTCCCCTAACAGCATCGGTAAAAGCCATGTACTATCGCAGAGTTTTCTGTTAATGCGTCCCGCGGACCACCCGGATGCCGTGCTCCTCCAGATATTCGGCGGCCTTTGTGATGACAGGGCACTCGGCACCGTCTTTTCGAACGGTACATTTCCCCAAATGCACAACTTCGGCCCCTTCCTGGACCATGCGCTCCAATTTTTCCTGAAAGCCTGCGTCGATCCCCGCCTCACAGCCGTTGCAGCGGGCCAGCGCGACCAGCTCCAGAGGGGTATCCTGGTACTGTTCAAATGACCGCGACCGGCTGTTCATTGCGCTCAGGCAGGCGGCGCCGGTACACACTTTGTTGGATTTCAAGCAGTTTAACATCGCAATTTTCATATTTTTTCCTCCTTTGCTCTTCCGAGCTCAACCTGATATATTCGGTCACATACTTTCTCGCAGAGGGTCCGGTTATGGGTAATGAACACGTAGGAAGCCCCGCTGCGCTCCTGGTACTCCCGCAGCATCTGGATGATCTGAGCCTGGGTGATCACGTCCAGCATACTGGTGGGCTCGTCCAATACGATCACCTTGGGAGCCAGCACCAGCAGCCTGGAAAGCGCGGCGCGCTGAAGTTCGCCTCCGCTCAGTTCTGCCGGTTTGCGGGACAAGTGCTCTTCGTGGAGCCCCATCTGCTCAATGTCATGCACCAAAATCTCCTGGGAAAACGGGAGATGGTAGAGCTGATACGGTTCCCTCATGCTGCTGGCCAGGGGCAGCGCCGGATTGAAAGACACCTCCGGGTGTTGGAACAAAATCTGGATGTCCCTGCGCACTTCGGCGCGAAAGGGCGTGGAAATGGGACGGCCATTGTAGAGGATCTGTCCCGATGTAGGCTTGAGAAGGCCGGAGAGCATCTGGCCGATTGTGCTCTTACCGCTGCCGCTGTCGCCGAAAAGCCCGATGGTTTCCCCCTCCCGTAGCTCCAAATCCACATGATCGGCGGCCAGCAGGGCCTCTCCCCTCCGGCTGCGGGACTTATACGCCTTGGTCAGCTGCAAAGCCTGCATCCGCATACAGCCAACACCTCACTTTCCTCTCTCCGATGTCCAACAACGGAGGCATCCTATCGCACGCCGCGCTGCGATGGGGGCACCGGTGCTTATAGCGGCATCCGGCGTTGGCATAGCCGGTATGCGGCGGGGCAAACCCTGCGCGGTCCACCTCCATGCCGTTTTCCGGAATGGCCCGCACCATGTCGCGGGTGTAGGGGTGGAGCGGGTCGTGCAGGATCTCCTCCGTCCGGCCCAGCTCCACCTGCTGGGCGGCATAGAGCACGCAGATCTGCCGGCTGATTTTTCCCGCAAAGAGCAGATCGTGGGTGACACAGAGCAGCGTCTCCTGCTCCAGGCGGTTGAGCGCCTCCGCGACCAGGGCCACCCGCTTCTCATCCAGGCCTTTGGAGGGCTCGTCGGCCAGGACAATCCTGGCGCCGGCGGAGATGCCCATGGCGACCATGGCCCGCTGGCGCATCCCGCCGCTGAAGGTGTGGGGATAGGCCGCCGCCAGCTCCTCCTCACTTCCCAGGTTGAACCGCCGCATCAGCTCGATGCTGCGGGCGACGGCCTCCTTCTTTTTGAGGCCCTTATGTTCCATCAGGGGTTCGCCCACCTGAAACCCGACCTTCATCAGCGGGTTCATGCAGCTCCCGCCCGCCTGCGGCACGTAGGAGATCACGCCGCCCCGCAGGCGGCAGAGCTCCCGGCGCGGCAGTTCCCAGATGTTGACGCCGTCCAGCAGTACACTGCCTTTCGTCCGGGCACTGTCCGGCAGCAGGCGCAGAATGGCCAGCAGCAGCACGCTTTTTCCACTTCCCGTCTCCCCCACCAGCGCCATTTTGCTGCCCTCCGGAAGCGCCAGGGAGACGTCTTCCACAGCCTGTACATCGCTATCGGCGCTGAACCGGACGGAAACGTTCTTAATTTCCAGCATACTGTCGCCTCCTATCGTCTCTGCTGGCCGTAATACCCGACCAGCATGAAGCCCATCACCGCCGCAGAGGTACAGAGAATCGGGGGAAGGTACCACCACCAGAAACCGCGGATGACCCCGTTGCGGAAAAACGCGTAGTGCAGGATGCTGCCCCAGCTCTTTTCACCAAATTCTCCCAGCCCAAGAAAACTCAGGCTCGCCTCGGTCATCATGGCGGAGGAGACTGCCATTGCGCCGCGGGAGAGGATGATGTCCTTCACGTTCGGGATCAGGTGTTTGAACAGGATCACCGTGTCCCGCTGCCCGATAGCCTTTTCGATTTTAACAAAAGGCTCCTCGACCAGCGAGAGGATGCGTGCGCGCAGCACCCGAGCCGTGCCCGTCCAGGAGGTAATGCTGATTGCCACGATGATGCTGACTTTGCCAGGATTCAGATAGCAGACCAGCAGTGTCGTCAGCGCCAACCCCGGTATGGCCATAGCCAGATTCGTGACCGCCGTGATGCACTTGTCCACCAAGCCGCCGTAATAGGCCGAGAACAGCGCCGCAGCAGTCCCGACGACGGTGACCGTCAGCGCGGCAAAGATGCCAATAAGCATCGAGACGCGGGTGCCGTAGATGAGTTCACTGAAAATATCCTGCCCCAGGTCATTGGTCCCCAGCAGGTGCTCCGCGCAGGGTTTCAGATAGACCTCCTTGCTGGTGGCGGACGTGTCGTAGGGGGCGAGACAGGGCGCGAGGAGGGCAGCCAGCAGGAAAAAGAGGATGATTACGCTGCCGGCAACGACCGGGAGATTGCGCTTTTTCTTACCCATTCACCTTCTCCTTTACTCTTGGATCGATCACGGCGATCACCACATCGCTCAGCAGGTTCGCCGCGACCACGCACACGGCGGAGATCAGAAAACACAGCTGGGCCGTAGGAAAGTCCCTGCCGTTGACGGAGGCATAAAAGAGCTGTCCCATCCCCTTCCAGCCGAAGATAGTCTCCACAATCATAGACCCGCTCAGAAGGCTGCCCATTTGCATACACATGGAGGTGATATAGGGGAGCAGGGCATTTCGCATCACGTGGCGGAAGAGCACCTTCCGGTCGCTGAGTCCTTTGGAGGCAGCCGTGACGGTATAGTCCTCCCGGCGCACCTGGGAGACGCTGCTCTTCATCAGCATAAAGTCGCCGCAGGTCCGGAAGACGATCAGGATAAACAGCGGGAGCGCCATATGCCAGAGCACGTCCAGTATGTATGCCGAGCCGGTGAGCATCCCGCTGGTCATGCCGCTGATGGGCGTCCACTTCAGGCGGAAGGAAACCAGCGCCAGCAGCAAAATGCCGATACAGTTAGAGGGGACCGTGTTGATAAAGAGGGCGATCGGCGTCATGACGGCATCAAACCTGCCTCCAGGCTTCCATCCGGCGATTGTCCCCAGCACCGCGCCCAAAAGTCCCCCGGCAATGAAGGTGGGCACGGACAGCAGCAGCGTCCATTTGCAGGCGGGGAGCACCGTGTCCAGGACGGTCTTATTGCTGGTATAGGAGGAACCGAAGTCCAGCGTGGCGATGCTGCCCAGGTATTTGAGATATTGGATGTACAGCGGATCGTTCAGCCCGTATCTGGCGGAGATCCGCTCCAGCTCCTGCGGCTGGTTTTCCAGGAGGTAGTAGTATTCCTCCTGCCCCACAAGGTGCTGCAGCACATCTCCCGGCATAAAGCGGGCCATGAAGAAGCTGATGGTGATGATGGCAAAAATCGTTGCCAGTGCGGTGATCACCCTGGTCAGGATCTGTCGAAGCACAGCCTGCCTCCTTTCCGGCTGGAGAACGGACAGGCGCGGCGGCCGGGCTGCCGCCGCGCCGTCTTTCCAGCCTCGTTGTAATTTATTTCGCCCGCAGGGACGACCAGGTATCCGAATGGATCACGCCCCAGGAGGCCAGATTCTCCCAGCCGGTGATCCGGTCGGTGCGGTAGGGGTAGAACGCCTTGGTCCAGCCCAGGCTCGCGCCGATGAGGTCCTTGTCCGCGACCTGCTGGAGATAGCGGACCGCCTCCAGATACTGGTCCTGGGAGGCCGCGGTGCCCATCTGCCAGATGGCGGCGTTGAAATCCGCGTCGTGGTAGGAGCCCCACAGCCACGCGCTCTCCCGGGTCGTACCGGGACGGGGCTCAGCGGCGTAATAGCGGAACGCGGAGGTGTATTTCGCGATTCCGGCGGTGGTGTAGCCGATGGCGATGTCGTAATTTTCCGCCAGGATGTTGCTCTCCCAGACCTCGCTGTTGGCGATCATCTCCGGATCAATGTAGGAATCAATCCCGACCGCCGCCATGTTTTCCATCAGCACCTCGGCAATCCGGTTGCGAAGGTCCATCGTCTTGCTGTACTGGGGCACCACCAGCAGGCGCAGCTGGGAGCCGTCCGGCATCTCCCGGAGGCCGTCCCCGTCCACATCCTTGTAACCGGCGTCGTCCAGGGCCTTTTTCGCGGCCTCCACGTCCTGCTGGAACTTGGGCAGGCTGGAATCAAAGCCGGGGCAGGAGGGGGTCAGAAGGGAGGTGTTGGGGATCTCCGCGGTTTCTCCACCCTGGACATTGGCCAGCAGCTCCCAGTCGAGGCACTGGAGGATCGCGCTGCGCACAGCCCGGTCGCCGGTGGCGGGACGCTCCATGCCGAAGGTGATCTGGTTCTGACCGGCGTAGTAGCTCTCACCGGCGTCAATGTTTTCGTCCCCGGCGATGATGTCCATCAGGGTGGCGTCAATTGGGGAGGAGTAGGCATAGTAGCAGTCGATCTCTCCAGTCAGCATCGCCATCAGGACCGCTGTCTGATCGGCGTAGGTCTTCACCGTGATGGTCTTGATGGAGACGTCGCCGTGGTAGTTGTTTTCCGGGATGCGCTCATACTGGGAGATCTGGGCGTCCTCGTCATAGGAAACCAGCTTAAAGGGGCCGCAGCCCACGGCCCACTCGCCGCCGGAAAGGCTCTTGTAATCCTCGTTGTCCATCTGGCTCTCCCAGATGTGCTTGGGGATGCACCCGTGGTCGTTGGAGCTGGTGGCGGCTAAGTAAGAGTAGGCGTCCGGCTCAGAGAAGGTGAGGCGGCAGCTGCCCTCGCCGGTCAGCTCGCAGTTCTCCAGGTGCGTCAAGGCGTTGGCCTTCAATCTGTTTTTCAGAAAGTCAAAGGAGAAAATGACATCCTCTCCGGTGACAGGCTGCCCGTCGCTCCACACCGCGTCGGTGGGGAAGGTGAAATCCAGGATCTTGCCGTCCTCCGAGATCTCGTAGGAGGTCATGAAATAGGGCAGGATGTCGCCGTTGGGTGCCTGGTAGACCCAAGCTCCCAGGCAGAAGCCGTTGTAGTTCAGCCGGCCAAAGATATCCGACTGTGTCGTGATGTTGAACGTGTTCTGCGCTGTGGTGGTGCCAATGACCAGGTTTTCCACCAGGCCGCTCTCTATATCGCCGGAGCCGCCGGTCTGAGAGCCTGTATCACTTTCTGTGGGACCCGCAGGGGGAGTTTGATCGCTCTGGCCTCCAGTGTTTCCGCCGCCGCAGCCGGAGAGGAGGCACAGCAGCATCACAGACGCCAGGAGCAGGGTAAGAATTCGCTTCATGGGTTCTGTTCCTTTCTGTAATCATATATTGGATTATCTGTGCGCACAGAAATCACCTTACTAAAGATGAACACCTTCCCAGACGCAAAAAAGCCGCTTTCCAAACTTCTTGGAAAGCGGCTCATCCTAGACCTGAAATAGCACACAGCCCACCCGCCCGATGGAGGACGTATGGTTTGGTTTCTGCAAATGGGCGCAACAACCCCCCTACTTCAGATGAACTACTTTCGACGGAAGATATTCATCGTTCCATCTGAGCAGGTTTCCTGACTTGCGGCTAAGCGTCCAAATGCGCCTTCTCACCTGTTCGGCAATGGCATTGTGCAAAGGACTGACCGTTTACAGTGACCGGATCGTTCGGGATTCTCACCCGATTCCCTCTTTCCCCGCATATTGCGGGACACTCAGACAGTGAAGTCACTATAGCATAGCGGCAAAAAAAATGCAACCCCTTTTTCACAATACAACAAGGTTTTTGTCAGCTCCTGTAAATTTCTCCCTAAATGGCCTAATATGCTTCTTGAGATTGTTGCTCTATAGCAGCCATGATTGAAAGAGGAGTGAAGTAAAAATGGAGAGGAAAGGGGAAAGAAGCCTGCATATGCCTGCCAAGTATATAAAGGAGCCATCGTACTTCCATGCCAATCATGCTCAATTTTATAGGGGGTACGACGTGCCCCCTTTCGCCTATCAGTTGGGACCGCTGCAATTAAAAATGCGAATCTTAAAATAGCCTGCAAATAGTAGCGGCAAGCAATGCGCCGGTATATACCCGGCGCATGCTTGTTGGTGGCTGACCGCCCCCAAACCCCTGTAAAACCGGGCGCTGGTGCGCCCGGTTTTTTAAGCCGCCTTCGGCGTCTGCTGTTACCCGCAGGGAGAGAAAAATCATCAACGCGCCTCCTGCTGGCGGTCGTGATTTTTCTCTTTTTCCGTCACGCCCAAAATCCTCTCTACGTTGTTTTTGGCGGTGAGCAGTTCTATCATTTTTGCCTTGGCCTGCTTGTACTCTGGATACCGCTTTCTGTTCTCAGCATACAAGGTGGCATACTCCTGTTTCAGCGATTGCATGGATGGCAGTTTTTTCAAACCGAGAGAATCAAAGTAACGCTTCGCCGCTTGACAAGCGGTAATCTCGCTGGTATGCTGTTCATAAAATTTGGCCTGTTTCCTGCCCGTCAATTTCCGATACTGTGCGTAAATTTCCCGTGTCTTACCGTAGGTGCCGATCTGCCTTTGCAGTTCAGAAATGTCCTTCATTCTCGCACTGGCAGCTTTTGTCTGGTCAGATAAATCGTTGAATCTCTGAACCGCCGCATCACAGGCTTTCTCCAATTCTCCAAAATCAGTCAGGCCATTTTCCTGCAAGTACATGACCGTTTTTGCCATCTCTTTGAGATTGAAAATCTTTGCCCAACGCTCGAATCCTGGGGAGTTGATATTCTGCATTCGGGCTTGAATGTCAATGAGCAGATTCGGCTTGGTAGACACTGCTGCTTTTGCTCTGGGCGCCACAATCCGCTTACCGGAAATGCGCTCCATAATTGCCGCTTCGGTGTAATCGTCACCAAGAGAATCGCAACGAATGAACCGCTTGCCATTGGGGATTTTGAACGCTAGATGTTTGCGCCGCTTGACCTCTGCTCCCTCCGCTTTCATAGCAGCGAGGAAGCTGTCAAAATCCTTGCAGCCATGACCGAGGGCGGTGTCGATCATCTGCTCCAACTGCTCCCGGACGGTAGGCGGCTTACCCTCTCCCAGCCATGTGCCGTAGCTGCCCCGGCTGGGCTTCGGTTCCGCTATCACTGACAGCCCGTTTTCCAAACACAGCATATCGGAGATTTTGCGAATTGCGAACGAGGACCGCCAGAAGTTCCGGAATTTCCTAGTGCAATCCAGGGCAGTAGAGTTGAACACGATATGCGAGTGAATATGATGCTTGTCCACATGGGTACAGACGATGAAAGCGTGGTTCCCCTTCGTTAGCGACATAGCGAGGTCATAGCCGATCTTGTTTGCCAATTCCGGCGTGATTTCCCCAGGCTTAAAAGACTGTCGCAGATGGTAGGCGATCACGTCATTGTCTTTCCGTTCTCTGCCAGTAATAACGGTGTACTGCCGCTTGGAGAATAAAAACTCCTGGTCAGCGATGGACGGGTTACACTGATAAGCTGTGACCAAATCGCTGCCATTTGTTTTCTCAGGGTTCTTCACATAGTCTGTCACCCGGCCCAGGGCCTCCGCCACAGTCCGGCCCTTGCCACTGTGCAGGGGCATCAATCGGGTCGCTGCCACTTGCCCTCCTTGACTTGCTTTACAAAGTCTTGCATCATCTCACAGCAGGAATCTGCGAGACTTTCCAATTCAGCGATTTCCGACTGGGATAAAGAGGAAATCGCGTCCTCATAATACGGCTCATGGAAGGAATCCATTCGCCGCTGAATCTCGTGGATCATCGCTCTGTAATCCGAAAAGAACAATTCGGAATCAGCTAGAATGTGTTTTGTAGGGTCCTTCAGTTCCGCAATGCTTTCCAGAAATTCCTTGCTTTGTTTTGACTTTCGCGGCGATTTTCCTTGCTCCGGCTCATATTCGTCCACAGATCGAATTTGACCGGATGCGAGCAAAATAGCCGCAGTTTTCTGTTTGGCAGGTTCCAAACGGGAGAGTTTGGCCGCATTGCTCTGGGAAAGTTTATAATTGGGGAAATTGTGAAAGACATCCCGCGTCTCCTGCGTCAATCCCTTCATCGTCTGCATCGTCCGCTCCACCGTCCGGGCTGAAACACCCAGCTTAGCGGCGGTGTCCTGTGCAAAGGATTTTGACCTGGGCGACATTTTGTCGGTGACGTGCTTGCCGACAGCGCGGTTCATTCCTGCGGCCTGAGCAACTCCCGCCTTTGTCTCTGGATATAGGGATTCATAGATTTCCTTGCGACGTTCCAGCAGTTCCCCGTATTCTATCGTGGATAATGCTGTACGGACAACATTCTCATCGATCTCCGCCAGCTCTGCTTGCAGCCCCTCCAAGCCGCAGACCATACACTCGATTTCTGTCCATCCCAGCCGTTTCGCCGCCTCCAGGCGATGCAGACCGGCAATGAGTGTATAGTCTGGGTCAACAGTAATGGGATTCAACAGGCCAACCTCGGAAATGCTTCGGATCAATTCATTGATCCCGTTCAGGCTGGCCTCCCGCCGTCCTAAATTTATCTTGATTTCACTGATTGCAATTTTCATGTCAATTCCTCCATTTGATGGTTATTTTATCTTAGAAAGCTGCTCCAAAATGTTCCCGAACAGTCCGCTGGTTTCCGTCAAGCTTGCCTTGATCTCGTCCACTTCATCGGGATAGACCGCACCGCCGGAGTTAACCCGGCGGGCGATCTGATTCACGTTATTGGATATGTACCGCAGAAGTTTGGCGCACTCAGTCAGTTCCGGAATTTGCAAATGGACCGTGTAGCCGTCAATGCACATCTTCCGAATATAGGCGCTCATGTTGCGGATATTCGCCAATGACATTCTCTGCTTAATCAACTCACGTTCCTCGTCTGTGACCTTGAAATAGATACCGCAGTTTTTTGCCATCCTGTCACTCCACACTTCGCACATCATCCCTGACCAGAAGATTCCGTCCTTGGTTGGCCGACATGAACCGCTCTAGCGTGTCGCTGCGGATGATGGCCTTGCGCCCGACCTTGAGGACCGGAATCTTTTTCCATTCCACCAGCTTCCGCATGGTGTTCCTCCCGATGCCGCTGCACTCGGCAGCTTCCTCGATTGTCATACCCATCTTGATTGTTGCTATTGGTATCACACTCCTTTCGATATACTCGTTTTGCAACTCTCGCTGGTTTATTATAGTCAATTTGCTACTGCTTGTCAACTCGTTTTAAGGCGACTTAACAAATTTTTTCGAAAATATAGTTGCAATTTAATTCCTCTTGTGATATACTCGTACTCGATAGGAGGTGACACTACTTGCAAAACAAAACATTACTCACACCGGAACAGGTAGGACACCGCATCAAAGAACGCAGAAACGACCTTGGAATCTCCATGCCGGAACTCGGCAGGAGGGTAGGCGTAAACAAGTCCACCATCCAGCGATATGAAACGGATGGCGTAGACCCGAAACGCACCATGATTATCAACGGGCTGGCGGAGGCGCTTCTCACCACTCCGGAATGGCTAACGGGACTATCTGAAGAAAAAGAATACAGCCCCAAAACCCTCTGCCAGATGGACATCGAGAAGCACATCACAGCCTATCTGGACGAGTTGATGACTGCCGTGCAGGGCGAACCACGCCAGCAGCTTCTGACCACCTTCCTGGGGCAGATCGTGGACCTCTACTCCGTATTCTGCGTCCACTTCGCCAAGGCGATGGAAGAAGCGGACCGCATTGCGGCGGACGAGGGGTTGAAGCAGTCCCTCATGCGCTACGCCATCGAATCCGGGGACATCACGGAGAAGGTCTACCGCAAAGAGATGGAGATGCCCATCGAGGACATGAAACGCTTCCTGGACGGACTTTACCACCTCTACGACCAGGGTAGAGACAAGGTAAAGATGGGTGACCTGTTGAACATCAGCGTAGAAGCCCGTGAACGTCTGAGCGAGCAAAACTCCGTGGCACCTTGACAACAAAAATGCCAGTCATTAAACTGGCTGGCGTGACATGATTGAACGCACATCATACGTCACAGTTCCGATTGCTGCGGATAGAAAGGAGTTTTATTTTAATCTATGGCAAAAGGTTCTGTGCGCAAAAAAGGTAAAAAGTGGTACTATCGGTTCTACATTGAGGACGAGAGCGGAAACCGGGTGCAGAAGGAGTTCCCCGGTGCCGAGAGCAAGTCTGAGACAGAAGCTCTTCTCCGTAAGGCAATGGAGGACTACGAGGAGAAGAAGTTCGTGGCGAAGCCGGACAATCTGACGCTGGGCAGTCTCCTTGACCTGTGGGTCGAGGAAGAACTGAAACCCGGAAATCTGAGCAACGGGACCGTGATGGCCTACCAGGGAACAGTAAACCGCATCAAACAGCATCCCATCGCTAACCGAAAACTAAAAAGCCTTACTGCTGACCACTTGCAAGCGTATATGGACTTTCTCAGTTTCGGCGGGATGAACCCGGATGGCACAGAGGCCAGAGCGCTCAGTAAAGGGTACTTGCGGCAGTATTCGGCAGTTCTGCAAGGTGTATTTCGCTTTGCGGTGTTCCCCAAGCGGCTTATCAGCTTCAATCCCATGCAGTATGTGGTTTGGCGGGGTCGAAAGGAAGAATACGAATTGTTCTCCGAGGAAGATGGCGACACGCCCTCCACTCCAACTCTCACTCACGAACAGTTCCGGGCATTGGAGGACTTCTTGAAAAAGAAGGAGAACCCAGCGTTGCTCCCCATCCAGATCGCTTACTACACCGGACTGCGCATCGGCGAGGTCTGCGCCCTCACTTGGCAGGACATCAACCTGGATGAGCAGTATCTGACAGTACGGCGGAGTATCCGCTACAATGGGGCAAGGCACAAGACGGAGATCGGGGCTACCAAGCGGAAGAAAGTTCGCACGGTAGACTTCTGCGATACGCTGGCGATGATCCTCAGAGCGGCCAAACGGGAGCAAAGCAAGAACCGCCTGCGCTATGGGGAGCTTTACAGTTTCAACTACTACACCGAGGTCAAGGAGAAAGACCGCACCTATTATGAGGTCTACACCCGGCCCGGTGCGGAGGAAGCGCCAGCGGAATATAGGGCTATATCCTTTGTCTGCCTCCGGCCTGACGGGGCCATTGAGACACCGGGGACGGTGAGCATCATGTGCCGTCAGGCGAAGAAAAAGGTAAAGGGCTTAGAGGACTTCCATTTCCATATGCTCCGCCACACGTTCACGAGCAATCTCCTGTCTAATGGGGCGGCACCCAAGGACGTGCAGGAACTTCTCGGACACTCCGATGTCAGTACCACGATGAACATCTATGCTCACTCTACGAGGGAAGCAAAGCGTACCTCGGCTCGACTGCTGGATAAGGTGGTCGGAAAGGAATAAAAAGTTTCCCTCATTTCAGCCCATGAGGGAAGAAATAAGGGAAAACACATAAGGTTTGAACATTCAGTTGGCGGAAAGCCTTGAAATATCAAAGGTTTAAGAGGATTTAACCGACAAATAAGAATTTAACTACCTCTTAATTAATCGTTTAATTTTGAGAAGGATGAAACTCCCTAACAAATATAAATTACACAGATATACAAATAGATTTCCAATATACGAATAAAGAGTAAAGCGTCCTTTCATAGCAACCTGTGCTGAT
>JAAWUC010000080.1 GCA_022804995.1 Oscillospiraceae bacterium
GGCGGTACTATCAGACCGCCTGCCAGATGTCGCCGGGGAACCCGGAGTACCGGCAGGCCCTGGAGCGGCTGGAGAACGGGCAGAGCGGCTACCGTCCGGAGGGCTATGAGGTTTTTTCCACCGGCTGTGGGGACAATATGTGCGCCCGGCTGGCCTGTACCTATCTGATCTGCAACGTGTGCAGCTGCGGCGGAATGCAGTTTTTCTTCTGCTGAGCGGGATCATAAAATTGGGAGGGGAGAGCGTATGGTAAAAAGCATGACCGGCTATGGGCGGGCGAAGGCTGTCCGCAATGGCCGGAGCATTACGGTGGAGGTCCGCAGCGTCAACAACCGCTATCTGGACTTCACCGCCAAGATGCCAAGGGCCTATATCTTCGCGGAGGACGCCATGAAGGCCCTGGTGCAGAAGTATGTCAGCCGGGGCAAGGTAGATGTGTTCGTCACCGTGGAGAACCAGGGGGCGGAGGAAACAGTTGTCACCCTCAATGAGCCCCTGGTCAAGAGCTATCTGGACGCGCTGCGGCATTTGATGCAGCTGGGCGGGGGATATATCTCGCCGGAGATCGGCTGCGCCGCCGATGTGGCCCGTCTGCCGGATGTGCTGACAGTAACCAAGGCGGAGGAGGATCTGGAGGCGCTGTCCGGGGATCTGTGCGCGGTTCTGGAGGATGCCCTGCGGGCCCACACCGCCATGCGGGAGAAGGAGGGGGCCAGACTGGCGGAGGACATCCGCCGCCGGCTGGACGCCATTGAGGCCCTGACCCAGCTGGTGGAGGCCCGCTCTCCCCAGACGGTGGCGGAGTACCGGGAGAAGCTGCTCTCCCGGATGCGGGAGGTGCTCCAGAGTACCGCCATCGACGAGAGCCGGATTCTCACCGAGGCGGCGGTTTTCGCCGACAAGGTGGCGGTGGATGAGGAGACCGTGCGCCTGCGCAGCCACCTGAGCCAGCTGCGGGAGATGCTGGAGAGCGCCGTCCCCGTGGGGCGGAAGCTGGATTTCCTCATCCAGGAGGTGAACCGGGAGTCCAACACCATCGGCTCCAAGTGCAGCGATCTCCAGATCGCCCGGGATGTGGTGGAGCTGAAGGCGGAGATTGAGAAGATCCGCGAGCAGGTCCAGAACATCGAGTAGGAGGCCGGGATGGAGTTTGTCAGTATCGGCTACGGAGGATTGGTTGCCGCCGGGCGGGTCATCGCCGTGGTGGCCCCGGACTCCGCCCCGGTCAAGCGGATGGTCGGCGAGGCCAAGGACCACGGGATGCTCATTGACGCCACCTTCGGGCGGAAGACGGCGGCGGTGCTGGTTATGGACAGCGACCACGTTGTGCTCTCCGCCCTGAGCGTGGAGAAGCTGGCGCCCAGGTTCGGCCTGGACGGAGCGGTATGGGAGGAAGAAAATTGAGAAGAGGGAAGATGTTCATTATCTGCGGCCCCTCCGGGGTGGGAAAAGGAACGGTGGCCGGCGCGCTGATGGCGCGGGATCCGGATCTGTATTTTTCCGTGTCCGCTACCACCCGGACCCCCAGGCCGGGGGAGTCCGACGGGGTCCATTACCATTTCCTGACGATGGAGCAGTTTGAGACGTGGATTGCGGAGGACCAGTTTCTGGAGCACGCGGCCTACGTGGGAAACCGGTACGGTACCCCCAAGAAGTTTGTAGATGAGGCGATGGAGCAGGGCCGGGATGTGCTGCTGGACATTGAGATCCAGGGCGCGGCCCAGATCCACGAGAAGCGGCCCGACGCGGTGCGGATCTATATCGCCCCCCCCAGCTGGGAGGAGTTGGAGCGGCGGCTTCTGGGACGGGGTACGGAGAGCATTGAGAAGGTGCGCTCCCGGTTGGCGAGAGGAAAAGAGGAGTTTAACGCCGCCAAGGACTTTGACTATTTCGTCATCAACGATACGGTGGACCATGCTGTGGAGGAAATCCAGGCTATTATGACCGCCGAGCACTGCCGCCCGGCGGAGCGGATCGGGATGATTGACAGATAAGATAGAATAGAATGGTATCCATGACAGGCAAAATTATTTTGAAAAAGGACTGATGACATTATGATGCTCTATCCCGCCATGAACAAGCTGACGGACCAGGTGCCCAACCGCTACCTGCTGGTGAATGTGGTGGCCCGCCGGGCCCGGCAGATCGCCCAGGAGGCGGAGGACAACGGGGAAAAGACCACCGTCAAACCGGTGACGCTGGCCATCCGGGAGGTAGCGGAGGGGAAAATTTCCCAGACCGCCCGGGAGGCGGCGGAGGAGGATATCCAGGAGTAACGGCCAAAACAGCGCCCTGTCACACGTCAGGGCGCTGTAAGTGCGAAAAAAGGAAGTATTTTCGGAGAGGAGCGTTCCCATGGACCAGATCGCCCGGGTGGCGGTGGCCGCGGCCACCTACGCCATCGACAAGCCCTATGACTACCTGGTGCCGGAGCAGCTGGCCGGGAGGGCCCAGGTGGGCGTGCGGGTGACGGTCCCCTTCGGCAAGGGGAACCGAGCCAGCGAGGGCGTGATCCTCGCCCTTTCGGAGGAGAGCCGGCGGCCTAAGCTGAAGGCCCTGTCCTCCGTGCTGGACGAGTCGCCGGTGCTGGGGAACGAGGAGATCAAGCTGGCCCTGTGGATGCGGGAGCGGTATTTCTGTACCCTCTATGACAGCGTAAAGGCATTGCTGCCGGCGGGACTGTGGTACCGGGTGCAGGAGAGCTACCTGCTGGCGGTGGACCGGGAGACTGCCCTATCCGCGGGAAAAAGCGACCGGGAGGATCGAGTTTTGGAGACGCTGGCGTCCAACGGCGGCACAGCGGATCTGGACACTCTGCGGACCGCTTGCGGCGAGGGGGCGTCCGCCACCCTGCGGGAGCTGTGCCAGCGTGGGCTGGTGACGGCAGAGACCACCGCCCGGCGAAAGATTGCGGACAAGACAGTGCGGCGGGTGACACTGGCCGTGAGCCCTGAGGAGGCCATGGCTATGGCCGAGGCCAAGCGCCGGAGCGCCCCGCTACGCTATGAGGTGGTCAAGCTGCTGTGCGCCATTGGAAGCGGCCTCTCCAGCGATATCTGTTATTTTACCGGGGCGTCGCTCCGGACCCTGAAAAACCTGGAGCAGATGGGGATCGCGGCTTTCTCCCAGGAGGAGGTCTTCCGGGTGCCTCAAACCCTGCCCCCTGCTGAGAGCGGGCCGATTCTCCTCAATGAGGAGCAGCAGGCGGCCTACGACGCTGTGCTCACCATGTGCGGAAGCGGCGAGCCCGCCTGTGCCCTGCTCTACGGCGTCACCGGCAGCGGGAAAACCGCCGTCTATCTTCGGCTTCTTCAGGAGGTGGTCCTCCGGGGAAAGCAGGGGATGATTCTGGTGCCGGAGATCGCCCTTACCCCCCAGATGATGGCCCGGTTCAGCGCTTACTTCGGGGATCGGGTGGTGATGCTCCACAGCGGCCTGCGGATGAGCGAGCGGTACGACCAGTGGAAGCGCATCCGGGCCGGGGAGGCGGATGTGGTTCTGGGGACCCGCAGCGCGGTTTTCGCCCCGCTGCACAATCTGGGGATGATCATCATGGACGAGGAGCAGGAGGACAGCTACCAGTCGGAAAACGCCCCCCGCTACCACGCCCGGGATGTGGCCAAGTTCCGCTGTACCCAGAGCGGCGCGGTGCTGGTGCTGGGCTCCGCCACACCCACGGTGGAGAGCACCTTCCAGGCGCAGAAGGGGGCCTACCGGAAGCTGATTCTGCGAAGCCGGTACAACCAGCAGCCCCTGCCCAGGGTTCTCATCGCGGATATGCGGGAGGAGGTCCGCCGGGGCAGCGCTGGGACTGTCAGCGAGCCGCTGCGCCGGGAGCTGGAGGAGAACCTGCGCCGGGGGGAGCAGAGCATTCTGTTCCTCAACCGCCGGGGCAACAGCCGGATGTTGCTGTGCGGGGAGTGTGGAGCGGTGCCGGAGTGTCCCCGCTGCAGCGTACCCCTGACCTACCACAGCGCCAACGGCAGGCTGATGTGCCACTACTGCGGCCACTCGGAGCGGGCGGAGAGCACCTGCGACGAATGCGGCGGACTGCAGAAGCCAGTGGGAGTCGGAACCCAGAAGGTAGAGGAGGAGCTCCACGAGCTCTTTCCGGAGGCGGAGGTCCTGCGGATGGACGCGGACACGGTCTCCGGCAACCATGAGGAGCTGCTCCACCGGTTTGAAACCAAGAAAATCCCCATCCTCCTAGGCACCCAGATGGTGGCTAAGGGATTGAATTTTGAGAATGTGACCCTGGTGGGGGTTCTGGCAGCAGACCTGAGCCTGTATCTGGACAGCTACCGGGCTGCGGAGCGGACCTTCAGCCTGCTGACCCAGGTGGTGGGCCGGGCGGGCCGGGGAAGCAAGGATGGCCGGGCGGTGATTCAGACCTTCACGCCGGACAACGAGGTCATCACCAGCGCGGCGGCTCAGGATTACAACACCTTTTACGCCGGGGAGCTCCGAATGCGCCGGGCCCGGCGGTACCCGCCCTTCGCGGATGTCTTCACCCTGACGGTCTCCGGGCCGGAGGAGGGGGCGGTGCTCCGGGCGGCGGCAGGACTGCGGGACGCCATGCGAGGGGCGGTCAGGTATCCCACCCCGAGCAATATGGGGACGGAGATCCTGGGTCCGGCCCCGGCCCCGGTGGTCAAGGTGAACAACCGCTACCGCTACCGGGTATTCTGGGTGGGAAAGAATGACCATGCCACGCGGGAGATTCTCTCCTTCTACGTGCGGTCCTTCCACCAGCAGAAGGAAAACCGGGGAATGAATTTGTTTGTAGACTGCAATAGCGGGGAATAACGCTTCTCGGGAAGCTTAAATCCACCCATAGGAGGATAAAATAGGATGGCAATTAGAAGAATTGTAACAGAAGGAGACGACCTCCTGACCAAAAAGTGCCGCCCGGTGACGGATTTCAACCAGCGGCTCCACCAGCTGCTGGACGATATGCTGGACACGCTGGAGGAATCGGGGGGAGCTGGATTGGCGGCTCCTCAGGTGGGAATTCTCCGCCGGGCCGTCGTGGTCATCGCTGGAGAGGGGGAGGAGGACGGCTTTCTGGAGCTGGTCAACCCGGAGATCATTTTCAGCGAGGGGGAACAGACCGGCCCTGAGGGCTGCCTCAGCGTCCCCGGACGGTGGGGGATGGTCACACGCCCCAGGCATGTCCGCGTCCGCGCCCAGGACCGGTACGGCGACTGGTTTGAGGCCGAGGGGGAGGACCTGATTGCCCGCTGCTTCTGCCATGAGCTGGAGCATTTGGACGGACGCCTCTACGTGGAACACATCGACCGCTTTATGACGGATGAGGAGGTGGAGGCGTTCTACCAGGAGCAGGAGCGGGAAACGGAGGGGAACGGCTGATGCGCGTTGTCTTTATGGGGACGCCGGCCTTCGCAGTGGAGACGCTGCGGCGGGTGGTGGAGGACGGCTGGGAGGTAGCCGCAGCATACACCCAGCCGGATAAGCCCAAAAATCGAGGGATGAAGCTGATGCCAACTCCTGTGAAGGAGTATGCCTTGACACAGAATATCCCGGTTTTTCAGCCGGAGTCCTGCCGGGGCGAGGCGGTTTTGGAGCAGCTTCGCGGTCTGGAGCCGGACGTTATTTTAGTCGCGGCCTACGGAAAGCTGCTGCCCCAGGCACTGCTGGAGATCCCAAAGCAGGCGATTCTCAACGTCCACTCTTCCCTGCTGCCCCAGTACCGGGGCGCGGCCCCCATCAACTGGGCGGTGCTCAACGGCGACAGTGAAACCGGCGTCACCATTCAATATATGGCGGCGGAGCTGGACGCGGGGGATATCCTCTTGAAGAAGACCACCCCCATTGGTCCGGAGGAGGACGCCGCTCAGCTCTATGACCGGCTGGCCCTGCTGGGCGGGGAGGCGGCGTCGGAGGCCCTAGCCCTTCTGCGGGACGGCGCGGCGCCCCGGACGCCCCAGGTCTACGGGCCGCAGTATCAGTATGCGTCCCTGCTGTCCCGGGAGATGTCGCCCATCGACTGGACACAGCCGGCCCAGCGCATTGTCAACCAGGTACGGGGTTTGCTGCCCTGGCCCTGTGCCACGGCGGAGGTGGGCGGAGAGCGCTGGAAGATTTACCGGGCCCGGGTGGGCGGCGGCAGCGGAAAGGCCCCCGGAACCATCCTCTCCGCCGGAAAAGCGGGAATTGAAGCGGCCTGCGGGGACGGCGGCAGCGTCGTCATTACGGAGCTCCAGGCCCCCGGCGGCAGGCGTATGGCCGCGCCGGACTATCTGCGGGGTCATCCATTGACGGCTGAGCGATTCTCCTGAGCGCCCGCCGTCCGAACATATGGGAGAATTGAAATGCCTTTTTACTATGATACAATTTATTGGGTCCTGCTGGTTCCGGTGCTGGTGCTGTCCCTCTATGCCCAGTTTAAGGTCAGCTCCAGCTTTCGGAAGTACAGCCGGATAAAAAACCAGAACCGCTACACCGGCGCGCAGGCCGCGCAGATGGTCCTGCGGGCCAACGGGGTTTTTGACGTGGCCATCTGCCCCTGCCAGGGGGAGCTGACGGACCACTACGACCCGAGGGACAACACCATTTATCTCTCCGAGCCGGTCTATAACGCCGCCACTGTGGCGGCGGTGGGGGTAGCCGCCCACGAGGCCGGCCACGCGGTGCAGTACGCCATTGGGTACGGTCCCATCCGGATCCGCTCCGCTATCATTCCGGTCACTCAGTTCGGGTCCCAGTTCGCCATGATCGCGCTGATGCTGGGACTGGTGCTGTATGTGCAGCCGCTGTTCGCTGTGGGGATTCTCCTTTTCAGCCTGACAACTCTTTTTCAGCTGGTGACGCTGCCAGTGGAGTTTGACGCCTCCTCCCGGGCTCTGGAGGCCATCGACGATGCGGGGATGCTGGACGACAAGGAGCGAAAGGGGGCCAAGCGGGTCCTGCGGGCTGCGGCCCTCACTTATGTGGCAGCGCTGCTGATGAGCCTGCTCCAGTTGCTGCGGTATCTGCTGATTTACATCGGGCGGGACGACCGCCGCCGCAGATGAGCGGGCGGGAGACGGCTCTGGAGGTGCTCACCGCCTGCCGGCAGTTGGACGCCTGGTCCGACGGGAGCTTGAAAGCCGCCTGTAAGCGCAATAGTCTGGACCGCCGGGAGGCCGCGCTGGCCGCCCAGCTGACCTACGGTGTTTTGCAGAACCGGGCCCTGCTGGACTTCTATCTGGACCGCTTCTGCGACCAGGGAATGGAGAAGCTGGAGCCGGTAATCCGGGATGTATTGCGGCTGGGGGCCTGTCAGATTCTGCTGCTGGACCGGGTGCCGGACAGCGCCGCCGTGGACGAGGCGGTCAAGCAGATCAAGGCCCACCGCCGCCCCAGAGCCGCTGGACTGGTCAACGCGGTGCTCCGGCGGCTGAGCCGGGAGAAGGGGAGGCTGCCGGAGATCCCCGCCGGGGATCCGGCCGTGTATCTCTCGATCCGGTACAGCCACCCCCGATGGCTGGTGGAGCGGCTGATGGAGATTCTGGGCCGGGAGGAGGCGGAGGCGTTCCTCCGGGCCAACAACACCCCCGTTCCCACAGCGGTCCAGCGCAATTCCCTCAAATGCGACAGGGCGGATCTGGTAGAATACTGGGAACATTGGGACAAGGAGGGCCTGCGGGCCTTGCCCCACCCCTGGATGCCGGACTGCTGGCAGATCAGCGGCGGTGGGAGCCTGGAGGACCAGAGGGCCTTTCAAGACGGCTGGTTTCAGGTTCAGGACGCCGCCGCCAGGGCCGCTGTGCTGTCCGCCGGGCTGAAGCCCGGGGAGCGGGTGCTGGACGTATGCGCCGCGCCGGGGGGCAAGAGCTTTGCCGCCGCCATGGATATGGAGAACCAGGGGGAGATCATCGCCTGTGACATCCACCCCCACAAGCTAGCGCTGATTGAAAAGGGCGCGGAGCGGCTGGGAATCACCTGTGTGACGCCGGTTCTGGCTGACGGACGGGAAAACCGGGCAGAATGGAACGGGTCCTTCGACGCGGTGCTCTGCGATGTGCCTTGCTCGGGGCTGGGAATTATCCGGAAAAAGCCGGACATCCGCTACAAGGCTCCTGCCGTCCTGGCAGGCCTGCCCCGGGTCCAGCGGGCTATTTTGGACAACGCCAGCCGCTATGTCCGGTCCGGCGGTGTGCTGATCTACTCTACCTGCACGGTTCTGCCGGAGGAAAACGAGGAGATTACGGCGGATTTTCTGGTATGCCGCAAAGATTTTGTAAAGGAGCCCTTTTCCCTGCCCGGCGGGGAGAAGGCGGAGGGGAGTGTCACCCTGTGGCCCCAGCGCCACGGGACCGACGGCTTCTACCTCTGTAAGATGAGAAAGAGATGATAAAACAGGACATCCGATCCATGACTCTGGAGGAGATCACCCGGGCCATGGGGGAGCTGGGGGAGCCGTCCTTCCGGGGGAAGCAGGTGTTCTCCTGGCTTCACCGGGGCGCTTCGGCCTTTGCGGAGATGGACAACCTTTCTAAGCCGCTGCGGGAAAAGCTGGACGGGCTCTACTATATTGACCGTCTCCGGGCTGTCCGGAAGCAGACCTCCCGGCTGGACGGCACGGTCAAATACCTCTGGGAGCTGGGGGACGGCAGCTGTGTGGAGACCGTCCTCATGGGATACCGCCACGGGAATACGGTCTGCGTTTCCAGCCAGGTGGGGTGCCGGATGGGCTGTGCTTTCTGCGCCTCCACCATCGGGGGGAAGGTCCGGGATCTGACGCCCTCGGAGATTCTGGGGCAGGTTCTCTCCACCCAGATGGACAGCGGACGGCAAATCTCCAATATTGTGCTGATGGGCATCGGAGAGCCCATGGACAACCTGGACAATGTACTGCGGTTTCTGGAGCTGGTGAACCATCCCCAAGGCATGGACATTGGCATGCGGCACATCAGCCTGTCCACCTGCGGGATCATCCCGGGCATCCGGCGGCTGGCGGAGCAGAGGCTCCAGCTAACACTGTCGGTGTCCCTCCACGCGCCGGACAGCGAGACCCGAAGTCGGATTATGCCGGTGAATCGGGCCTATGATGTGGACGAGCTGTTCGCGGCCTGCCGGGACTACTTCGAGCAGACCGGGCGGCGCATCAGCTTTGAGTACGCCATGATCGACGGCGTGAACGACGCCGACTGGCAGGCGGATTTGATCGCCAAAAATCTCCGGGGAATGCCGGGCCATGTGAATTTGATTCCCCTTAACAACGTGGCCGAAAGCCCATTGAAGCCCAGCCGCCGGACGCGGAAGTTCCAGGAGCGGCTGGAGAGCAGGGGCGTGACAGCCACCGTGCGGCGGAGCCTGGGCGGGGATATCGACGCCAGCTGCGGCCAGCTGCGGCGGAAAGCGATGGAAGCGGGAGAAAGGGAGTGCTGAGGACATGATACGTGTATGGGGCATGACCGATATCGGTCTTGTGCGCCGGGAGAACCAGGACACCTATGCCGTTCAGGCGTCGGAGACGGGGCACACGGTGTGCGTGGTCTGCGACGGAATGGGCGGGGCCCAGGGGGGGCGGCTGGCCAGCGAGCTGGCGGCGAAGGCCTTCCTGTCCTACTGCCTGGAGCACCTGCGCCGGGGGATGACCGCTGAGGAGGTCCGTGAAACGGCACAGACCGCCGTGGCCAAGGCCAACGACGCCGTCTACCAGCGGGCACAGGAGGAGCCCGGCCTCCAGGGCATGGGGACTACCTTGGTTTCCGCCGTCGCCTGGGAGGAGGAGGACGGAGAGGGGACTGCCCTCGTCTCCAATGTGGGGGACAGCCGGGCCTACCTCATTCCCGGGGGAAGCGGCATCCGCCGGGTGACCAGGGACCACTCCCTGGTGGAGCGCCTGGTAGAGTTGGGGAACATCACCGCCGAGGAGGCCCGCCGCCACCCGGATCGGAACCTCATTACCCGGGCGCTGGGCCCGGAGCGGGAGGCCCGCAGCGACAGCTACCTGGTGCCTCTGGCCTTGGGGGACCACATCCTGCTGTGTACCGACGGGCTCATTGAGACCGCCACAGACCAGGAGATGGAGCGGGAGGTTCTCTCGCCCGGGAGCGTACATACCTGCCTCGACCGGCTGCTGGAGATAGCCAAGGGGCGGGGTGCGGCGGATAATCTTACCGCCGTGCTGCTGCTGCGGCAGCGGCAGGAATGACCACTGGGAGCGCGAAGGAAGGAAGGAACCTTGACTATGGAACGATACATAGGAAAGATGCTGGATAACCGGTACGAGATTCTGGAGGTCATCGGCACCGGCGGGATGGCCGTGGTGTTCAAGGCCAAGTGCCACCGGCTCAACCGGCTGGTGGCGGTGAAGGTGCTGAAAAAGGACCTGAGCGAGGACGCGGAGTTCCGCCGCCGGTTCCACGACGAGTCCCAGGCTGTCGCCATGCTCAGCCACCCCAATATTGTAGCGGTCTATGATGTGAGCCGGGGGGGCGATATGGACTATATCGTCATGGAGCTCATCGACGGCATTACCCTCAAGGAGTACGTGGAGCGGCGGGGGTGTCCCAACTGGCCGGAGGCCCTTCACTTCATTACCCAAATTATGCGAGGCCTCAGCCACGCCCACAGCCGGGGTATTATCCATCGGGATATCAAGCCCCAGAATATCATGCTTCTGCGGGACGGGACGGTGAAAGTGATGGATTTCGGTATCGCCTGTCTCTCCAGCGGCCCGTCCAACGAGGCGATTGGATCCGTCCACTATATCTCCCCCGAGCAGGCCAAGGGGGACTACACCGACAACCGCAGCGATATCTACTCTGCCGGGGTGGTGCTCTACGAGATGCTTACCAGCCGCCTGCCCTTTGAGGGCTCCGACCCGGTGAGCGTAGCTATCCAGCACTTCAGCGCCGTGCCCCTGACGCCGCGGGAGCTGAACTCGGAGATTCCGGAGGCCCTGGAGCAGATCTGTATGAAGGCCATGGCCCCGGACCGGAACAAGCGCTACTCTACCGCCGATGAGATGCTGGCCGATCTGGAGGCGTTCCGGAAGGACCCCAATCTGAGCTTTGACTATACTGTGGAAGACCTTCAGGACCCCAAGCGGGGGGAGGAGGAGCCCACCCAGTATCTCCCCAATGTGGCGGTGACACGGAATAAGAACAGCCACCGTGCGGAGCGGATCTTCGACGAGGAGGAGGAACCGGAAGTGGAGGAGCGGCCCAAGAGAATCTGGCTGCGGACGCTGATTTTTATTATTTTGCTGGCTGGCGCGGGATGGTTCGCTGTGGACCACATCTACAACGCCATTATGGACAGCTTCCCCGTGACGGAGGTGCCGGAGTACACGGTGCCCCAGGTGGTGGGGAAGACCGTCGAGGAGGCGGGGGAGATGGAGGAGGTCAAGGATGTGTTCTCCATCGTGGAGCGGAGCAGGGAGTACAGCGACCTCCCCGAGGGCCAGATCATCTCTCAGGACCCGGAGGCGGATCGGAAGAAGAAGCCCGCCAACGGCCAGCTGATTGAGATCAATGTCACCGTCAGCCGGGGGGCTCGGTCAGGCGCCATGCCCAATGTCGTCGGCATGGACGCGCGGTCCGCCCGGGTGAAGCTGGAGCATGGGGAGGGGTTGGACAAGCTGAACCTGGTGATCCAGGAGGCCCCGGAGCAAGAGTTCCACGACGAGATCGAGGCCGGGAGCGTCATCCGCACAGATCCGGCGGTCAATACGCCCCTCCACGAGGGGGATACGATTACCCTGGTGGTCAGCAAGGGGCCGGAGATTATCTACCACCCCATGGTCGCTTGTAAGGGATCCACAGTGGAGCAGGTCCAGAAGTTCATGGACGACCTGAATTTTGTGGCGGAGTTCACCAAGGTGGAGGGCGTGGAGCCGGAGGGCACCGTCCTCACCCAGAGCGTGGACACCGGTGTCGAGGTGGCAGAGGGCAGCACAGTCACCTTCACCTACAGCGACGGGGAGAAGCTGATTGAGAAGACGGTCAGCTACACCGTCCCGGCGTCGGAGGGGGATGTGTACGTGGAGATGTATCTGGATGATACGCGGTTCTTTGCCGGCACCCTGCCGGGGACGGTGGGGACCATCCAGGAGAAGGTTTTTCAGAAGGCGGGGACCTACGAGCTGCGCGTCTACCTCAATGATGTGGTGGACTACTACGATGTGCTCACGTTCAGTGCCAATGGCTAGAGGAAGAATCCAAAAGGCCCTCAGCGGCTTTTATTATGTGGACACGGGGGAAAGCGAACCTCTCCGGTGCCGGGCCAGGGGAAAATTCCGCCAGGACGGCCTCAGCCCCCTGGTGGGGGACTGGGTGGAGGTCCGGGAGACAGAGCCCGGAGCGGGTATCGTCTGGGAGGTGGAGCCCCGGCGGAACGATTTTGTCCGGCCCGCCGCAGCCAATGTGGATCAGCTGGTGGTGGTGGCCTCCCGGGCCATACCAGTGACGGACCCGTTCCTCATCGACCGGGTGGCGGCTGTCGCGGCGCTGAAGAGCTGCGACGTGGTGGTGTGCATCAATAAGACGGACTTGGTTCCAGGCGGCGATCTGGCGGAGCTGTACCGGCGGGCGGGGTTCGCTGTTGTTGAAACCAGCGCCGTGACGGGAGAGGGGCTGGAGGAGCTGAAAGAGATTCTAGCTGGCAAGCTGTCTGCCTTTACAGGGAACTCCGGCGCGGGAAAATCCAGCCTTCTCAATGCCATTGAGCCGAACTTCTCCCTCCAGGTGGGGGAGGTC
>JAAWUC010000081.1 GCA_022804995.1 Oscillospiraceae bacterium
ACCGGTTTTACACCAATTTTTACACCAATTCAACGAGAAAATACGCCAGGATTTGAGAAGATATGAAAAATACGAAAACCGCGAAACCGTTGCGCCGCAGCGCTTTGAGAAGATTTGAGAAGAAAGGGGTGGTTCTGTGTACCTAAAAGCGTTGGAGATCCAGGGCTTTAAGTCCTTTCCCGACAAAACCGTGCTGCATTTTGGAGAGGATATCACCGCCATCGTGGGCCCCAACGGCTCCGGCAAGTCCAATATCTCCGATGCGATTTGCTGGGTTATGGGGGAGCAGTCCGCTCGAAGCCTGCGGGGCAGCAAAATGGAGGACGTCATCTTTGGCGGCACGGAGAAGCGTTCCGCCGTGGGCTTTGCTCAGGTGACGCTGGTGCTGGACAACAGCGAGGGGATCTTCCCCACAGTGGAGAGCAGCGAGGTGATGGTCACCCGCCGCTACTACCGCAGCGGGGAGAGCGAATACTATATCAACAAGCAGTCCGCCCGCCTGCGGGACATCAATGAGCTGTTTATGGATACAGGCCTGGGCCGTGAGGGATATTCTATGATCGGCCAGGGACGTATTGACGAGATCCTCTCTGTCCGCAGCGCTGACCGGCGGGAGATCTTCGAGGAGGCCGCCGGCATCTCCAAATTCCGTCACCGGAAGGAGGACTCCGAGCGGCGTTTACAGCGCACAGAGGAGAATCTGGTGCGCATCGGAGACAAAATAGGCGAGCTGGAGCTCCAGGTGGAGCCTCTGCGGGACCAGGCGGAGAAGGCCCAGCGGTACCTGATTCTTCGGGACGAACTGCGGCTGCTGGAGATCTCCGTGTGGATGGAGAAGCTGGAGGAGCTCCGGGCCGGGGCTATCAAGCTCCAGGCGGAGTGCGCCGCCGCCAAGGCCCGGCAGGCGGATGCCTCCGCCCAGCTGGAGGCGCTCTACGCGGAAAACGAGGCGTTTTCCCAGCGGATGCAGGAAAACGATCTGGAGCAGGAACAGATCCGACGGGAAGCCGCCGGGCTGGAGGCCCGGGCGGGGGAGCAGGAGAGCGACGTAGCAGTCCTGCGCTCTAACGCGCGGCACAGCCAAGAGTCTATCGACCTTCTGCGGCGGGAGTTGGAGGACCAGTCCGGCCGCAGCCGTACCATTCAGGAGCAGATGGACGACCAGCGCCGACGTGTCCAGGATATTGAGAGCCGGTCCGGGGAGCTGGAAAGGACGCTGGAGGCGCTGTTGGAGGAGGCGAGGACCGCCGCCGAGAGCGCCGGCAGCGCCGCCCAGGAGGCCCGGGCCCTCCAGGCTCGGGAGACGCTGGCGTCCTCCGCCGCCTCCGATGGACGGGTGCAGGTCAGCGCCCTGGAGGCTGGGATTGCCCAGATGGAGGAGCGCCGGGGAGACTTGGATCGGGAGTTGGCTTCCGCTGCCGTCCGGCTGGAGGCGGCGAGGCGGGATGCCTCCCAGGCTGCTGGGGAGCTGGAGGATGCCCAGGCCGCCGTGGACGCCGCAGCCAATGTGATCCAGGGCTACAGCCTGCGGATGGAGAGCCGGGAGAAGCGGGCGGAGGAGGCTGAGGCCCAGTGCCGCAGGTTGGAGATGGAGCGGAACAACCTTTTGTCCCGGACGAAGCTGCTCTCGGAGATGGAGCGGGAGTATGAGGGCTTCAACAAGGCTGTCCGGGTGGTGATGCAGGCGGCGGAACGGAATACCCTGCGGGGTGTCCACGGCCCTGCCGCCAGCCTGATGCGGGTGGAGAAGCGGTACGCCGTGGCCCTGGAGATTGCCATGGGGGCCGGGATGCAGAATATTGTTGTGGATCGGGAGGAGGACGCCAAGAGCGCCATCGGCTTCCTCAAACAGCGGGACGGAGGCCGGGCCACCTTCCTGCCCTTGACCGCCATCCGGGGGGAGGAGCTCCGGGAGCGGGGCGTGGAGGGGGAGGCCGGCTTTGTGGGCATCGCCTCCCGGCTGGCCTCCTACGACAGGATGTATGAGCAGATTTTTCAGAATCTGCTGGGTCGGACCGTTGTGGTGGAGGATCTGGACCGGGGCATCGCCATGGCCCGGAAGTACGGCCACCGGTTCCGGGTGGTGACGCTGGACGGCCAGGTCATCAACCGGGGCGGATCCATGACCGGCGGCAGTGTGTCCAAGAGCGCGGGCATCTTCTCACGGAGCAATGAGCTGGAGTCTCTGCGCAGGCGGGAGACAGCCCTGGAGGAGGAGCTGTCCGGGGCCCAGCGGGATCTGGAGACAGCCCGGCGGGAGCGCAACGCCGTCCATTACGAGCTCCAGGTGGCCCAGGATCAGCGGCGCAGCGCCGAGGACGCCGCGCTCCGGCTCCAGGGGCAGGCGGACCACTTCCGCGCCCTGGCGGAGAGTTTGACAGCCAGCGTGGAGAATCTGGAGGGCGAGAAAGCCGCCCTGAACGCCAGGGAGGCGGACAGCCGGGCGCAGATGGAGCAGGTCCGGGAGAAGATTGCCGGCTTTGAGGCGGAGGCCGCCGCCCTGCGGCGGGAGGCGGAAGAGAAGCTGGCGGGTCAATCGGATCTCCAGGCTCTGTCCGGGAAGCTGGGGGAGGACATCGCCGGCAAAAAGGCGGAGCTGGCGGCTTTAGCCGCCGAAAAGGAGACGACCCTCAAGGCCCTGGGCGACATGGAGCGGGTCCAGGCGGACATGGAGGGCGACCGGACGGCCCGGCTCCAGCGGATCGCGGACTATGAGAGTGCTATCCGGCGGATTGAGAGGGAGATCGGGGAGCGGACCGAGGAGGCCGCGTCCCTGCGCCTGCGGGGGCAGACTTGTCAGACCCGTCTGACGGCCCTGCGGGACAGCAAGCTCCGCCTGGAGGGGGAGCGGGGGACCATGAATCAGCGGATCAAAACCTGCAACGACCAGGTGCTGGACGCCGAGCGGGAGGCCGGGCGGCTGGAACAAAGGATCGGCGCGGGGAACATGGAGGAGAAGCAGCTGCTGGATAAGCTGTGGGAGAGCTACGAGCTGAGCCACTCGGCGGCGGCGGAGCAGCGGGTGGAGCTGGAGAGCGTGCCCAAAGCCATCCGGCGCATCGGCGAGCTGAAGAAGGAGATCAACGCCCTGGGGAATGTGAACGTGGGGGCTATTGAGGAGTTTGATCGGGTGAACACCCGCTACACCTATCTGACTGGCCAGCGGGACGACGTGGAGCAGGCCAAGGGGGAGCTGACCGGAATCATCGGGGAGATTACCCGGGAAATGACGGCCATCTTTGCCCAGCAGTTTGCCCTCATCAACGCCTCCTTTCACGAGACGTTCCAGGAACTCTTTGGCGGGGGACAGGCGGACCTGGAGCTGGAGGACCCGGAGGATATTTTGGGCTGCGGCATCGAGATCAAGGTCCAGCCCCCGGGAAAGACCCTGAAAACGCTGTCACTCCTCTCCGGCGGGGAGAAGGCCTTTGTGGCCATCGCCCTGTACTTCGCTATTTTGAAGGTCCACCCCACGCCCTTCTGCGTGATGGACGAGATCGAGGCTGCTTTGGACGAGGCCAATGTGGTGCGGTTCGCCAAGTACATGCGGACTATCGCCGACAAGACCCAGTTTATTGTCATCACCCACCGGCGGGGCACCATGGAGGAGGCGGACGTGCTCTACGGCGTCACCATGCAGGAGAAGGGCGTGAGCAAGATGCTGACCATCAACCTCAACGAGGTTTCGGAGGAACTGAATATCAAATAGATGCCTAAGGAGGGCAAAACATGCTTCATAAAAACGAGTTTCCGGTGCTGGAATTTGACGACGCTCCGACGGCCAAATTGAATCCGGCGGATTTCGGGTGCGGAAGGTTTGACACCGACAAGATGATCATTACCTTTTTCCCGGAGGTTGTGGATAAGCTGGCGGGGACAGGGCGGATTGTTGTGGAGCGGACCATCCCCGGTGAAAACCCGGTTGTCATCTACCGCTTCGCTGAGGAGCCCGACGTGCTGCTGACCCTCGGCCAGGTCGGTTGTCCCGCCTGCGCCGGGAATCTGGATCAATTCAACGACATGGGCATCACCAAGGTCATGTTCTGCGGCGGGGGCGGCGTCCTGGACCGGGATATCGGGGTGGGACAGCTCCTGCTGGTGGACGGGGCCATCCGGGACGAGGGCTTCTCCTATCAGTACATCCCGCCCTCAAGGGTGATTTACATCAATCCGGAGGTCCGGGAGAAAATCAGACAGTACCTGGACGAAAACCGCGTTCCCTATCTCCAGGGCCTGACCTGGACCACGGACGCCATTTTCCGGGAGACGCCGGACCGCATCGCCCGGAGGAGGGCGGAGGGCGCGAAGATCGTGGAGATGGAGCAGGCCGGGTGCATCGCCGTGGCGCAGTTCCGGGGCTTCGCCTACGGCGCGCTCATCTACGGCGGGGACGATCTCTCCGGGGAGGAGTGGTCCAACCGGGGCTGGCGCAGCCGGGAGGGCGTGCGCTGGGATTTAGTGGCGCTGTGTAAAAAGCTGGTGAAGATCATATAAATACAGCAATTCCAATTTGAAGGAGAACGAACGATGGGCTTTTGGGAAAAGTTAAAAAAAATTTACATGGGGGACGTGTTCGGCTCCGCCATCAGCGAGGCGGACGAGGCGTTTTTCGACGATCTGGAGGAGATGCTCATTCTGGCCGACGTGGGGATGGAATCCGCCACCGAGGCGGTGAAGGAGCTGCGCCAGACCATGATCGAGGACAAGATCTCCGGCCAGGAGCCGGTGAAGGCCGCCCTGCGGGAGATTCTGGCCCGGCGGCTGAGCGTGGGAGACGCCGCGCTGAACCTCTCCACCCGGCCTTCCGTCATCCTGGTGGTAGGGGTCAACGGCGTGGGCAAAACCACCTCCATCGGCAAGCTGGCCAACAACCTGCGCCAGCAGGGGAAGCGGGTGCTGCTGTGCGCCGGGGACACCTTCCGGGCGGCGGCGGCGGACCAGCTGGAGATCTGGGCCAACCGCTCCCGCTGTGAGATTGTCCGCCAGAAGGAGGGGGCCGACCCCGGGGCGGTGCTCTTCGACGCCCTCCAGGCCGCGAAGGCCCGGAGTGTGGATGTGGTCATCTGCGACACCGCCGGGCGGCTCCACAACAAGGCCAACCTCATGGCCGAGCTGGGAAAGCTGAAAAAGATCATCGACCGGGAGCTGCCGGAGGCGGCGGTGGAGACTCTTTTGGCGCTGGACGCCACCACCGGGCAGAACGGCCTCATCCAGGCCAAGCAGTTCAAGGAGATCACCGGCTGTACCGGGATTATTCTCACGAAGCTGGACGGCACCGCCAAGGGTGGCATTGTTGTTGCCATTGCCCAGGAGCTCCAGGTGCCGGTGAAGTTTGTTGGCCTGGGGGAGGGTATCAACGACATGCAGCCCTTCGACGCGAAGGAGTATGTGGAGGCGCTGATCTGAGATGGACAAGGGTATTTTGAGCATCAAAATTATGATTCTTGGCGCGGTCATATTTCTTGCAGGGTGGAAGCATGCTTTAGATGGCAGCTTAGCGGCAACACTTGCCTTTATGATAGTAGGTCCTGCGGTTATGCTGGCAGGACTGCTGATAGGAAACCGAAAAGAAACGGCAAAGGATGATAAAAATGAATCGAATTGACGGCAGAAAAGAAAATGAACTGCGTCCCGTAAAAATGACCACAAGCTTTGTGGACTTCGCCGAGGGCAGCGTCCTCATCGAGTGCGGCAAAACCAAGGTCCTCTGTTGTGCCAGCGTGGAGGACCGGGCCCCGAAGCACGTCCCAGAGGGCACCGGCTGGGTGACAGCGGAATACTCCATGCTCCCGCGGGCCAACCGGGAGCGCTCCCGCCGGGACGTGAGCAAGCTCAAGCTCAGTCCCCGGTCGGCGGAGATCCAGCGGCTGATTGGCCGGAGCCTCCGGGCGGCGGTGGATCTGGCGGCTCTGGGGGATCGGACCATCACCATCGACTGCGACGTGCTCCAGGGCGACGGCGGCACCCGGACCGCCTCCGTCACCGGCGGCTTTGCCGCGCTGGCTATCGCCTGTAAAAAACTGGTGGAGAGCGGAGCTATTGAGAAGAACCCTATCAAAAATCATGTGGCGGCGGTTTCCGCCGGTATTGTGGAGGACGAGCTCCTGTTGGATCTCTGCTACGAGGAAGACAGCCATGCCATGGTGGACCTCAACTGCGTGATGAATGAAAACGGTGAGCTCATTGAGCTCCAGGGCACTGGAGAAGGGCGGGGCTTCACCGTTTCCGAGCAGCGGGCGCTGGTGGACCTCTGCCAGGGAGGCATTCAGGAGCTGATTGCGAAACAAAAGGAGATACTGGGAGGCAATACATAAGATGAAATTCGTATTGGCGTCACAAAATCCGCATAAGCTAGTCGAGATGCAGGAAATTTTGTCGGCCCACGGCGTGGAGGCGGTTCTCCAGTCGGAGATGGGCATCCATGTGGATGTGGAGGAAACTGGGGAAACCTTTGCCGCAAACGCCATGCTGAAGGCCAAGGCGGTGATGGAGGCCAGCGGCCTGCCTGCCATCGCCGACGACTCTGGAGTGTGCGTGGATGCTCTGAACGGCGCCCCCGGCGTCTACTCCGCCCGGTACGGCGGACCGGAGCTGGACGACACAGCGCGCTACAAGCTGTTGCTGGCCAACATGCGGGGGGCCGCGAGCCGGACAGCCCACTTTACCAGCTGCATCGCCTGCATCTTCCCCAACGGAGATACCATTGAGGCCGAGGGCATCTGCCCGGGGACCATCGCCTTCGCCCCTCAGGGGGACGGCGGGTTCGGCTATGATCCGGTGTTCTTTTTGCCGGAGCTGCGTAAGACCTACGCCCAGCTGACGCCGGAGGAGAAGGCAGCAGTGTCCCACCGGGGAAAGGCGCTGGCGGTTTTTGACGAAAAGCTGCGGGACTATCTGAAAGGAAAGAAATAAATGGAACTGACCAGCAAACAGAGGGCCCAGCTGCGGGGCATCGCAAACAGCTTGGACACCATTGTCCACATCGGCAAGGATGGCATCAACGACAATCTCGTCAAGCAGGCCAACGATGCCCTGGAGGCCCGGGAGATCATCAAGTGCAAGGTCCTGGAGAACTCCATGCTCACCGCCCGGGAGGCCTGCGGCCAGCTGGCGAAGCTGACCCGCAGCGAGGAGGTCCAGGTTATCGGGACTAAGTTTGTCCTCTACCGGCAGCACTACGACAAGAGCAAGCGGAAGATAGAGCTTGTCAAGGACAGAGCGAAGAAACGCCTGTGAATATCGGAATTTACGGCGGTACCTTCAATCCCGTCCACGCCGGCCATATGACGGCGGCGAAATTCGCCATGGAATACCTGGGACTGGAGCGGCTGTACCTGATCCCAGCCGGCATCCCGCCCCACAAGAGAATGGCGGCGGGCTCCCCGGGACCGGAACACCGGCTGGCCATGACGAGGCTGGCGGCGGATGCCGCCGGCCCGGGGGCGGAGGCCCTGGATCTGGAGCTGCGGCGGGAGGGGAGAAGCTATACGGTGGATACCTTGCGCCAGCTGCGGGAATGGCACCCGAATGATCGTCTGTACCTGCTGATGGGGACGGATATGTTCCTCACACTCCAGTACTGGCGGGAGCCGGGGGAGATTGTCAAGCTCTGTACACCGTGCGCCTTCGGCCGGAGCGAGAAGGATACAGAGGAGCTTTTCGCCGTCCAGCGGCAGTATCTGGCGGAGACCTTCGGCGCGGATGTCGTAACCCTGGCGCTGCCCCATATCGTGGACATCTCCTCCACCGAGCTGCGGGAGCGGCTGAAAAAGGGGGAGGGGCGGGAATACCTGGATCCCGCCGTCTACGGCTATATCCTGCGGCATGGACTCTACGGGGTGGAGGCAGATTTGAAGCGCCTGTCCCTGGAGGATCTGCGGTGCGCGGCGCGGAGTATGCTCAAACACAGCCGCGTCCCCCACGTGCTGGGCGCGGAGGAGACGGCTGCGGCCCTGGCCCGGCGCTGGGGGGCGGACGAGGAGGACGCCAGGCGGGCGGCTTTGCTCCACGACTGCACAAAATGGCTGGACAGGGAACAACAGCTGGCCCTGTGCCGTCAATACAAAATAGAGCCGGACGAGCTGGAGCGGCGGGAAACCAATCTGCTCCACGCGCTCACCGGCGCGGCGGTGGCCCGGGAGGTGTTTGGCGTCAGTCCGGAGATGGAGGGCGCTATCCGCTGGCACACCACCGGGAAAGCGGATATGACGCTGCTGGAGAAGATTCTCTATCTGGCGGACTATATCGAGCCCACCCGGAGCTTCTGCGATCTGACGGAACTGCGGCGGCTGGCCTTTGAGGATCTGGACAGGGCAATGCTGCTGGGGCTGACCATGGCGGTGGAGGATCTGGGAAAAAAGAACGGGGTGACGGTACACCCCAACAGTGTGTTCGCGAGGGATTATCTGAAAGGAAAGCTGACATGAGCAAAGGCAAGCGGGAGGCGGAGAGCGCGAGAGCGTCCAAGCCTGGAAGGAAAGCGGGGAAGGGAAAGCGGATTGCGCTGATTGTGCTCTGCTGTGCTGCGGGGCTGGCATTAGCGGTAACGGCGGCCTGGTTCGCCCTGGTCCGGGAGCCAGATGTGAAGGATAATGACCGCCCCGGCGTGGTGAACAACAACCCAAACACGCCGGAAGGGGAGAAGGACAGCGGAATATCAGGACGCAAGGATGATTACTTTACATTCCTTCTCATAGGCCGCGATACCGCTGGCGGCGGCAACACGGATACGCTGATTCTGGTGTCCTACGATGTACCCAACGGCCAGGTGAACATGATGAGCATCCCCCGGGATACCGCCGTCAACGTCCCCTGGAGCACGAAGAAGATCAACAGCGTCTACAACGCCAAGGAGTCCAACGGCGGAGGGCTGGAGAACCTGAAAAAGCAGGTGGCCTGCCTCACCGGCGTGATGCCGGACTTCTACGTCATCATTGAATGGAAGGCTGTGGGGGAGATTGTGGACGCCGTGGACGGTGTGGAGTTCGACGTGCCCCGGAACATGAACTACGACGATCCCTATCAGAACCTGCACATCCATTTCAACAAGGGAGTCCAGATCCTCGACGGTCAGAAGGCTATGGAGCTCCTCCGCTACCGCAAGGACAACAGGCGGGCAGACGGGTCTATCCCCGGCTATAACGACATCGGCCGGATGAACACCCAGCGGGATTTCCTCAAGGCCATGGCCAAGAAGGTCCTTCAGCTTGGGAATATCACAAAAATCGGCGATTTTGTGAAGATTTTCCTGGACAATGTGGAGACAGATCTTTCCCTGACAGATATGATGTGGTTCGCCTCCAAGGCGCTGAGCGTGGATGTAGACAAGATGCAGTCCAGCACTCTGCCCTATATTGAGGTGGGGACGTTCCGCGGCGGGGACTATCTGCTGCCCAACGGGGAAGAGATCGTTCCTCTGGTCAATGAACAGTTCAATCCCTACAACCGGGAGATTGAATTGAGCGATTTGCAGATTCTGGTCCGAAACAAGGACGGCTCCTGTACCGTGACCAGCGGCGAGCTGCTGGACGCCAAGTGGGGGAAGCCCACCTCCAGCGGCTCCTCCGGCACCGCCGGGGGCGGCGTGAGCACTACGGAGCCCACTGGTGTCGTCGCGGACCCGGTGGTGGATGTTCCCTCAAATACCGGTGATCCTAATCAGACTATCCAGCAGCCTGCGGATCCCGTTGAACCGGATCCCGATCCCAGTTCCCAAGAGACGCCGGGCGAGGTGCTGGACCCGGACGGCACAGAAGATCCCGGTGAAACCAGCGGACCTGAAGCAAAGCCGGGCGATACTCCGGAGCCCCCGCCGCCGGACGAGGGGACAGAGCCGGTTTCCGAGCCCAAGCCGGAGCCCAATCCCGAACCGGACCCGGATCAGGACCTGGAGCCCACGCCTCCCCCGGAGCCGACTCCGCCGCCTCCGGAAGGGGAGGAGATTATCTCCGCCGCCTGAGAAGGATGTTTACAAAAAATATACAAAATAGAAACATATATTTTGGGAAAAAGCCTCGGTTTGTTCTTTCCTTTTTTGGAAAAAAGATGTATACTGCAACATATCAAGTATGAGAAAGCTGCCGAAAGGACGAGATAAACCAATGGGCCGATACAGAGGAAAGCGGGAGGCCTCCCGTCAGGGGGAGGAGCAGATGAAGCCGGTACAGGAGCGCCGGGAGCCGGGCCGGACGGAGGATCCCTTCGCGGAGCAGGTGCCTCGGGAGGAGAAGCTGTCCTTTTGGGAGCGGGCGCAGGCGTTCCTCCTGACGAAAAAGGGGCGGACCTGTCTGATTGTAACGGGCTGTCTGGCGGCGTTGGTGTTGGCGGGCTCCGCCGCGGCCATCGCTTTGGGCAGTTGGATCAAGCCCCCGGAGCTGCCCGCCGGCCCTATTGAGGGGACAAATCCTGTCCAGCAGGGCCAGACAAAGCCGGAGGACAGGGAACCGGCAGGTCCCACCGACGACGAGCTCTACCCGGATGACGGCTATACCGGCGATATGCCCACAGTTTCCGGAAAACGGAAGGAGGGGGTATACACCTTCCTCCTGGTAGGGACCGACAAGGATGACGGCAATACCGATACCCTCATGGTGGTCAGCTACGATACGGTCAACCAGGATATCAATATCATGTCCATTCCTCGGGATACCATGGTCAACGCCAGCTGGGACATCAAAAAGATCAATTCCATCTACTCCCGCTACAAGGACGGTATGGACGCGCTGCTGGACCGAATCAAAACCCTGGTGGGCTTCCGGCCTGACTTCTACGCCAAGGTGGAGCTGAGCATGTTTGTGGAGCTGGTGGAGCTCATTGGCGGCGTGGAGTTTGATGTGCCCCAGGACATGAACTACGACGACCCCTATCAGGATCTCCATATCCATCTGAAAAAGGGCGTTCAGACCCTCAACGGCGAGCAGGCTATGGGCTTGGTCCGGTTCCGCCGGTACGCCGAGGGGGATATCAAGCGGGTGGAGGTCCAACAGAATTTCATCAAGGCTCTTATCAAGGAGTGCGTCAGCCTTCAGCATTGGGGCAAGATCAAGGCCTATATCGATCTGGCCATGGAGCATGTGGAGACGGATTTGGACACCGGATCCATTGTCTGGTTTGCCGCCAATGTTCTGGGACTCAACAGCGCCCCGGCGCTGAACACCGGTGATATCTATACCTGCACTTTGCCGGCCAACTATTACGCCTCCGCCTGGAGCAGGGATACTGACCAGAACCAGTCCTACGTGACAATCTATCCTCAGCAGGTGGTGGAGCTGGTGAACGAGCGGTTCAACCCCTATGAGCAGAGGGTGACAGCCGGAATGCTTGACGCCATGAGCATCCTGTCCAACGGCGATATCGCTTCCTCCACCGGTTCCCTCCGGGACAGCCGGCACAACGCCATTATGGCGGTACGCCGGGGAGAAGCGTACTACGATGACAACGGAAATCTGGTGTATGGAACGCCTCCGGCGAAGGTCCAGCAGGATGAGGAGGGCAATTTCTTCATCCTGGACGAGGACGGGAGCAAAATTTTTACCAATGAGGACGGCACTCCTCTGGACAGCGAGCCTACGCCGCCGCCGGAGGGAGAGGACCCCGGTGCGGCAGGCCCTGGCAGCAAGCCCGACAGTCCTTTCCAGGGACTTAACCCAGAGGACGGGGATCCCATCGCTCAAGGTGGAGAGAACAGCGAGCCGACGGATGCTTCCAGCGGAGAAAGCAGTGCTCCCCCGGAGAATCCCACAGACATCCAGAATCCGGCGGAGAATCCCCCAGACCCCGACGGTGAACCAACCCTGCCGCCGCCAGAGGATATCCAGGATCTGCTGGGCGGCGGGGACAGCGCTCCCCAAGAGCCCCCGCCGGCAGAGGAACCGACGGTTGACAGAGAGCCTCCGGGATGGTTATAATAGGTAAGAGGAAAAACCGTAGGGCAAGGGAAACAACGGACAAAAAAGGAGAGGACTATGACACCGAAGGAAATGGCGACCTTGGCGGTACAGGCCCTGGACAGCAAGAAGGGTGTGGATATCAAGGTGATGGAGGTAACGGAGCTGACCACTCTGGCGGACTACTTCGTGATCTGCACCGGCTCCAGCAATACCCAAATCAACGCCCTGTGCGGCGCGGTAGAGGAGAAGCTGGCAGTGGAGGCGGGTGAAAAGCCCCTCCACCGTGAGGGCCACCGGGACGGCACCTGGGTGCTGCTGGACTACGGCTGCGTGGTGGTCCATGTATTCAGCGACGAGGCTCGGGAGTTCTACTCTCTGGAGCGGCTTTGGAGCGACGGGAAGCCGGTGGAGCTGACGGAGCTGCCCACCACCTGATACCCCAGGAAAAGCGAAACGGAGTTTCGCGCAAAAGTTCTTTTGATTCTTTTCTTTCAAGAAAAGAATGAGGAACTTTTGAAAAAACGCTTGCATTTCGTGGAAAGGCGTGGTATACTACGCGTTGGTCCGGCATTAAGACAGCCAGACACCATTTGACGAGGAAAGAGGTGAACAAGAGCAATGAAGGAAGGTATCCATCCCAATTATCAGCAGACTACGATTAAATGCGCCTGCGGTAATGTAATTGAGAC
>JAAWUC010000082.1 GCA_022804995.1 Oscillospiraceae bacterium
AACGACATCCTCTTCGTGGACGAGATCCACCGCCTCAACCGCTCGGTGGAGGAGGTGCTGTACCCGGCCATGGAGGACTACGCCATTGATATCATCATCGGCAAGGGCCCCTCGGCCAACTCCATCCGGCTGGATTTACCGAAATTCACCCTCATCGGGGCCACCACCAGGGCGGGGCAGCTCTCCGCCCCTCTGCGGGACCGGTTCGGCGTGACCCTGCGGCTGGAGCTCTACACCCCGGAGGAGCTGGCTCTCATCGTCACCCGGTCCGCCGGGATTCTGGACGCGCCTATCGAGCGGGAGGGGGCTATGGAGATTGCCCGGCGGAGCCGGGGGACCCCCCGCATTGCCAACCGGATGCTCCGGCGAGTGCGGGACTTCGCCCAGGTGGTGGGGGACGGGGTTATCAACAAGCCCCTGGCGGACAAGGCCCTGACGGCTCTGGAGGTGGACTATCTGGGGCTGGACAACATCGACCGGCGGATGCTTCGGGCAATTATCGAGTACTACGGCGGCGGTCCGGTGGGGCTGGAGACGCTGGCGGCGACTATCAACGAGGAGGCTGTAACCCTGGAGGATGTGTACGAGCCGTATCTGATGCAGATCGGCTTTTTGACCCGGACGCCCCGGGGGCGGTGCGTGACGGCAAAAGCGTATCAGCACTTGGGGCTGGCCGTTCCCGGCGGGATGATGGACCAGCTGAGCTTTTAAAAGCGCCGGGACAGGTCCCGGCAGAAGTCCGCAGTGGCCAGGAATATGGCTTCCAGGCTTGCGCACTGTAAAGTGTTGCTGGCCTCCTCCAGGCGGAGGCAGAGGGGGAGCTGTTCCTCCGTCAACTGCTCTGTGAATACTTGATTGGTGTGCTGTGCGACCATTTGGCAGGTATAATAGTCGGTCATTCCCCAGTATTTTTGGATCTCGCCGTCGGTGATGTACTCATATGGGGGTTGTATTAGAGCGTCCATTGGTGTATACACCTTTTTCGGGCTTGTCAACACCTTTTTGAGGCACATAAAGAAATTACTGGAGAACTAGAATATGTTGCATTACAAGGTTAATATCTTAGATGGATTGAAAACAGCTGGTTATACCAGTTACCGACTTCGGCAGGAAAAAGTGCTTGCGGAAAGTACGCTGCAAAAAATACGCAGCGGAAGTACAGCTATCACTCTGGAAACTATTGATGTAATTTGTGAAATTCTCCAGTGTCAGCCCGGCGATCTGCTGGAATGGGCGCCCGGCGAATGACCTAGATTTCCGAGGAATCCCCCCGCCACCGCTTCGCGGCGGCCCTCCCCCCTTTAACAAGGGGGGCAAGGGGATTGTGCGGCCCTTGAAATGATTCATCTAAAGGCTGAAAAGATACCGGAGCGGCCCTTGGGAAGATTCGCCCTCTCGCCCCCCTTGTTAAAGGGGGGAGGGCCACGCCGCAGGCGTGGCGGGGGGATTCCTCCAAAGGGCAGAACAATCCTAGTCAATGAACAATAAAAGGAGGCATCCATGGGAAAATTATTCGGAACAGACGGCATCCGCGGCATTGTAGGCGAAAATCTGACGGCGGAATTGGCCTACCGGGTGGGCCAGTCGGTGACACAGGTGCTAACCGAGGAAAACGGCCGTCCGCCGCTCATCACCATCGGCATGGACACCCGCATTTCCTCCGATATGCTGGAGGGGGCCCTCATCGCCGGCATCACCTCTGTAGGCGGCGACGTCATGCCTCTGGGGACCATCCCCACCCCGGCGGTGGCCTACCTGACCATCAAGGTGGAGGCCGACGCCGGCATCGTTATCTCCGCCAGCCACAACCCCTTCGAGCACAACGGCATCAAGGTTTTTAACGGCCAGGGCTACAAGCTCTCCGACGCTCTGGAGGACCGGGTGGAGGAAAAGATTCTCTCCCCCGAGCCCATCCCCACCAAGAAGGGCGGGGACATCGGCAAGCGCATCCACGGCATGAAAAACCTGAAATATGAATATATTAAGCACCTGAAGGGCACTGTCCAGGAGGACCTGGGGGGCCTTCGGGTCCTCATCGACTGCGCCAACGGAGCAGCAGCCGCCACCGCCCCGGACCTCTTCGCCAACTTCGAGATCGAGGCCGACTTCATCCACAAAAAGCCCAACGGCACCAACATCAACCTCAAGTGCGGCTCCACCTACCTCAAAAGTCTCTCCGCCATGGTCACGGCGGGGGAGTACGACCTGGGCATCGCTTTCGACGGCGACGCGGACCGCTGCCTGATGATTGACGAGAAGGGGGACATCATCGACGGCGACAAGACCATGGCCGTCTGCGGGCTGTATATGCGGGACCAGGGGCTGCTGACGGGCCGGACCATCGTGGGCACCGTCATGAGCAACCTGGGCCTCCACGAATTCTGCAATAAGAACAACATCCGCCTGGTCTGCACCCCGGTGGGGGACCGGAACGTGCTGGAGAAGATGCTGGAATACGGCTACCGCATCGGCGGCGAGCAGTCGGGCCATACTATTTTCACCGACTACGCCACCACCGGCGACGGCCAGCTCACCGCCCTCCAGTTTTTGCAGATCCTCAAGCGCAGCGGCAAGACCGCTTCCCAGCTGGCGTCCATCTGCCCCAGCTACCCCCAGACCCTGGTGAACGTGGAGCTGCCCAACCAGCCGGGGCTCAAGGACCGGGTCATGGCCTCCCAGGAGCTCCAGGACGCGGTGCGCCGGGAGGAGGAAATTCTGGGCGGCGACGGGCGGATTCTGCTCCGTCCCTCCGGAACGGAGCCCCTCATCCGGGTCATGGTGGAGGCCAGAACCCAGGAGCAGGCGGTGGGCTGTGCGGAGCGTCTGGCGGAGTTGGTGAAAGTGCTCAAAATTTGAGGAGCGTGTTTACAAATATTTAATATTTACTTGACAAACCCCTGTCAAAATAGGTATAATAGGGACAGACCGGCGGAGGAGGCCAAAACGGCTCCCTCTCTGGAGTGCCGCCCCTCTGACGAGGCGCTGTGCGATTTGGCCCGGCGGGGGGATCGGGCGGCAGAGGAGACGCTGATCTCCCGCTACCAACGGCTGGTCCGGCGGCTGGCCCGCCCGCTGTATCTGGCGGGGGGCGAGCAGGAGGATCTGATCCAGGAGGGCATGATCGGTCTGCTCCATGGGATGCGGGAGTACGACGGGGAGAAAGCCGCCAGCTTCCACACCTACGCGGAGACGTGTATCCGCAACCGGCTGTTATCCGCTGTCCGGGCCGCCGCCCGGAACAAGCACTCACCGCTGAATCAGTCGGTTCCGCTTGAGCTACCCTTCTTTGAGAATCCTTCCTCCCTCTCCGGCGCTTATCTGGTCCAGGCGAATCCAGAGGACCTGGTTATCAGCCGGGAGCGCGTCCGGGACACCCTGCGGGGCGTCCGGAGGCAGCTGTCCGAGTTTGAGGCGAAGATCTTGGGGTACTATTTAGACGGCCTGACGACACGGGAGATGGCCGAGGCGGTTTCCAGGTCCCCCAAGTCGGTGGACAACGCCGTGCAGCGCATCCGGCGCAAGGTGGCGCGGCATCTCAGTTCCGGCGATCTCAGCGGAAGCTGAACGCAATATATTTTTTTCTATTCAAAGAGAGGGCAAGATCATGTACGAAGACAAAACCTTAGTTTGCAAGGAGTGCGGTCAGGAGTTCGTTTTCACCGCCGGTGAGCAGGAGTTCTACGCCGAGCGCGGCTTCCAGAACGAGCCCCAGCGCTGCAAAGCCTGCCGCGACGCGCGGAAGAATGCGGCCCGGGGTCCCCGGGAGTACTTCACTGCCGTGTGCGCTTCCTGCGGCGGGGAGGCCAGAGTTCCCTTCGAGCCGAAGAGCGACCGTCCTGTGTATTGCAGTGACTGCTTCGCCAAGATGCGGGAGCAGGGCTAAGAAATAAGTGTGAACGGGCGGCGCCTCCGGGTGCCGCCCGCTTCTTTTGCTTATTGCGCCCATTTTTCCGCCAGAGCCTTGCAGATCGCCGCAGGATCTAAGTCGGACTGATAAGTGATGCCGGCCACCAGCTCCCCCTTGATGACAACCAGCTCCAGCCCGCCCGTGGTCCAGACGGCGTCCAGGCCCTCTATCTCCAAGGGCTGGAAATCCCCGTAGAAGGTGGCGTCCGTCATCAGCGCCCGGGCCAGCGCCTCCGCCATGGACGGGTCCCGCAGGCGGTACACATCCTGATAGATCCAGGGCGCAAGGCTGTTTTCCTCACCCAGATACTCCACTGTGTCCCAGTGGTCCGCCAGCAGGCTCCGGGAGAAAACCGCGCTGCTGTCCTTACCCATGAAGGAGCCCGGCTCCCCCTCCCAGCCCAGCTCGCGAAGCCGCAGGCAGGGCCCCTCCGGCGTCTCCGGCAAATCTGAAAACACGGTGGTAAAAAGCTGCCCTGCCGCCAGAACGATAAAAACAGCCGCCACCGCCAGCAGGCTCCGGTGGACCGCCTTAAAAATCAGATGCCGGTTCTTGGGATTGTGGTCCAGGGGCTGGCCTTTTTTCATCCGGTAATAGGTCCGGCTGATCTGCCAGGTGTCGTGGATCCACAGGACAAGCCCCCACGCCAGCAGAGCGCAGCAGGCCACCAGAATTGCGGTATGCTCGATCCAGCTCCGGTAAAACTGGGCGGTGAACTTGGGCCAGAACCGCTCGCCCTGCATGGCGAAGCCCATGGACCACTGAAACAGGAGCATGAACACGGCGGGAGTCCAGCCCCAGATACAGTTCCGCTTCAGCTTTTTTAAGGTTGCCGCCTGCTGCCGGGGGTCGGTGTAGAACTCCGGCGCGCCGCTGCCCGCGGGGGAGCGGAAGATGTGGAGCAGGCCGCAGCTGTCCACGTACTCCCAGCCGCAGTCGGCGAACACCGCCAGCTGTCCCTCGCTGAGGTTCGCCTCCTCCAGAAATCCGGGGGCGGAAACCTCGATGCGGTATCGAACCTGACTGGGCTCCGTGGGCTCAAATTTGCTCAGGTTCTCCCCGCGCTTCACCAGCCGCCAGCCGGCGGCCTCCATGTCGCTGTAAAACTGTTCGTTCTCCCCCAGGGCGTATTCGCTGGGGTGAAAGCGGTATTTGTGCTTCATCTCTCCACCTCCAAAACCGCGCCGTCGGCCACCATCTGCTGGAGCCGCCGGTATTCCGCCAGCAGGGCGTCCCGGCCCGTCCGGGTGATGGCGTAGTTTTTCCGCCGGCCCTCCTCGCCGGTGAGGACAATTAGTCCCTCCCGGCTCATGCGGCTGAGGACCCCGTACAGCGTCCCCGGGCCCATCTCCAGCCGCCCGCCGGACAGTTCTTTGACGCGCTGCATCATGCCGTAGCCGTGGCCAGGCCTCAGAAGGGAGAGCAGAATGTAGTACATGGCCTCAGTCATGGGTCCTTGGTCCGCCACGGCGGGTCACCTCCCTGCTAGTATGCGTCTCGTTATATCGCATAACATAATAGTAACACAGACAGAGGCGCCTGTCAACCGCCTGTTGACTTTTTAGAATTCCGGAGGGCGCTTTTCCCTCTTGACGGAGGGGAAAGACCTGTTATAATGTAGGAAGCTTTTTTCGTGAAAGGGGGAAATGCCATGGCCATGACCTTCATCGAAGTCAAAACCACGGACCCGGATTTCAACCTGGCCCTGGAGCAGTACGTCTTTGACCAGATGCCCCGGAACCGGGGCTATTTCATGCTCTGGCAGAACGACAACGCCATCATTGTGGGCCGTCACCAGAATACCCTGGCGGAGATCAACGAGGCATTTGTCCGTGAGCATGGGATCCGGGTGGTGCGGCGGCTCTCCGGCGGGGGAGCGGTGTACCACGATATGGGGAATCTGAATTTTACCTACATTGTGGACGCCTCCGGCGGGGCGCGGCTGGATTTGAAGCTCTTCTGCCAGCCGGTAGCGGACGCCCTGGGGGCGCTGGGGGTTCAGGCGGAGGTCAACGGCCGCAACGACATCACCATCGGCGGACAGAAGTTCTCCGGCAACGCCCAGTATGTCCGGGAGGGCCGGGTGATGCACCACGGGACGATCCTGTTCGATTCGGACCTCTCCGTCGTGGGGCAGGCGCTGAAGGTGGACCGGGAGAAAATAGCCGCAAAGGGGGTACAGTCCGTCCAGAGCCGCGTAACCACGGTACGTCCCCACCTGCCGAAGGACGCCTCCCTGGCAGAGTTTAAGGCCCTCTTGCTGGAAAAGCTCTTCGCGGGCCAGCCCATGGAGCGCTATGAGCTGACGGCGGAGGATATGGAGGCGGTGGAGGAGCTGCGGCGGGAGCGCTACGGGACCTGGGCCTGGAACTACGGCGCGTCTCCAGCGGGGACATTGATCCGGCGGAGGCGGGTGGAGGGCTGCGGGACGGTGGAGGCCCATCTGCTGGTGGAAAAGGGGGTTATCACGGCGGTCTCCTTCCGCGGGGACTTTTTCAGCGCGGTGGAGCCGGAGGCGCTGGAGGGACGGCTGATGGGAGCCCGGCCGGTGCGGGAGGACTTTGAAAAGGCCCTGGAGGGGGTGGAGATCTCCCAATATTTCAGCGGGATGGACAGAGAGACGTTTTTGGAGATTCTCTGCGGGGCGCGACGGCCCGCCAACCTTACAGAACTGTAAGCCGCCTGTAAGCCAGACCTATGGCAGGGCAGGGAAGGGGGCGCTATAATAGAGCCACAACAACCAAGGAGGAACCAATCTATTATGCCAATCCTTCAAGTCTGCGATTTAAAAAAAGTATATACCACCCGCTTCGGCGGACAGCAGGTCCAGGCCCTTTCCAGCGTCAACTTCGCGGTGGAGCCGGGGGAGTATGTGGCTATCATGGGCGAGTCCGGCAGCGGCAAGACCACCCTTCTGAATATCCTGGCCGCCCTGGATAAGCCCACCAGCGGCAAGGTCCTGCTGGACGGCAAGGACATCGTCACCATCCGGGAGCGGGAGATCGCCGCCTTCCGCCGGGACCACCTAGGCTTTGTTTTTCAGGACTTCAACCTCCTGGACACCTTTTCCGTCCAGGACAACATTCTCCTGCCCCTGGTGCTGGCGGGGAAGACCTACCGGGAGATGGAAGGACGGCTGACGCCTCTGGCCCGGCGGCTGGGGCTGGAGAAGCTGCTGAAGAAGTTCCCCTACGAGATCTCCGGCGGACAGAAGCAGCGGGTGGCCGTGGCCCGGGCCCTGATTACGGAGCCGAGGATCGTCCTGGCCGACGAGCCCACCGGGGCTCTGGACAGCAAGGCTACCGACAGCCTCCTGGGCCTCTTTGACCAGGTGAACGCCGAGGGCCAGACCATCCTCATGGTCACCCACTCCACCAAGGCCGCCAGCCATGCCGGCCGGGTCCTCTTCATCCGGGACGGGGAGGTCTTCCACCAGATCTATAAGGGGATGAGCACCTCGGAGCAGATGTACCAGAAGATCTCCGACACCCTGACCCTGCTTGCAGCCGGAGGTGAGGAGAATGCGTAACCTGGGGCTGTTCCCAAAGCTGGCGGTGCAGAGCATCCGCAACAACCGGAAGTTCTATTTCCCCTATATCCTGGCGCTGCTCGGGGATGTGGCGGCCATCTACATCATGTCCGCCCTGGTCAACGACCCCGGCGTCAAGAACATGACCCCAGGCCGGCCAAACGCCTATATGTATGTCGAAGTATTCATGCAGATCGGCATGGTCATCGCCTTTTTCTTCTCCGCTGTCTTCGTCTGCTATATCAACGGCTTTTTGATGAAGCAGCGGAAGAAGGAGCTGGGCCTGTACAACATCCTGGGGATGGGCAAGGGGCATATCGCCATCGTGCTGGTTGTGGAGGCGCTGGTTGTCGGTGCGGCAGGCATCGGCGGCGGTCTCCTGGTTGGCGTCCTGCTCCACAAGCTGGTGAGCCTGCTCCTCCACCGGATGGTCAAGCTGCCGGTGCCCTTCGGCTTCTTTGTCTCCTGGAAGGGGATAGCGGGGACGGCCCTGGTGTTCGCGCTACTGCTCCTCTTTACGTTGCTGCTGAACCTGAACAAGCTCCGGGGCTCCAACCCCATTGAGCTCCTCCGGGGCGGCAATGTGGGCGAGCGGGAGCCCAAGACCCGGTGGCTGCTGACTCTGGTGGGCATTGTAAGCCTGGGGGCGGGCTACTATATCGCTCTTACGACCCAGACCGGCATAGATGCCATCATGATGTACTTTGTGGCGGTGTTCCTGGTGATTGTGGGCACCTACTGCCTGTTTACCGCCGTGAGCATCGCCGTCCTCAAGGCGCTGCGCAGCAACAAGAAATTTTACTATAAGACAAGCCGCTTCATCGGCGTCTCCGGAATGCTCTACCGCATGAAGCAGAATGCCGTGGGCCTGGCCAATATCTGCATTTTGTGTACCATGGTCATGGTTATGCTCTCCGGCACCCTGTCTCTGTACCTGGGGACGGCGGAGGTCATCGAGAAGCAGTACCCCGGCGACATCAACGTCCGGGTGGTCTATAACCCGGACGGCGAGAGCTGGGGCGGCGATGACGAGGAGCCGGGGGAACCCTTTAACCCAGCTCGAATGCTGGAGGTGCAGACCGGCTTTGTGGAGGGCCAGGGCTACAAGGTTCTGGATACCCGGACCTGTTTGGAGCTGGGCTTTGGCGCGGGAGTATTGCCGGATGGCAGCTATACCACCGACCGCTTCACCGAGGGAACCAAGGGCATCGTGACCATCACCTGTATCACCGAGGACACCTACACCGCCGGCACCGGAGAGGTGCTGAACCTGGGGCCAGAGGAGACGGCGGCCTACGGTGTAAAGGGCGAGACATTTACAATCCACTGGACTGTGCCGAAGGGGGAGGAGCTGGGGCAAACGACCCTGCAAGTGGTCCATACCCTGAAGGATAATCCCATCTACAGCCCCATGATCACGGATATGGTCACCCTGGTGGTCCCCGACGAGGCGGTGCTCCATGAGCTGTGGGCCCGGCAGGCGGAGGTTTATGGGGATGACCGGTCCTCCATCAACTGGTATGCCTATATCGACCTGGAGAACGCCAGCGAGGCGGACCTGTCGGCACTCCAGGAAACCTACGGGGACTATGTCTACTTTCCTGATGAGTTCTACGCCGGCACTGGCACCTGGCTCTCGAGCTCCTGGGAGCTGAAAAGCGACGGTGAGGCGGATGCCTACGGCATGGCGGGGGGCTTCCTGTTCCTGGGGATTTTCCTGGGGTTCATCTTCCTGATGGCTACGGTACTGATTATCTACTACAAGCAGATCTCCGAGGGTTATGAAGACAAGGAGCGGTTCGAGATCATGCAGAAGGTGGGCCTGAGCCGGGGCGAGGTGAAGAGATCCATCCACAGTCAGATTCTGATGGTATTTTTCCTGCCCATCGTAGTGGCCTCCATTCATATCGTGTTCGACTTCAATATGGTGGAGAAGCTGCTGACCCTGTTTTACCTGCACGATACCGCCCTGACGGCCCTATGCACTCTGGGAACGGTGCTGGTGTTCTTCGCCGTGTACGGCGCGGTGTATCTCATGACGGCAAAAACCTACTATAAAATTGTAGAGAGATAGAGAAAATGAACGGAGGTGTGGAGTTGAAGAAAGTATTCTGCGCAATGGCATATCTGTTTCTTCTTCTGCTGCTGGCGGCGGGGATTCTGATGTCTCTGGCCAAAAACAAGGCGGCGGAGGCGGTTTCCAGTGTACTGCACCGGGACCGGCAGGCATAAGAATATAGAAGATGCGCGGAGACGTGCCCGGAGCGGGGCGTTTCCGCGCATCTCTGTCTTGTGCGGAGGGCTTGGGTGTGATACAATGTCTGGGAATTCAGAACAGGGGTGAGGCGAAATGGGAGGGAGCTGGCGCGTAACCGCCTGGGGCGTCCGGGGATCGTACCCGGTGCCGGAGGCGGCGTTTTTGGACTACGGGGGGAATACCTCCTGCTTTTCCGTGGACTGCGGGACGGCGCTGGCGGTCTTTGACGCCGGGAGCGGTCTGGCGGGGCTGGGGGAATGGATGGTCCGGCCCGACGGGCCCCGGCGGGCGGACATCTTTCTCAGCCACCTCCATCTGGACCACGTCCAGGGGCTGGTGTCCTTTCGACCGCTTTTCTTCCCCTCCAGGGAGATCCACCTCTATGGACGGCCAGGACTGCGGGCGGCGCTGGACAAGCTGCTGTCCCCGCCCTGGTGGCCGGTGGGGCTGGGGGACTTTCCGGCGGAGGTCCATATCCATGAGCTGGGCCCCGGCGGGATGGCTTCCCTGCCCAGCGGCGCGTCGGCGGAGGCCATAGAGGGCCGGCATCCCAACGGGTGCCTCTACTACCGCCTGGAGGGTGGCGGAAGGCGGATGGTCTATGCCCTGGACTGCGAGCCAGACGGGGAGACGGCCCAGCGGCTGGCGGACTTCGCCCAGGGGGCGGATCTGCTGGTCTGGGACGCCAACTTTGTGGAGGCGGATTTTAAGCCCGGCTGGGGCCACTCCACCTGGCGGCAGGGAGCGGAGATCGCCCAAGCGGCGGGAGTGAAGCGGGTGCTGATGGCCCACTACGCCGCGGACCACAACGACGCGTTTCTCCGCGCACAGGAGGCGCTGGCCTGGGAGGCCGATCCCAATATATATTTTGCGAAAGAAGGAATGGTGATGGAGCTGTGAGGCAGGAAGAGATGAGAAAGGTACTGGAGGTGGGGGTGCTTCTCTCAGCGGAGCGGGATCTCCCCAGGCTGCTGGAGAAGATTCTCTCCTGTGCCATGGAGCTGGCCCGCTGCGACGCGGGGACGCTGTACCTGCTGGACGGGGATGCTTTGCGGTTCAAGATTCTGCGCAACAACACCATGGGCGTCTGCCAGGGCGGGGACGGCAGGGACCCGGACCTGCCCCCGGTGCCGATGGAGCGTGGAAACGTGTGTGCGCTCTCTCTGATAGAGAAGCGGACCATCCGCATTGCGGACGTGTACAACTGCCCGGACCACGATTTCTCCGGCCCCCGGAACTATGACGCCCGGACGGGCTACCACACCCGGTCTATGCTGGTAGTGCCCATGCGGAGCCGGGAGGGGAAGGGGCTGGGGGTCATCCAGCTGCTCAACGCCATGGACGGGCAGGGGCAGGTCCGCGCCTTCTCCGAAGAGATGGTCCTGGTGCTGGAGTCCATCGCCTCCCAGGCGGCCATCGCCATTCTCAACGCCCGCTATGTGGTCCAGATCAAGAATCTGCTCAGCGGCTTTGTGGAGCTGACCTCCAGAGCTATTGACACCCGCACGCCCTACAACGTCAGCCACTCCCGGCGGATGGCCGCCTGCGGCGGGGCCTTCTGGGAATACCTGGCCGGATGCACCGGGGACCAGGAGCGGTTCTCCCAGAGCAAAAAAGAGGAGCTGCGGATGAGCACTCTCCTCCACGACGTGGGGAAGATGACCACGCCGCTGGAGGTGATGGACAAGGCCGAACGGCTCTCCCCCCTCCAGAAGGAGGCGATCCGCCACAGGCTGGAGAAGATCGGACTGCTGGCGAAAATCGCCTGTCTGGAGGGCCGGATCACCGGGGAGGCGGCGGCGGAAACCGCCCAGCGTTTGAAGGACGCAGCGGTGTTTGTAGAGGAGGTCAGCCGGGCGGGCTTCCTACAGGACGAGAAGCTGGCGGAGCTGGAAAAGCTCCGGACCTTGACCTATCAAGACGCCGGAGGCGAAACACAGCCCTGGCTGACGGAGGATGAGCTGGAGATGCTTTCCATCCGGAAGGGGACCCTCTCCCCGGCGGAGCGGAAGATCATGGAGGACCATGTGGTGGTGACGGACAAGCTGCTGGAGCCCCTGGATTTCCCGGAGGAGCTGTCCCATGTGCGCCGGTGGGCCGCCGCCCACCATGAGCTGCTGAACAGCAGGGGCTACCCCAACCATCTGAAGGGGGAGGAAATTCCCATGGAGGTGCGGATTCTCACAATTTTAGACATCTTTGATGCCATGGTGGCCGACGACCGGCCCTATAAGCGGGGGATGGATCCGGAGCGGGCTCTGTCTATCCTGAAGAACCGGGCGGAGAAGGATGGAGATCTGGATTTAGAGCTGGTCAACCGGTTTATTGAAAGCGATTGTTGGCGGGAATTTTATCGAAAAGGAGAGACTGTTTGTGAGAAATAAGAGAGGAACGCTGGCCCTGCTGCTGGCGGTGTGTCTGCTGCTGAGCGCCTGCGGCGGTGGTCTGAAGGCCGCCGCTATGCGCCTGCGGAAGACGGCGGGAGAAGTTTGGATTACCGACGAGAAGCAGAAGGACGTGCCTCTGGCGGAGGATCTGGGGCTCTACAGCGGCTACCGGGTGGA
>JAAWUC010000083.1 GCA_022804995.1 Oscillospiraceae bacterium
AATCCTGGCCAAGGCCAGCGGCGGCAACGGCCAGATCCGCTACGGCGCGGACGTCATCAACCGCATCATCGAGTCCGACAAGGTGGGCGGCCGCAAGCGTCTCCAGGACGCGGTGGTCAAGGAGTCCATCATCCCCATGCTGGCCTCCATGTACCGCTCCGCCAATATCAATCCCCGCCGCATCTACCGGATGGTCCTGGCGGGGAACACCACCATGAACCATCTGCTTCTGGGTCTCCACGCCGACCCCATCCGTATGGAACCCTTTGTCCCCAGCTTTTTCCGCACGGATTACCTCTATGTCCGGGATATCGGCCTGAAGATGAATCCCCTGGCGGAGCTCATTGTTGCTCCCAACATCGGCAGCTATGTGGGCGGGGATATTACGGCGGGGGCCCTGGTGTCCATGATCTGGAACAATCCGGAGATGAGTCTCTTTATCGACCTGGGTACCAACGGGGAGCTGGTTTTCGGCAACAGCGAGTTCCAGATGAGCTGCGCCTGCTCCGCCGGCCCGGCCTTCGAGGGCGGGGACATCTCCTGCGGTATGCGGGCCACTGACGGGGCTATCGAGGCGTGCAGCATCGACAAGAAGACTATGGAGCCCACCCTGACAGTGGTGGGGAACACGGCCCCGGCGGGCATCTGCGGCAGCGGCATTATTGATATCATCGCGGAGCTTTTCCGCTGCGGCATGATCAACGGAAAGGGCAAGTTTGTCTGCGAGGGGGAGCGGATCCTCCACGACGAGCACGATATGGGGTCCTACGTTCTGGCCTGGCAGAAGGACACCGGCGGGGTAAAGGACGTGGTGATCAACGAGGTGGATATTGATAACTTTATCCGGGCCAAGGGCGCGATTTTCTCCGCTACGCAGACCATGCTCGGCTCCCTGGGCTTTGATGCCTCGGTGATTGAGCGGGTCTACGTGGCCGGCGGCATCGGCAGCGGCATCAATATGCGCAACGCCGTCACCATCGGCATGTTCCCGGATATCCCCCTGGAGCATTTTCACTACATCGGCAACTCCAGCCAGGCGGGGGCCTACGCTATGCTCCTGAGCAGTCAGGCGCGGGAGAAGGTCTTCGAGCTGGGCCGGTCCATGACCTATCTGGAGCTCAGCAACGAGCCCGGATATATGGACGAGTTTGTCGCGGCCTGCTTCCTGCCTCACACCGACGCAAGCCTGTTTCCTAGCGTGGAGGTATAGGTTGTTGATTCTTTTTCTTGAAAGAAAAAGAATCAATAAGGACTTTTAACAGCCTCCCCCTGACGAAATATTCTTCATCAGGGGGAAGCAGCACTTATATAGAGCAAATTTTTTGTTTTTTATGCTATTTCTCCCGAATTATAGCAATCATCAAAAAGTCTAAGAGCCTGTTTAATATCTTCTGACGAGGATGGCAATGAGGGTGAAAGTAAGAATCTGAGCAGAAATAACGAGTTTGCGCTCACAATTTTTCCAAAGCCTGCGGAATTTGTCCAGCCAGCCGAAAAGGCGCTCTACTACCCAACGACGCGGCAGCACAACAAATCTGTGTAATTCGTTACGCTTTACAACTTCTACCTGAGCATTGCACACTTCGAAAAACGTGGAATTCCCTGTTGACAAACAATCCCTTGTCCGTTATAATATTCTTTGCGTTCCAAAGACAGCAGGTGGGGCTCTGCCCGGAAATCCTGCCGAGGATTGCCGATCATCTTTGATTAGCACAGTCCTTGCGTCGCGGCGCGGGGGCTGTTTTCCTTTCTTGAACGCACCCGATTCCCCAGCGAAATCTAATGGAGGTGAAACCAAGAATGCCTAACGCAAAGGTTCTGAGCGAGAAGCAGGCCATCGTGGCCGATCTCACCAACAAGCTCCAGAACGCCGCCGCCGGTGTGCTGGTGGACTACAAGGGCATCACCGTGGCCGAGGACACCGCGCTGCGCGCCGAGCTGCGCAAGAACAACGTGGAGTACGCCGTGGTGAAGAACACCCTGCTGCGCTTCGCCGTGGACAACTGCGGTATGAACGAGCTGGACAGTCTGCTCAATGGCACCACATCCCTGGCTATCTGCCACGATGACCCCGTGGCCCCCGCCCGGGTGGTCAACGACTTCGCCAAGAAGATTGACGGCCACTTTGAGATCAAGGGCGGCTTCATGGACGGCAAGGCCATGCCTCTGGACGAGATCATGGCCCTGGCCAACATCCCCCCGCTGCCCGTGCTCCAGGCACAGGTCCTGGGCACCATGCTGGCCCCCATTTCCGGCCTGGCCTGCGTGCTCAAGCAGATCGCCGAGAAGCAGGGCGCGCCCGCCGGAGCTCCTGCTGAGGAGGCCCCGGCTGCTGAGTAAGCAAGTCCCCCGCATCCCCGAAACATCTATTTTTACTGAAAAATTATTAGGAGGTACCTAACAATGGCTAGTGAGAAAGTCACCGCTATGATCGAGGAAGTAAAGGCCCTGACCGTTCTGGAGCTGAGCGAGCTGGTCCACGCTCTGGAGGAGGAGTTCGGCGTTTCCGCCGCCGCCATGGCCGCTCCCGCCGCCGGCGCCGCCGCCCCCGCCGCGGAGGAGAAGACCGAGTTTGATGTGGTTCTGGCCGGCTTCGACGCTGCCGCCAAGATCAAGGTCATCAAGGTTGTCCGCGAGATCACCGGCCTGGGCCTGGCGGAGGCCAAGGCTGTGGTCGAGGGCACTCCCAAGACCCTGAAGGAAGGCCTGGGCAAGGACGAGGCCGAGGAGATGAAGAAGAAGGTCGAGGAGGCCGGCGGCAAGGTCGAGCTGAAGTAAGCACGCCTCGATTCCACTCTCATAAACCGAAAAGGGACCTGCGGCAGGGCGAGCTCTGCCGCAGGTCCTTTTTGCTATTCCAGCTTTCCGGCCTCCCGGGCCAGCTCCCGGAGGATCCGGTTTTTTTCGTTCATGGGCCCGAAGCTCTCCAGCGGGCACAGCACTCGCTTACAGCGGCCCATCACCGCCCGCGCCCGCCGGAACGCCTCCTCCCCGACGCTCTGGAAGGGCTTCTCCGAGACGACCTCCGCCGCCAGGGCCCGGGCCACCGGGAAATCCACGTCGTTCTCCCCCAGCACCCCGGCGGCGAAGGGCGCCCCCTGCCGCTGGAGGCGGCGGTAGACCGGGATCCCCGCCCCGCCTCCGCCGATGACAAAGACCTCCGGGTCCCCCGCCGCCCTCTCCAGCTCCAGGGAGCCGAAGAGGGCGTTGTAGCTGCCCCGGGCCGCGCCGTAGAGGTCCATTATGTAGTTGGAGGTGAAGATCTCCTCCGTCGGGCCCTGACGGGCGATCTCGTCCCCACGGACGCAGACCACCCAGTCGCTGATCTTCTGGGCCAGATCCAGCTCGTGGAGGCTCATGAGCACTGCCAGCCGCCGCTGGCGGACCATCTCCTTGAGAATGGCCAGCAGCTCCAGCTTGTGCCGGATGTCCAGAAAGCTGGTGGGCTCGTCCAGCACCAGCACCTCCGGCTCCTGGCACAGGGCCCGGGCCAGCAGCACCCGCTGGCGCTGGCCGTCGCTGATACAGGAAAAGTCCTGGTCCGCCAGATCGGCGGCGTGGACCAGCGCAAGGCACTGCTCCACCTTCTTCCGGTCCTCCCGGGTCAAAATCCCCAGCCGCCCGGTGTAGGGGTAGCGCCCGGTGGCCGCCACATCGAAGCAGGTCATGAGCTCCGGCCGGACATGGGCGGTCATGAGCACGCTCAGCTGCCGGGAGATCTCCCGGTCGGTGAGCCGCGCCATGTCCCGTCCGTTCAGGCACACCGTGCCCCCCACCAGCTCCAGCTGGCGGATGACGCTCTTGAGAATGGTGGACTTCCCCGCCCCGTTGGGGCCGATGAGGGTCATAATCTCCCCCCGGCGGAGGGTCAGCTCCATGCCGTGGATGATCGCCCTGCCGCCGTAGCCCACGGAGAGGTTCCGGGCCTGCAGACAGATGCCGCTCATGCCGCGCCTCCTCTCCCGCCCCGCCGGGCGGCCATCAGATACAGCACCACCGGCGCACCGAACACGGCAGTCACGGTGCTGATGGACATATCCCGGGGGGCGAAGGCGGTCCGGGCAATGAGGTCGCAGCCCAGACAAAAGGCCGCGCCCCCCAGAAAGCAGGCCGGGATAATCACCACGGGCTTGGCCGTACGGAAGAGGCCCTTGATGAGGTGCGGCGCGGCGATGCCCACGAAGGAGATTGGCCCGGCAAAGGCCGTCACGCAGGCGGACAGCACGCTGGAGAGCAGAATCAGCTCCACCCGGAAGCGCTTGATGTCAACCCCCATGTTCTGGGCGTAGACCTCCCCCATCTGGTAGGCCCCGATGGGCTTGGAGAGGAGGAATGTCAGCCCCAGGGACACCCCCACTACCAGAACCATCAGCCGCACGTTCTCCCAGCTGGTGCCGGAGAAGCTACCCAGGGACCAGTTGCGGAGGTTGACGATGTTGCTGTCGTCGGCGAAGGTGACGACGAAGTCGGTAATGGCGGAGCAGATATAGCCGATCATCACTCCGCTGACCACCAGCATGCTCATCTGCCGCACCCGCCGGGACAGCAGCAGAATAAACCCCATGGAGGCCATGGAGCCGATAAACGCCGCGACAATCAGTGCCGCGGAGCTGATGACGATCCCCCGGCTGAGAAAGCCCACCATCACCAGGGAGACGGTCAGCTTGGCCCCCGAGGAGATGCCCAGCACAAAGGGCCCGGCGATGGGGTTGGCGAAGAAGGTCTGGAGCAGAAAGCCGGACACGCTCAAGGCTCCGCCCAAAACGGCAGCGGCCAACACCCGGGGCAGGCGGATGCCCCAGATGATACCGGCCTCATCCCGGGGGCCCAGCAGGGCGGCAAGAAGCTCCCCGGGGGTGAAATCCACGCTCCCGGCGGTGACGTTCCACACCAGCAGCGCCAGCACCAGCGCGGCCAGCAGGGCAAAGCAGAGGCAGTACCGCCTCGTGAGGTTTTTCATGGGCGCGTCTCTCCTGTCAGGTCAGCTTGCGGAGATAGGTCAGCGCCTCGTCCGCCGGGTCCTCCTCCGACACAACGGTGTGGATATCCGTGATGATATCCCCCACGGCCTGGGACTCCTGGAACATGCTCTTGCCGGTACACCAGACGTTTCCGGCCTGGACCGCCTTAAAGTCCGCCAGGGGGGCGCTCTTCGCCACCAGCTGCTCGATGGTGTCCAAATCCGCTTCGATGGTGCTGTTGTAGATGAGCACGTCCGCGTCCCTGGCAGTATCGTAGAAGGTCTCCATCTGGATGTTGATGGTGGACAGAGCGTTTTCGTTCTCCGCCAGGCCCTGGAACACATAGACGCCCCCGGCCAGCTCGATGGCCTTGGCGATGTAGTCCCCGCTCTTGCGGACGGTGACGGAGCCGTTGGAGGCAACGGAGAAGAAGGCCACGGTTTTCCCCGTGCTCTCCTGCTCCAGGATCGGTTCCAGCCGCTCAATCTGCCGGTCGAAGTAGGCCTCCGCCTCCTCCAGCCGCCCGGTGAGCACGCCGTAGAGCTTGATCCACTCCATCCGGCCCAGGGGGTGGCGCTCATAGCTGGAGCGCTCCACCAGCACGGGGACCCCCAGCCGCTCCAGCTGCTCCTTTACCTCCGGGTTATGGTAGATCATGGTGGACTCCAGGGCCAGATCGCAGTTCTTCGACACGATGAGTTCGTAGTCCGGGGCGCTGTACTTCCCGGCGTAGAGCATCCGCCCGTCCTCCATGGCCTGCCGGGCCTCGGGGATGTACCAGCCGTCGGCCTGGGTGCCGGAGAGGGTAATGGCTTCCATGGCCTCCAGCTGTCTAAAGCAGTCCATGGCGGCGGTTGCCTGTAAGTAGATGTTCTCCAGAGGCTGACGGAGGACCGTCACGTCCTCGGGAACCTCCGCCGGGGGCTGGCCCAGCTGGGGCGTCAGCAGGTAGGTCTCCTGGTCAATGGAGATCCTGGCATAGCCCTCCGAGGAAAAGTCCACGGCAAAGCTCTGGGCGTAGTCCAGCTCCAAGTGCCCGCTCCAGTCCAGCTCGCTCCAGAGGGGGATCCGCTCGTTCTCCGGCGCCGGGGTTTCCGGAGCCCGGGCCGGCTCCCTCCGGGCGCAGGCGCACAGGACAAAAGCCAGCAGGACGATAAGAATTTTCCAATGCTTCATAGGGATTTCCTCACTGCTTTTGTAATGTTGAGGAATCAAAACACAGCGTGTATTCCACCTCATGGGGCTCGCTCATGGCCACGGTGTCGGCGATAACGGGCAGGGGCGCATCAAAGGCGGAGACGGGGATCTCAAAGGTGGAATTGCTCCCCGGCTCGCTGATAAGCCCGTACCTCTCCCCGTCCACCTTCATGTAGTCGAAATTGGGACTGCTCCAGACCAGGGTGGCCCAGAACCGCCCGTTTTCACAGCGCAGGGCGGCGGGGGACGCTACGCTGGCCCGGCCCGTGCCGCCCTCCAGGGTCACGGCGGCGGTGTAGGCTCCATCCTCGGGGACAGTCTCCTCGGGCTCCGGCGAGGGCGCCTGCTCCTCCAGCTCCGGCGGATCCGGGGCAGGCTCTTCCGGGGGGATCTCCGCCGGCTCGCCGGGCTCCTCCCCTTCGGCGGGGGGGTCTTCCGCCGGAACAGTCTCCTCCGGTGGCTCCTCCTTGGAGGGCAGGGGCCCGGGATCGCTGGCGGGGAGATTCTCCCCCTCCGCCGGGGCCGGGTCGGGGGCTGGGGGCTGCTGGACGGGATCCTTCGGTCCGCCGCATCCGGCCAGCAGGGAGGCCGTCAGGGCCAGCGCCGCCAGCAGGGCAATCCAGTTTCTGTGTTTCATCAGCTGTTCCTCCTCATAATAGAAACGCCGCGGCCACCGGAAGGATGACCGCGACGCGACACGCCCCTCGAAGGGGCGGACGATACAAATCAAGGCTCCGTGATTTTGGGCGCAAACGCCCTGTACCAAGCGGACGGCAGGTCTCCTGGCTCGCGGCGCGTGGACAGCCGCATACAGTGACGGAATCGCGCAGGCGTCCCACCTGCTTCCCTATTCTCCGCCGGGTTTTGTCCGGCGGCACCGTCCGCTTCCTGTGATGAAATTGTGTATCTCCCGTACAGTATAGCACGGTCCCCCGGGAAAGGCAATAAATTTTCTCATATTTCTTCACCGGACCGGATAAAACCGCGCCGCAGAGCATGAGCTCCACGGCGCGGCGGCTCTATATGGAGGGGTTGGCGCTACTTGGCCTGAAGGGAGGCTGCGTCAAAGGTCAGGGTCCGGTCAAACCACTTGCCGGACTTGACGCCGTGGGCGGCATACTGAAGGGGCGTATCCAGCGCGGCCACGGGAACGGTGAAGGTATAGGCCCCCTCCGCGTCCTCAGCGTACTGGATAAAGCCCTTGGAGGCGTTCTGGGCCTCGCTCTTGGAGCCCGCGAACATCTGGTCATAGCCGGTGCCGCTCAGGGTCAGCACGGCGGTCATCTGGCCGTCCGCCGCCGTCAGCTCGCACTTGACCACCCGGAACATACTGGAGTCGCTCTCCACCTCCACGGTGTAAGTTCCGTCAGCAACGGCGGGATTCTCCTCCTCGGGCTGCTCCAGCCCGGCGGGGTTGGGCTCCACCTCGATACCAGTCTCGCCCAGGCTCTTGGCCTCCTTGGCGTGGTCGATCAGCAGCTGCCGGATGGCCTCCAGCTCGCCCAGGCCCTTGACCTCGCAGATAACCCGGCCCTGGAAGCCGTTGACCTCAAAGGCGGACTTCCAGGAGTCCTCCTCGTCGCCGGCCATGTCGTTGTTGGCGTGATCCCCGGCCACGATCATCATGGGCCGCAGGACAACCCGCTCGTACTTCCCAGCCTGGACCAGCTTGATCACATCCTCCAGGGTGGGCGCGGCTTCCACGGTGCCGACAAAGTAATTGGTGTGTCCGCCGTCGGTGAGGACCTGCTGCATCTTGGCGTAAATGGCGTTGGAGGCGGCCACGGTGCCATGGCCCATGTAGCAGATGGCGGTCTTGCCGTCGTCGTACTCCGCCGCAGCGTCCACCATGGCCTGGGCCACCTTGGTGAAGTCCTCATCGTCCGTCAGCAGGGGCGCGCCGATCTTCACGCTCTCAAAGTCCCCGGCCCGCTTCTCCAGGTCCTTCACCAGATCGCCGTACTCGTAGCCGTTCATCAGGTGGGTGGGCTGGACCAGCAGGTTCTTCACGCCGTTGGCCTTGGCCCGGTCCAGGGCCTCGTTCACGTCGTCGATGACCTCGCCGTCCCGGCGCTGGATGTGCTCAATGATGATGTTGGCGGTAAAGCCCCGGCGGACGGAGTAGTCGGGGAAGGCCTTCTCCATGGCCTCCTCAACGGCCCCGATGGTGGCCACCCGGCTGTCGTTGAAGCTGGTGCCGAAGCTGACCACCAGCAGCTCGTTCTCACCGATCTCGTCCTGGTTCCGGGGGTTGTCCGCAGAGGCGTCGCCGGTGGAGGCATCATCCATGTACCGGCAGAGGATGGCGGCGATCTGGGCCCGGGTAGCGGTACCCTTGGGGTCCAGCTTCCCGTCGCTGCCGGTGATGAACTCGCTGGAAACAGCCCAGTTCATATAGCTCTTGGCCCAGCCGGCGACATCGCCGGCGTCGGGGAAGCCGGACAGATCGTCCACCCGGCTGACCAGCTCCACCTTGCCGACAGCCTGGGCGGCGTAGAGGTTGAGAATCTTGGCGATCTCCTGGCGGGTGGCGCTGCCGTCGGGGTCGAAGGTCTCGGCATTCCTGCCGCCCACGATGCTGTTATCGTTGGCCCAGACCACGGCGTCACGATAAGCGGCATCCTCCGCCACGTCGGCGAAGGGATTGGCTGCGTCGTTGGGAAGATCGGGGGAGCCAGCCAGGCGGTACAGGGCGACTACCAGGTCGGCGCGGGTGATGTTCTCGTTGGGAGCGAAGGTGGTTTCGGTCCGGCCGTCGATGAGGTCCGCGACCCGGGCGACATACGCCTCGGACCAGGTTCCGGCCACGTCCGTATAGCCGGTCCCCTCCTCCGCCGCCAGGGCGGTCATGGTCAGGCCAAGGGCCAGGACCAGCGCCAGCAGCAGGGCTGGCAGCTTGTGGATGTTCATGCTTGTAGTACCTCCTAAATCTGTTTTCACGCGAAAGCCAGGCGGCGGAACGCCGGGCGCGGCCCGCTAGGAGGTATGGGGCCCTCCCCGCCGCCTGCGCGCAAAACAGATTATACTCCAATATCCGCCCCTTGGCTATACCCTTTTGCGTCTTTCCTTTAAAATTTTCCGAAATAAAAAGCCCTGCGCCCCATTAGGCGGAAACGGTAGTGGCGGACGCCGCCCGCAAGGCCCCGCATATCTGCAAAAAGGTATTCCAGGATGGCCGGGGACTTTCCGCAGCCTGCAAGCGCCCCGCCGGCCCGGAGCGGTGGACGGCTTTCGGCGGGAGACCTATGAGCCGGAGGACAGCGCCATAGACAATTTTATAAATATCCGGCAGGAGGGGGCGCTCAACCGCTGGCCCTGGTATCTGGAATTTTTCAACGGCGAAGGAAACCTCCTGGAGGAGCAGTTCAGCAAAGTCTTCCCTATAAACGGCGATTGACAATCCGGGAATTGTGGGGTATGCTGTATTTGTGGTAAATTATGAACGGAGGTGTATCACCATGAACACAGCACAGCTGAAAACGTTCTGCACCCAGGTACGCCGCGATATCATCGAGCTCACCGCCGCCTCCGGCAGCGGCCACCCCGGCGGCTCCCTGTCCGCCGTGGAGCTCATGAGCGCCATTTTCTGTACCCAGATGCGGATCGATCCCAAAAATCCCAAGGACCCGGATCGGGACCGGTTCGTCCTCAGCAAGGGCCACGCCGCCCCCTGCTATTACGGCGTACTGGCGGAGCTGGGCTTCTTTGACAAGGCGGAATTTGCTCATTTCCGCCAGCTCCACGGGATGCTCCAGGGCCACCCGGACATGAAGAAGATCCCCGGCGTGGACGCCTCCACCGGCTCCCTGGGCCAGGGCGTGTCCATTGCCGCCGGCATGGCCCTGGGCGCGAAGCACCAGAAGAAGGATACCAAGGTCTACGCCATCCTGGGCGACGGCGAGTGCCAGGAGGGCATGGTCTGGGAGGCATTCATGGCCGCCAGCCACTACAAGCTGGACAACCTGACAGTGGTCATTGACAACAACGGCCTCCAGATCGACGGCAAAAACGATGATGTCATGAGCCTGGGGGATCTGGCGGCGAAGCTGCGGGCCTTCGGCTTTGACCTCATCGAGCTGGCCGACGGCAACGATCTGGACCAGGTGCTGGCCGCGCTGAACACCCCCGCCGTCCCCGGCAAGCCCAGGGCGATTCTGGCCCACACGGTGAAGGGCAAGGGCGTCTCCTTCATGGAGAACCAGGCCGGCTGGCACGGGAAGGCCCCCTCCGCCCAGGAGCGGGAGCAGGCACTGAAGGAATTGGAGGGCTGAGACGATGAGTGAAAAAGCAACGCGGGCCGCGTATGGAGAGGCCCTGGCCGAGCTGGGGGCCGTCAATGAAAAGGTGGTCGTTCTGGACGCGGACCTGTCCAAGTCCACCATGACCGTGACCTTCAAGAAGGAGTTCCCCGAGCGCTTCTACAACATGGGCATCGCCGAGGCCAACATGGTGGATGTGGCCGCGGGCATGTCCACCATGGGGCTCATCCCCTTCTGTTCCACCTTCGCCATGTTCGGCGCGGGCCGGGTGTACGAGCAGATCCGCAACTCCATCGCCTATCCCCATCTGAATGTGAAGCTGTGCATGTCCCACGCCGGCGTGTCCGTGGGCGAGGACGGGGCCAGCCACCAGTGCATTGAGGATCTGGCCCTCATGCGGGTGATCCCGGGCATGACGGTCCTCTGCCCCGCCGATGCCAAGGAGACCCGGAAGGCGGTCTTTGCCGCCGCCGAGATGGAGGGCCCGGTGTACATCCGTCTGGCCCGTCTGGCTACCCCGGTGCCCGAGGAGGACCGGCCCTTTGAGATCGGCAAGGCCAACGTCCTGCGCGACGGCAAGGATGTGGCGGTGTTCGCCACGGGCCTGATGGTCAGCGAGGCGGAGAAGGCCGCGGAGCTCCTGGCCACGGAGGGGATCGGCGCCGCTGTCATCAACGTCCACACCATCAAACCCCTGGACGAGGCGTGTGTGACGGAGTACGCCAAGAAGTGCGGCAAGGTGGTGACGGTGGAGGAGCACAGCGTCATCGGCGGTCTGGGCGAGGCGGTGGCCAGCACCCTGCTGGGCAAGGTGGACTGCAAGTTTGACCGCATCGGGATTCAGGACCAGTTCGGCACCTCCGGAAAGGCCAAGGCCGTGCTGGAGGAGTACGGCCTCACCGCCCCCCAGATCGCGGAGCGGATTAAGAAGCTGCTGTAAAGCGGGCGTATGCGCTATGAGGACTACCAGGGCCCGGAGATCCGGGATGAGCCGGGGGACTCCCCTCTGGCTCGGATCGGCCGCGCTGCGGCGCTGATCTGCAACAGCTTCGTCACGCTCTTCTTTGCCCTCGCCGCCCTGGGGTTCTGGATGGGCTGGCGGGAGGGCGGGAGCCCGGTGTACCGCGGCGGCATCTACATCTTTACCGCCATGGCCGTTCTCTCCCTCCCGCCGCTGGGGAGCCTGCTGCGAAAAAAGCTGGGCCGCAAAGCCGCCCGGTGGATCCGCTGGGGCGGGTGCTTTGTGCTGTATCTGCTGTTTGTGGCCGTGGTTGTGCCGTGAAAAGAGCGCTCATCCGTTGGGATGAGCGCTCCAGACTGTCGATAAAGTGATTTTCGCAAAGAAAACCACATCAAAAATGTTTCAAATGCAGTTACTCTGCTAAATGAAGGATTTTGGCCTTCAATGTCCT
>JAAWUC010000084.1 GCA_022804995.1 Oscillospiraceae bacterium
TCGCCGCTGACCATGACCCAGATCGCCAACCGCCTCTCCGTCCGGACCGGCTGGTCCCGGAGCACCGGGGAGACGCTGGTCCGGCGGATGGCGGAGAAGGGCCTGCTGCGCTGGGAGCAGGGGCGAAAGGCCAAGCTCTACTTCCCGGTTCTCCAGCGGGACCGCGCCGTGGTCCAAAAGACTCGGGGCTTCCTGGACAAGGTTTTCGGCGGCAGTCTGGGCCTGCTGGTGAACACCATGGCCCAGCGGGAGGAACTGAGCCGTGAGGAGCTCGACGAGCTCTATGCCGCTCTGCGGACGCTGGAGGAGAAGCGCCATGATTAAATGGATGATCACCAGCTCCGCGCTGATTGTCCTGGTGCTGGTCCTCCGGGCTCTGGTCAAGGGGCGGGCCGGCGCCCGGCTGCGGTACGCTCTGTGGCTGCTGGCGGCGGTGCGGCTGCTGCTGCCGGGGACGCTGTTTGAGAGCGCTTTCAGCGTCCTCAACGCCGTCCGAACCAGCGAAACCTACCAGCTGGCGGAGTCCCTGCCCTCCCGGATGAGCCTCTATGAGGATGGCCGGGTGCGAAGCGTGGCCGGGACCTCTGATTCATTCAAAATGGAGCCCGACGGGGAGAATCTCCACAGCGGCTCCGGTTGGACCGCCACCCCGGACCCGGCGGAGGCGGAGGACATGCGGATGTTCGGCTACCGGGCGGTGGATACCCGGACGCTCAAGCGGCTGGTGGACCTGAAAAGCGCGGCCATGTGGGTGTGGCAGATCGGCGTATGGGCGGCGGGCGTGTTTCTGCTGACGGTGAACCTGCGGTTCTGGCTGGACCTGACCAAGAGGCGTCATCCTGCGGGGTCCTACCGGGGGCGGCGGGTGTATGTGGCGGTAGGGCTGGCCTCGCCGTGCCTGTTCGGGCTGTTCCGCTCCGCCATCTATCTGACGCCGGGGCTGGGTGAAGCCGAAAAGGAGCACGTCCTGGCCCACGAGTACACCCACTTCCGCCACGGGGACCACGCCTGGGCGGTGTGGCGGGGAGTCTGTCTGGCCCTCCACTGGTACAATCCCCTGGTGTGGCTGGCGGCGTATCTGAGCCGCCGGGACTGCGAGCTGGCCTGCGACGAGGGGGCGGTGAAGCTCCTGGGCGAGGAGCGCCGGGCGGACTATGGCCGGACCCTGGTGGGGCTGGTGGCTGGGCGGACCGGCCCTGCGGATCTGGTGCGCTGCGCCACCACCATGACCGGGGGAAAATCCGCTGTCAAGGAGCGGATCGCTCTGCTGGTAAAGCGGCCCCGGACCACGGCGGTGATGGCGGTTTTTGTCGCTCTGGCCTGTGCGCTTTCCGCGGCCTGCGCCTTCACCGGGGCGAAGAAACACCCCGAGACCCCGGAGGAGATGACCACCATCGGCCAGAGAAGCCAGGGCGTCACCGCCTCCACCAACCTGAACGAGGTGACGGCGGAGCGGGTTTTCGAGGAGGACCCGGAGGACATGGCCCGGCTGCTTCTGTCCACCTGGTTTGAAAGCATCGAGCGCTATGAGGCGGAGCCCCGGGACGCGCTGCGGGACAGTTATCTCCTCTCGGTGGAGATCCGGGAGGGGCGGCGGGACTACGACACCCACGATGTCCAGGCATCGTTCAGCGTGAAGTACGCGGTCCGGCCCGCAAGTGATATCTACACCACCTGGTGGGCCGGAAACGGCGGGGCTCCCACCGAGGAGGAAAAGGAAGCCTATCCCCACCTCGCCAGCGGGGACGGCTGGATTGTGAAGTACGGCCAGGGCTATGTGGTCCGGGACGGCAAGACGGGGCTCTGGTCCATTCCGGAGATGGGCACCGGAGGCTATGCGCTCCACTATCTGAACCTGGACGACAGCCCCCACAGCTGGATTTGGACCATGCCCTGTCCCCCCGCTGAGGAGCTGCCTGCGGCGGTTGGCGCGGAAAATGACTTCTGGCAGCTGCTCTCGGAGCTGCCGGAGAGCGGTGTCGCCCTGTACCGCCGGTCCTGGGACACGGAGCATGTCTACCTGCGCTATGGGGCGCACTTCCAGGTGCTGGAGCACAGCCTGGAGGGGCTGGACATGCTGCCCCTGCTGGAGTATGTGGACGACAGCACCATCGCCATCCACTTCCGGCGGCACGAGGGGGTCTACTTCAACGGCGAGACCACCGAGCCCGGGGTGGTCAGCGACGTGCTCGAGTGTACGTGGACCGGGGCGCACTGGCAGACCTGGCAGGTGAGCTCCCAGCCGCTCCAGACGGCAGGGCCCGACCTCCAGGATCTGTCCCCCGTTTTCCGGCGGATCCTGCGGGACTTCATCGCGGAATGCCAAGCGAATGGCACGGAGGACATCTCCGGCGAGTATTTCGCCGTCTGCGATATAAACGGCGATGAGGAGAACGAGCTGATCACCCAGCGAAACAACACCGCTATGGCCGGGCAGGTCGAGCGGATCTATGACAGATCGGGGAACGAGCTCTTCTCGGCCTTCCCAGACATCACCTACTATGACAACGGCGTGGTCCTCGCAGGCTGGAGCCACAACCAGGGCTGGGCCGGGGACAGGCTGTGGCCCTACACGCTGTACCGCTGGGACGGAGCGGGCTATGAGGAGATCGCCAGTGTGGACGGCTTCGACAAGTCCCTGCGGGAGGGCCTGGGCGAGGAGCTTTTCCCCGACGAGCTGGACCTGGATGGGGACGGGTATCTCTACTATATCATCACCGAGCCCGGCGGATACGCCCCCGACTACGGTACGCCGATGGACAATGCGGACTATGAGGCGTGGCTGGATTCCTACATCGGCGGCGCGGCCGTATTGGATATTCCCTATGTGCCGCTGACAGCGGAGACTATCGCGGCCATTGGATAAACCAAAACAAGACATGGAGAGAAAAACAATGAGAAGGAAAATCATCATCTGTCTGTTAGCGGCTGCGCTGTGCGCGCTGTCCGCGGGCTGCGGGGCAAAGCCGGATGGGAGCAGCCCGTCCGTGCCTCAGTCACCGCCGGAGACACAGGAGCCTCCGGCATCCCAGGCACCGTCAGAGGCCCCGGAGCCTCCGGCGCCTGAACCGGCCCCTGTCCAGGCACCGGAACCCGTGTCGGAGCCTGAACCCGCTCCGGAGGAGGAAGCTGCGGACCTCACAGGCACCTGGCGGGACGATCAGCGGGGTACCAGCGGCGGACGGTGCTATATGGAAATCACCGGAACAAGCGACGACTACACCATCGACATCTACTGGGGCAGCAGCGCCAGTGAAACCCACCACTGGCAACTTTTTGGAGCCTACGATGAAGCTGCACGGGAAATTCCCTATATTGGCACCCATTTCCTGGATACCAGCCTTGACGGCGGGAATATCCAGCAGACTGTTATGCTGAAGGGCCTCACTGGGTCTTTGCGCCTGGACGACACCGGCGCTCTGCTCTGGAACGACAGCAATGAGCAGACCGGCGAGGGTATGACCTTCCTCCGGGAAAGCTGAAAAATGCAGAAAGAGGAGCAAGGGATTTTCCCTCGCTCCTCTTCTTTACTCCTCCGCATTGGCGTAGGCCGAAGCCTCCTCCGCCTCCGTAAAGGGCGGCAGAGAGTCCACTGTATCCATAGGCGCGGCGGCAGTCTCAAACCGGGTCCAGGCTACCTCAAAGACCATATTGCCGTCCACGACAATCTCACTGCGCAGGGGCAGAAACGTCTCTTTGTCAAACCAAGTGGTGTACACCGTCCCCTCCTGGTCCTGCAAATCGCAGGCCAGGCGCAGACAGGTCCGCCCATTGACCTCCTCCTCGCTCTGCTCGGCGGGATAGCCGGAGGCTGCGGCCTCCATCAGCCGGGGCAGCGCCGCCACCGGCGACACTGCCGCCGCCGAATAGCTCCCCGCGTCCAGGGAGATGTCGTCATAGGAGAGGGTCAGCGTCTCCTTGTCCACTGTGGCGGAGATACCCGCCAGATTCTCCGGCGAGAGCACCGTCACGACGCTCTTCTCCGGGGCGTAGTCGCACCGGAGGGTGTACTCCCGGATCTCCCCGTCATAGTGGCAGGTGATGCCGGCCTCCAGGGTAGCGGCCTCCAGGGCGGCATACTGTCCCTGTAAATCCGCCGTCAGGTCTTTCTCCTCGCCCCCGCCGCAGGCGGTGAGCAGAAGCATCAGCATTGGTGCAAAAAGCAGGGCTTTTCGCACGGTCCTTCCTCCTTCTTCCCTCAGAAATCTTTACACCAGCTCCTTGAACACAGCCGGCAGGCGCTCCACCATATCTATGGGGGTCATGGCGTACTCCGTCAGCTCCCGTGCACACAGATCCCCTGCCCGCCCGTGGATCCACACCGCGCAGGCCGCCGCCTCCAGGGGCGCGGCCCTCTGCCCGATGAGGGAGAGGATCATTCCCGCCAGCACGTCGCCGCTGCCGCCCTTGGCCATGCCGCAGTTGCCAGTGGTGTTCACCAGAAGCCGTCCGTCCGGAGCGGCCACCACCGTCCGGGGGCCCTTGAGCACCAGGACGCAGCCGTGTTTCCGGGCAAAGGCCTCCGCCGCAGCCTCCCGCCCCGGGGACAGATCTCCGCCCAGGCGGCGGAACTCCGCCTCATGGGGCGTGACCACCGTGGGGGAGCGCCGGCCTTCCAACACATCTATATGCGCCGCCGCCGCGTTTATGCCGTCCGCGTCCAGCACCACCGGGCACTCCAGATCCCGCAGCAGGGCCACCGCCCGCTCCTCCGCCCACCAGCACCGGCCCAGGCCGGGGCCGATGAGCACGGCGTCACAGGCAGTCATCCGGCGCAGGTGATCGGCGTAGCCCTCCGGAATGGGATAGGCCATGGCCGACGCGCACCGACCGGCTACAATAGGGTAGACCTCCTCCGGCACGCCCACAAAGACCAGGCCGCTGCCGGTGCGGACGGCGGCCTCCCCGGCGTAGACCGGTGCGCCGGTGTAGCCCAGGTCCCCGCCGTAGACGCAGACCTTCCCGAAGGTGCCCTTGTGGCCGTCCGGGTCCCGGGGCGGCAGGAAACTGCGGGCCAGCTCTCTGGTGATCTCTTCCATAGGAACGTCTCCCCCTTTCCTTTCTTTGGCTCTATTCTACTACAAAAATGTCAAATTGTCGATGATATTCTGGGCCAAAATCAAAAAAAGAAATTTTTATGGCCGCTCCCCTCTTGTCAAACGGGCGGAATTGTGTTATAAGTACAGAAGTTACATGCGAGGAACGGGAAAATAGGGAGCTTGCCCACCCCAGAGAGAGGCGGTCACCGGCTGTAAGCCGCCTCGGTGCGTGTCCCTTGGTTCGCCCGGGAGCGGCCCGTGAGAGCGGGACGGTTTTCTCCGCCGTTACCGGAGAGCGAGTGCGCGCCCTGACCGGCGCGAATGCGGGTGGTACCGCGGAGGGTTGAGCCTTTCGTCCCCAGAGATGGGGAGGAGGGGCTTTTGTTTTGCATATCTACACCCAACAAAAAGGAGTTTTGACATGAAAGAACAGTTAGCAAAAATCCGGGCCGAGGCCCTCTCCGCCATCGAGGGCATCCGGGACGCTGCCGCCCTCGACGAGCTGCGCGTCCGCTACTTGGGCAAGAAGGGCGAGCTCACCGCCCTGCTCAAGCAGATGGGCAGGCTCACCCCAGAGGAGCGCCCCATCATGGGACAGCTGGCCAACGATGTCCGCGCCGCCCTGGAAAAGGCCCTGGAGGACTGCTCCGCCAAGCTGGAGGCCGAGGCCCTGAAAGCCAAGCTCCAGGCGGAGACGCTGGATGTCACCGTGCCCGGCAAAGCGGTGAAACAGGGGCACAAGCACCCCATGTATTTCGCCCTGGACGAGATCAAGGACATCTTTGTGGGCATGGGCTTCACCGTGCTGGACGGCCCCGAGGTGGAGCTGGCGGAGCTGAATTTCGACCGCCTCAACGCCGAGGAGGGCCACCCCAGCCGGGACTGGTCCGACACCTTCTATTTTGATAAGGACAGCCGGGTCATGCTGAGAAGCCAGACCTCCCCCATGCAGGTCCGGGCCATGGACACCATGTCCCTGCCCATCCGCATCATCGCCCCCGGCCGGGTCTACCGCAAGGACGAAGTGGACGCCACCCACTCCCCCATGTTCCACCAGGTGGAGGGCATGGTCATCGACAAGAATGTCACCATGGCCGATTTGAAGGGCACCCTGAACCTGCTGGCCGAGCAGCTCTTCGGCCGGGGCACCGTCACCCGCTTCCGCCCCCACCACTTTCCCTTCACCGAGCCCTCCTGCGAGATGGACGTGCAGTGCCACAAGTGCGGCGGCGCTGGCTGTCCCACCTGCAAGGGCGAGGGCTGGATTGAGCTGCTGGGCGCGGGGATGATCCACCCCAACGTTCTGCGCATGGCCGGCATCGACCCCGAGGAATGGTCGGGCTGGGCTTTCGGCATGGGCCTGGAGCGCACCGCCATGCGCCGGTTTAAAATTGCCGACCTGCGGCTGATCTTTGAAAATGATATCCGGTTCCTGGAGCAGTTTTAAGGAAGGGGAAAGAAAACGATGAAATTAAGCAGAAAATGGCTCAGCGAGTTTGTCTGCGTTGACGCCAATGACAGGGAGTTCGCCGAGGCCATGACCCTCTCCGGCTCCAAGGTGGAGGGCACGGAGGACCTGGGCGCGGAGATCTCCAACGTGGTAGTGGGCCGCATTGAGAAGATGGAGCGCCACCCCGACAGCGACCATATGTGGGTCTGCCAGCTGGACGTGGGCAAAGACGAGCCCGTCCAGATTGTCACCGGAGCCTGGAACATCCACGAGGGCGATATGGTGCCCGTAGCTCTCCACAAGTCCACCCTCCCCGGGGGAAAGAAAATTGAGAAGGGCAAGCTGCGGGGAATTCTCTCCAACGGGATGCTGTGCTCTCTCAGCGAGCTGGGCCTGGATGAGCGGGATTTCCCCTACGGCGTTGTCACTGCCGCCGCGCTTTTGAACGACTACAAGCCTATTGATCCCGAAAAGCCCTCTGTGCCTCTGGGCGTCACACCGGGGTACCGGATTTTTGGTTCCGTCAAAGCCGCCTTCGTTACCAGAGTGGAAAACGCAGGCGATGGCAGCTTCGTGGTAAACTGTGACAGCGGCGGAATCTATCACACCATCACCACTACCCTTGCCAACATTCACGAGCACGATACCCTGGCTTTGGATACGGAAAAGGAGCATATCTGCACCCTGGCGGACCTCCACGCGGAGCAGCGGGAGTTCCCCCACTGCATCAACGACGGCATCTTCGTCCTCCATGAGGACTGCCAGCCCGGAGACGACATCAAGCCTGTCATCAACGCCGACGACCACGTAGTGGAGTTTGAGATCACCCCCAACCGCCCCGACTGCCTGAGCGTTATCGGCCTGGCCCGGGAGGTCTCCGCCACCTTCGACAAGCCCTGCCGCTTCCACCAGCCGGTGGTGAAGGGCGGCGGAGAGGGCGTGCTGACGGAGCTGCTGGACGTGGAGACTCCGGATCCGGAGCTCTGCCCCCGGTACACTGCCCGGATGGTCCGCAACGTGAAGATCGCCCCCTCCCCCAAGTGGATGCGGGAGCGCCTGCGGAGCATGGGCGTGCGGCCTATCAACAATATCGTGGATATCACCAACTACGTCATGCTGGAGTACGGCCAGCCCATGCACGCCTTTGACTACCGATACGTGAAGGGTGGGAAGATCGTCGTCCGCCGCGCCGCGGAGGGCGAGGAGCTGACCACCCTGGACGGGAACGTCCGCAAGCTCACCGGCAATATGCTGGTTATCGCCGACGAGACCCGGGCCGTGGGTCTGGCGGGGATCATGGGCGGTGAGAACAGCGAGATCGTGGCCGACACCGCGGATGTGGTATTCGAGTCCGCCAACTTCGACGGCACCTGCATCCGCAAGGCCGCCCTGGCCCTGGGAATGCGCACCGAGGCCAGCGCCAAGTTTGAAAAGGGCCTGGACATCCTCAACACCCTCCCCGCAGTCAATCGGGCCTGCGAGCTGGTGGAGCTGCTGGGGGCCGGCGAGGTGCTCGACGGGGTCATTGATGTCCTCAACTATGTGCCTCAGCCCACCGTCCTCAAGGTGGAGCCGGAGAAGATCAACGCCCTGCTGGGCACCAATGTGGCAGAAAATGTGATGTATACCTACCTGCAGCGTCTGGGCTTCGAGACCACAGCGGAGCGAGGCATGATCCAGGTGCCCTCCTGGCGCGGGGATGTAAAGGAGATGGCCGATCTGGCGGAGGAGGTGGCCCGGTTCTACGGCTACAACAACATCCCCTCCACCCTCATGCGGGGCCAGACCACCCTGGGCGGCTACACTCCCGCCCAGCAGGCGGAGCGCCGCTTGGGAGAGGTTTGCCGGACCTGCGGCTACAGCGAGATCATCACCTACTCCTTCATCTCCCCCACGGCCTACGACAAGATCGGCTGGGCCCCCAACGAGCCCATGCGCAGATCCATGCGCATCCTCAACCCCCTGGGGGAGGACACCTCCATCATGCGCACCACGGCCCTGCCCTCCATGCTGGAGGTGCTGGCCCGCAACTGCAACAACCGCAACCGGTCCGTCCGGCTCTACGAACTGGGGAAGGTCTATCTCCCCGGCGGGAAGGACGGTCTGGCGGTGGAGCCCAAGTTCCTCACCCTGGGCGCCTACGGGGAGGATATGGACTTTTTCACCATGAAGGGCGCGGTGGAGGCCCTGCTTGGGGCGCTGCGGACAGAGGCTGTGGTCTTCTACCCCTGCACCGACGACCCCTCCTACCACCCGGGCCGCTGCGCCGGCATCCGGGCCGGGGAGCAGCACATCGGCGTCATCGGGCAGATCCACCCCGCTGTGGCGGCGAACTACGGCGTGGAGGAGGCGATCTACTGCGCGGAGCTGAGCTTTGAGGCCATGCTGGCGGCGCAGGGCCCCGGCGCGGAGTACGCGCCCTTGCCCCGATTCCCGGCGGTGAACCGGGATATCGCGGTGGTCTGTAATGAGGAGGTCACTGTCGGCGCGCTGACGGAGTGCATCCGCCGGGCCGGCGGGAAGCTGCTGCGGGATACGGCGCTGTTCGATATCTATCGGGGGAAGAGCTTGGGCGAGGGCAAAAAGAGCGTTGCCTTCAACCTGACTCTCAGGGCGGACGACCGGAGCATCACCGCCGCCGAGGCAGACGAGGAGATTAAAACCGTTCTGGAGGCCCTGGAGCGGGAGCTGGGCGCGGTTCTGCGGTAAAAAGCAGTATAAGGTGGAGCGGCAGGGCTTTGACCCCGCCGCTCCACTTTTTTGAAAAAACTCTTGAAAATCATTTTAATTGGGGTTATCCTCCCTTATACTGTCCATAAAACAGAAGGGAGGATTGACACAATGTGCTTTTATACCGCAACTTACGAGGAAATGATCCCCTCGTCCGGCGTCCTCTATATGCGGAGGACCGGGCCCTACGGAGCTGAAAACTACGCGCTGATGGCGCAATTCAAGCGCTGGCTGGCCGTCAACGGAAAAACCGGCAGCAATACCACTGTATTAGCTGTTCCCCTGGATGACCCCGATACGACTCCGCCGGGGCTGTGCCGGTACGACGTCTGTACGCCAGCTTTTCCTGTCCAGCCGAAAAACTGCGGCAGCATCAACACCCGAGAAACTGCCGGCGGCAAATACCTGATTTTCCAAATAGAACATACCGCCGGCAGCATTGCCCAAGCATGGCTGAAATACCGCGATGAATTGGGGCGCAGGGGCTATATGCCGGACCCTGCGAGACCTGTCATGGAGCGGTATATCAAAAGTCTTGTGGACAGACACCTGTGTGAGCTGTGCGTTCCGATTCTATAAAATCCTTCAGAAATTTTTACTGTCTATTTCGTTCCGAAAATCCGGTCCCCGGCGTCGCCCAGGCCCGGCACGATATACCCGTTCTCATTGAGATGGCTGTCCAGGGCCCCGCAGAAAATTTCAACATCCGGGTGCTCCTTCTGGATGCGCTCCACGCCCTCGGGGGCCGCCAGGAGCACCATCAGCTTGATGCTGGTGCAGCCGTACTCCTTCATAAATCCGATAGCCGCCGCCGCGGAGCCTCCGGTGGCCAGCATGGGGTCCACAATGAGGACATCCCGCTCGGCGATATCCTTGGGCATTTTGCAGAAGTATTTTACCGGCTCCAGCGTCTCCTCGTTCCGGTACAGGCCGATATGGCCCACCCGGGCGGAGGGCACCATCCGCAGAACCCCGTCCACCAGCCCCAGCCCCGCCCGAAGGATGGGCACCACGGCGAACTTCTTCCCCTTGAGGGTGGGCGCCATAGTCGTGCAGATGGGCGTCTCCACCGCCTTCTCCGTCAGAGGCAGGTCCCGGGTGGCCTCATAGGTCAGCAGCATTCCGATCTCGCTGACCAGCTCCCGGAAATCCTTGGTAGCCGTCTCCTTGTCCCGGAGGATGGTGAGCTTGTGGGCAACCAGGGGGTGATCGATCACGTGAAGCTTGTCCGTATTCATTGTATACTCTCCCTTCTTCCGGCCTCCGCCGGTATTCTATGTGTTTGCGTTTTCCCGGGCCAGCCGCTCCCGCTCCGCCTGACTCAGTCGCAGGTATACCGGCTGCAGGCTCTGAGCATCCGCCGCGCCCTCCGGCCACAGCCGCTCCGCCGCCAGGACAACCCCCACGGCGCTCTGCATCCGCAGATGGACGGGAGCCAGACGGCAGGCAATTCCCCTGCCGGAAAAATCCTCAAAGCACAGCGGAGCGCCGTCCCCCACAATGGTCAAGGGGCCCTCCAGCTCCGCCAGATCGGCTGCGGCCTCCTCCAGGGACACCGCCCGGTCAGGACGCAGCCGCTCCAAAACGCCGTCCCGGGCCCGAAAGACAGCGTTGTAGATCTGCTGCCGCCGGGCATCCATGGCGCAGACGATGATCCCCTCCAGATGGGCCAGGGGACAGGCCATCGCCTCTAAAGTGGATACCGGAATACAGGGCTTTCCCGCCGCCCAGGCCAGCCCTTTCACCGCCGACACACCGATGCGCAGCCCCGTAAAGGATCCGGGCCCCGCCGCCACCGCCAGCGCGTCCAGCTCCGCCAGGGTCAGACCGCTGTTTTTCAGCATGTCCTCCACCATGGGCAGCAGCGTCCGGCTGTGGGTCAGCCCTGTGGCCTGCCAGGCGGAGGCCGCCAGCGCCCCATCCGCCAGCACAGCGCAGGACGCCGCCTTGGCGCTGCTCTCCAGAGCCAAAAGCTTCACGGCAGCTCCACCCCCTCAATCGTAATCCGCCGCCAGTCCTCGTTCTCCTCATGGCGGGCAATGGACACGGTGACGGTCCCCTCCGGCAGGGCCTCGGAGATCCGCTCGCTCCACTCCACGGCGCACACGCCCCCCCGGTCCAGATAGTCGTCCCAGCCGATGTCGAAGAGCTCCTCCGGCCCGCCCAGGCGGTACATGTCGAAGTGGAACAGGGGCACAGGGCCGTCATATTCGTTGACAATGGTGAAGGTGGGGCTTGTAACCCGGGCCTCACAGCCCAGCCCCCGGGCCAGTCCCCGGGTAAAGGCGGTCTTGCCCGCCCCCAGATCCCCCCGGCAGGCTATAACCACTCCGGGCCGCAGGACGGCCCCCAGCCGCCGTCCAATTGCCTCCGTCTCCTCCACGCTGTGGGAAAGATAGTCCATACTGTCTCCTCGTGTCAGTTATTTTCTAAGGAAGCACTGATTAAAGCAGGTAAAAGCCAGGCAAACAAACGAAGGTAATAAAAACGACCAATAAAGGGCCATATTGGGGGATGAATTCCTCGCT
>JAAWUC010000085.1 GCA_022804995.1 Oscillospiraceae bacterium
CCCCCGTAACCCCCATCGTGTGGCCCGGGGTCCAGGACCCAGCAGGGGTCCTGGCGGCTTTTTGGGTACTTTTTCGGCGGCGAAAAAGTACCCGGGGTCCGGGGCGAGGAGCCCCGGCGCCATCGTCGAAGAAAAAACCGGAGAAGGAAAAAATTTTTTGCAAAATCCTCCAATTAGAACATTTACAGAATGAAAACTTTGTGCTATATTAGATAGCGTATGAGTTCCGTGCTTTGCGACCATACCAAAGCGGTAACAAATATTCAGGAGGAGCAACGATTATGGCAAGAAAGTTCAAATCCATGGACGGCAACAACGCTGCTGCACACGTATCCTACGCGTTCAGCGAGGTTGCGGCGATCTACCCGATCACCCCGTCCAGCCCCATGGCCGATCTGGTAGACCAGTGGTCCGCCAACGGCCTGAAGAACATCTTCGGCACCCAAGTGAAGGTGGTGGAGATGCAGTCCGAGGCCGGCGCGGCGGGCGCTGTCCACGGCTCCCTGGGCGCCGGCGCTCTCACCAGCACTTATACCGCCAGCCAGGGCCTGCTGCTGATGATCCCCAATATGTATAAGATCGCGGCGGAGCAGCTGCCCACTGTCTTCCATGTCTCCGCCCGTACCGTGTCCACCCATGCGCTGAACATCTTCGGCGACCATTCTGACGTTATGGCCTGCCGCCAGACCGGCTTTGCCATGCTGGCGGAGGGCAACGTCCAGGAGGTCATGGATCTGTCCCCTGTGGCCCATCTGGCCGCCATCTCCGGCAAGGTCCCCTTTATTAACTTCTTCGACGGCTTCCGGACCTCCCACGAGATTCAGAAGGTCGCCGTCTGGGACTTCGAGGATCTGAAGGATATGTGTGACATGGAGGCTGTCGAGGCCTTCCGCAAGCACGCGCTCAACCCCGAGCACCCCTCCACCCGGGGCTCCCACGAGAACGGCGACATCTTCTTCCAGCACCGTGAGGCCTGCAACAAATACTACGACGAGCTGCCCGCCGTCGTGGAGAAGTACATGGGCAAGATCAACGAGAAGCTGGGCACCAACTACCAGCTGTTCAATTATTATGGCGCCGCCGACGCGGACCGCGTCATCATCGCCATGGGCTCCATCTGCGACGTGGCCGAGGAGGTCATCGACTACATGAACGCCCACGGCGAGAAGGTTGGCCTGGTTAAGGTCCGCCTGTACCGCCCCTTCGCCGCCGATAAGCTCATCGCGGCCATCCCCGCCTCCTGCAAGAAGATCGCCGTTCTGGACCGCACCAAGGAGCCCGGCGCTCTGGGCGAGCCCCTGTACCTGGATGTGGTTTCCGCTCTGGCCAACGCCGGCAAGAACGACGTGAAGATCATCGGCGGCCGCTACGGCCTGGGCTCCAAGGACACCCCCCCGGCCAGCGTGTTCGCTGTCTATGAGGAGCTGAACGCCGCCGCGCCCCGCCGCCAGTTCACCATCGGCATCGTGGACGACGTCACCAACCTGTCCCTGCCCGAGAAGGACGCCCCCAATACCGCCGCAGAGGGCACCATCGAGTGCAAATTCTGGGGTCTGGGCGGCGACGGCACCGTGGGCGCCAACAAGAACTCCATCAAGATCATCGGCGACCATACCGATAAATACGTCCAGGCGTACTTCCAGTACGACTCCAAGAAGACCGGCGGCGTGACCATCAGCCACCTGCGCTTCGGCGACAAGCCCATCCGCTCCCCCTATTATATCAACAAGGCGGACTTTGTGGCCTGCCATAACCCCAGCTACGTGACCAAGGGCTTCAAGATGGTCAACGACGTCAAGCCCGGCGGCGTGTTTATGATTAACTGCCAGTGGGATTTCGACGAGCTCTGCCACCACCTCAACGCCGAGGCCAAGCAGTATATCGCCAAGAACAACATCCAGCTCTACACCATCAACGCCATTGACCTGGCCGCTCAGATCGGCATGGGCAAGCGTACCAACACCATCCTCCAGTCCGCCTTCTTCACTCTGGCCAAGGTCATGCCCCAGGAGGACGCCATCCAGTATATGAAGGACGCCGCCACCAAGTCCTACTCTAAGAAGGGCATGGACGTGGTGGAGATGAACCACAAGGCCATCGACGCCGGCGCCACCGCCTTCAAGAAGATTGACGTTCCCGCCGACTGGGCCAACGCCGTGGACAACAAGCCCGCCAAGGAGCTCTCCGGCAAGGCCGAGCTGGTGACCATGGTCAAGGATATCCTGGAGCCCGTGGGCCGTATGGACGGCGACAGCCTGCCCGTCAGCGTCTTCGTGCCTCATGTGGACGGCCAGTTCGAGCTGGGCGCCGCCGCCTATGAGAAGCGCGGCGTAGCCGTCAGCGTGCCCGAGTGGGATCCCACCAAGTGCATCCAGTGCAATACCTGCGCCTATGTCTGCCCCCACGCCACCATCCGCACCTACGCCCTGACCGAGGACGAGGTCAAGAATGCCCCCGAGGGTCTCAAGACCGCCGCCATCAAGGCCGGCAAGGGCAAGGGCGTGTACACCTACGCCATCGGCGTGAGCCCCCTGGACTGCATGGGCTGCGGCGTGTGCGTGGAGGCCTGCCTGGCTAAGGATAAGGCCATCAAGATGGTGCCCCAGGAGAGCCAGGCCGAGCAGGCTAAGGTCTGGGACTACCTGGTCAAGACCGCTCCCAAGGCAGATATGCAGGACAACACCGTCAAGGGCAGCCAGTTCAAGCAGCCCTACCTGGAGTTCTCCGGCTCCTGCGCCGGCTGTGCCGAGACCAGCTATGCCCGTCTGGTGACTCAGCTCTTCGGCGACCGGATGTATATCTCCAACGCTACCGGCTGTTCCTCCATCTGGGGCGGCCCCGCCGCTACCAGCCCCTACTGCACCAACAGCGAGGGCAAGGGTCCCGCCTGGTGCAACTCCCTGTTTGAGGACAACGCGGAGCACGGCCTGGGTATGTACGTCGGCCAGAAGGCCATCCGCAACGCCCTGGCTGAGGACACCAAGAAGCTCATCGCCATTGAGTGGGCCTATCAGCCCCTGAAGGACGCCGCCCAGAAGTGGCTGGATACCATGGAGGACGGCGAGGCCAATCAGGCCGCTTCCAAGGAGTATATTGCTCTGCTGGAGGAGAGCCTGATGACTCTGGACGAGAACGAGGCGTTCATCACCAGCCCCGATGGCGAGAAGGTCTTTGGCGACAAGCGGGACGGGATGCTGGCCCACGTGAAGGAGCTGAAGGCCAAGGGCGAGAAGTACTGCGACTGCGACGCCTGCAAGCTGGCCAAGGCCATCCTGGATAAGAAGGAGTACCTGAACAAGAAGAGCGTGTGGATCTTCGGCGGCGACGGCTGGGCCTACGATATCGGCTACGGCGGACTGGACCACGTCCTGGCCTCCGGCGAGGATGTCAACGTGTTCGTCTTCGATACCGAGGTGTACTCCAACACCGGCGGTCAGGCCTCCAAGGCCTCCAACATCGGCCAGGTGGCCCAGTTTGCCGCCGCCGGTAAGGAGATGAAGAAGAAGAGCCTGGCGGAGATTGCCATGCAGTACGGCTATGTGTACGTGGCCCAGGTGGCTATGGGCGCCAACACCGCCCAGACCATCAAGGCCATCGCCGAGGCCGAGGCCTACCACGGCCCCTCCCTCATCATCGGCTACGCCCCCTGCGAGATGCACTCCATCAAGGGCGGCATGATGAACTGCCAGAAGGAGATGAAGAAGGCTGTCGAGTGCGGCTACTGGAATATGTTCCGGTACAACCCCGCTCTGGCCGCCGAGGGCAAGAACCCCTTCACTCTCGACAGCAAGGAGCCGGCCGGCGGCTATCAGGAGTTCCTGATGAACGAGGCCCGCTATGCCCGTCTGACCCGGGAGTTCCCCGAGCGCGCCACCGAGCTCTTCGCCCGCAACGAGGAGGCCGCAAAGGCGCGGTATGCCCACCTGCTCAAGCTCAAGGATCTGTACGAGGGCTGAGCGCGTCCGGTAAACACAGTATCGTCCCTGGCATAACAAATGGGGCCGCTCCGAGCTTACTCGGAGCGGCCCCATTCCTTTTCCTTTTTTCCCCACGGGCATCTCCGCCGCTTCTCCCGAGCGCTGTTGATGGCGCGGGCCGCATCCACCCGCTGGATGCGGAAGGGCGCGTAAAGCCCGTCAAAGAAGGCGTCCGTCCCACCGCTCCTCGCGCCGCTCACCGGACTGCCGCCTCTCCGCCGGAGGCCCTCCGCTCCCGCCCCTGGCTTCGAAGAAGCTCCTCCAGCATGAGCCGGTTGTGCTCAATGTGCCGCGCCATAGCCGCCCCGGCCCGCTCCCCGTCCCGGCCGCAGATGGCGTCCAGGATCTCCCGGTGGCTGACGACGGTTTCCGTCTTTAACCGGCTCTCCGTCAGGGTGACAGACAGGGTGATGGCGTAGGTAATGATGGGGATGATCTTCGGCACGACCATATTGTGGGTACACTTGGCAATGGCCACGTGGAAGAGCACATCGTTCCGGGAGTGGTCCCGCTCCTCCAGGATGTCTTGCTCCACCACCGCGCAGGTCTCCCGCAGCTGCTTCAAATCCTCCGCCCCGGCCCGCTCCGCCGCCGCCCGGGCCACCCAGGGCTCCACCTGCTCCCGGACCTCCAGCAGATCCACGGCCAGCCCCAGCTGGTCCGGGTAGTAGGCAAAGCCCAGGGGATCGGAGACCTCCCCCGGGTTTCGGGCAATGTAGGTTCCCTTGCCCCGCCGGATCTCCAGCACGTTCCGGGCCACCAGCAGCTTTACGCCCTCCCGGATGGTGCCCCGGCCCACATTGAGCAGCTCCGCCAGCTCGAATTCGCTGGGCAGACGATCCTCACTTGTCAAATGCTGCTCCACAATCAGCTTGGATATCTGCTCCGCTGTCCGCTCGGGCAGAGAGGATTCCCTGGTCTGAATAGTCTCAAAACAATCTTCCTTCACCGCAGGCAGCTCCTTTCCCTCCATGACGGGTTTCCACAGTATTATAGCGAATCTTCCCGCCGAATGCAAGGGCGTGGGCAAGAAAGCCGTCCGGCGCTCAGGAGAGCCCGGGCAGAAAGCCCTGGAACAGGCTGAGAATACAGGCGAACAGCAGAATGGATACCCCCGCCGCGAAGCCGCCGAGGCTCCAGCCCCGGAGGGTGTCCACCTCGCTGAGGTGGAAGAACCGGGAGACGGCCCAAAAGCCGGAGTCGTTGGGCAGGGACAGGCCGATGCCGCCGGCGCACACCGCGACAGCGCACAGAACGGGGGAGACGCCGGAGGAGGCTGCGGCGGTGGAGACGATGGCGGCGGTGGTGGTCAGTGCCACGGTGGTGGAGCCGGTGGCGACGCGCAGCACCTGGGCGATGGCAAAGCACATGACCAGAATGGGCATATGAAACCGCTGGAGCCCGCCGGTGATGACGTTGGCAATGCCGCAGGCCTTCAGGACGCCGCCGTAAGCGCCGCCCGCGCCGGTGATCAGCAGCACCAGGCCGATCTTATCCGCGCCCTCGGCCATGAGCTCCGTAATGGACCGCCGGAGGCAGGACCGGGAGACAAACGCGCCGTAGACCACGCCGATGGTCATCGCCACGTTTTTATCCCCCAGAAAGGCCAGAACCGCCAGCGCGGCGCTGTCCTCCGGCAGCAGGAAGGCGGAGAAGGAGCCCAGCAGAATGAGGACAATGGGAACCAGGAGGATGGACATGGCCCGCCCCGCGCCCATCCTGGGTCCGGCGGCGCTCTCCGCCGGCTCCTCCAGGTCCGAGAAGTCCCAGGCCTTGCCGGCCTTCTGGTCCAGCCGGTTGACAAAGCCGCCATAGACGATGCCGCCGAAGAACATGCCCACAAAAGCGGCCAGCAGGGCGTAAAAGAAGAAGATCCCCACGTTGACCCCCATGGTCCCGGCCACCGCCAGCGGCGGCGCTGTGGGCAGCACCAGGGCAAAGGTGCAGGTGGTAGCCACAGCCAGCGCGCCGCCGTAGGCAGTCATGGAGTAGCCGGTCTTGCGGGAGAGGACCCGGAGCATGGGGGCAAACATGATGTAGACCACATCGCCAAAGACGGGGATACCGGTGATGAATCCGGCGGCGGACACGGCGTACTGGGACCGTTTGGGCCCCACGGCCCGGAGTACCCGGTCAACAATGCTGTCGATACCGCCGGACTCGTACATGAACATGCCCAGCATCACGCCCAGGCCGGTGACGATGCCGATGGAGCCCAGTGTGGAGCCGAAGCTGTTGGTGACGCAGGCGGTGACGTCGGCAATAGAGGCGAAGCCCTCCGGGGCCTGTCCCCCGGCATAGGCGGCCAGGGCCAGCAGGCCGGTGCCGTAGGCGCACACCAGCAGGGCCACAAAGGCGTTGAGCTTGATTCGGATGATGCACAGCAGCAGGGCGGCGATAGAGATGAAAAAGACAGCGAGCAGCATAGCGGTTCCTCCTGAAATCGGTTTCCGGCAGGGACGGCGGGAGTGATCAATATTTTTCGGAATTTCGCACAAAATATACCCGCCTGTCCTGTGAAAAAAGACCGGGCGGCGGGGGGAACGGCTGCGGCCTCCCTGATTCCACCAAAAAAAGCCGGGAATTCTTGGTCAAAATTCCGGCTTGTATTGTATGACGTCATATGATAGGATAGAGTCATCCGGACAAACCGCCTCCGCGGTTTTTCACAGAGGACGACATCCTGTCCCAGCACCACATTGGAAAGGATGAGCGCGTCAGATGTTGATCAGTCAGAAAATGCGCGGGCTGGCCCCGGAGCTGGACCCCCTGCGGCTGGGCGCCGGCTGGAGGCCGGAGGACCTGTCCAAGCCCCAGATCTTCATTGAGAGCACCTTCGGCGACAGCCACCCCGGCTCCGCCCACCTGGACCGGCTGGTGGAGGCCGCGCGGGAGGGGGTGGCCGGGGCCGGCGGGCACGGGGCCCGGTACTTCTGCACCGACATGTGCGACGGCGAGAGCCAGGGCACCGACGGCATCAACTTCTCCCTGGCCAGCCGGGAGATGATTGCCAATATGATCGAGATCCAGGCCAGCGCCACCCCCTTCGACGCGGGGATCTATATTGCCAGCTGCGACAAGGGGATGCCAGGCAACCTGATTGGCCTGGCGAGGGTGAACATCCCCGCCGTGGTGATCGCCGGCGGCACCATGGCGGCGGGGCCGGACCTGCTGACCCTGGAGCAGCTGGGCATGTACGCCGCCAAATTTGAGCGGGGGGAGATCGGCCAGGAGACACTCTGCTGGGCGAAGGAGAATGCCTGCCCCGGCTGCGGAGCCTGCTCGTTTATCGGCACTGCCTCCACCATGCAGATCATGGCCGAGGCCCTGGGCCTGGCCCTGCCGGGGAGCGCTCTGCTGCCCGCCGCCAGCCCGGACCTCCTCGAATACACCAGAAACGCCGGAGCCCTGGCGGTGAAGCTGGCCCTGGGGGAAAACACGCGGCCCAGCGATATTGTCACCATGGACAGCTTTGAGAACGCCATTCTGGTCCACGCCGCCATCTCCGGCTCCACCAACTGCCTGCTTCACCTCCCCGCCATCGCCCACGAGTTTGGCATCGAGATCACCGGGGACACCTTCGACCGCCTCCACCGGGGGGCCCGCTACCTGCTGGACATCCGGCCCGCCGGCCGCTGGCCCGCCGAGTTCTTCTACTACGCCGGGGGTGTGCCCGCCATTATGGAGGAGATCAAGGGCTCCCTGCACCTGGATGCCCGCACCGTCACCGGAAAGACCCTGGGGGAGAACCTGGAGGAGCTGAGGCGGAACGGCTTCTATGACCGCTGCCAGAGGTGGCTGGAGGAGGCCAATAAAAAGTACCAGCTGTCCCTGACCCGGGAGGACATCATCCGCCCCTGCGACCGGGCCATTGGCACCGACGGCTCCATCGCCGTGCTCCGGGGGAACCTGGCTCCGGAGGGGGCGGTGATCAAGCACACCGCCTGCCCGGAGGAGATGTTCTCCGCTGTGCTCACCGCCCGGCCCTTCGACAGCGAGGAGGCGTGCATCGACGCCGTGCTTCATCACCGGGTAAAGCCCGGGGACGCGGTGTTCATCCGATACGAGGGGCCCAAGGGCTCCGGTATGCCGGAGATGTTCTACACCAGCGAGGCCATCTCCTCCGATAAGGAGCTGGGGAAAACCATCGCCCTCATCACCGACGGGCGCTTCTCCGGGGCCTCCACCGGGCCCGTCATCGGCCACTGCTCCCCGGAGGCCCAGGCCGGCGGCCCCATCGCCCTGGTGGAGGAGGGGGATCTGATCCGGCTGGACGTGCGGGAGCGGGTCCTGGACATCGTGGGCGTGAAGGGGGAGCCCAAAACCCCGGCGGAGATGGAGGCCATTCTGGCCCGGCGGCGGGAACGCTGGCGTCCTAAGCCCGTCAAGTATGGGCGGGGCGTGCTGCGGCTGTTCTCCGAGCTGGCGGCGTCCCCCATGCGGGGCGCCTATCTGGACTATGATCGGTAGGGCGCGGACCCTCCGCGCCGGCCAAATAAAAAGATCGCAGGTTTGAGAGGAGAATTGCCATGAATCCAATGAACGAAGCCATTTCCAAGATCGGCGTGGTGCCGGTGATCAAACTGAGCAATCCGGAGCGGGACGCCGCCCCGCTGGCCAAGGCGCTGTGCGCCGGCGGCGTGCCGGTGGCGGAGGTCACCTTCCGCGCCGCCGGGGCGGACCGGGCTATCCGGCTCATGCGGGAGGCCTGCCCCGAGATGATCGTGGGCGCGGGCACCGTCACCGCCCGGGAGCACATCGACGCCACCATCGCCGCCGGCGGGCAGTTTATCGTCACCCCGGGGTTTGACCCGGAGCTGGTGGCCTACGCCCAGGAGAAAAATATCCCCATCTACCCCGGCTGCACCACCCCCACCGACTACCACGCCGCTCTGAAATTCGGCCTGGAGCTCCTCAAGTTCTTCCCCGCCGAGCAGTCCGGCGGTCTGGCAAAAATCAAGGCCATGAGCGCCCCCTTCCCCCAGTTTAAGGTCATGCCCACCGGCGGCATCTCCCTGAAGAATCTGGGCGAGTATCTGAAGGCCCCAGTCATCGCCGCCTGCGGCGGATCCTACATGGTCACTGCCGACCTCATTGAGAACCAGAAGTGGGATGAGATCACCGAGCTGTGCAGGAAGTCCCGGGAGATCGTGGAGGAGGCCAGAAAGTAATGGCAAAAGTGGTGACCTTCGGCGAGCTGATGATCCGGCTCCAGCCCTACAACTATGAACGGTTTGTTCAGGCGGACCACCTGGAGTTCAGCTTTGGCGGCGGCGAGGCCAACGTGGCTGTCTCCCTGGCCAACTACGGCCTGGACGCGGTCTACGTTACCAAGCTCCCCGCCCATGCCATCGGCCAGTGCGCCGTCAACTCCCTGCGCCGCTACGGGGTGGACACCAGCAAAATCGTCCGGGGCGGCAGCCGGGTGGGCATCTACTTCAATGAGAAGGGCGCCAGCCAGCGGGGGTCTGTCTGCATCTACGACCGGGCCCACTCCGCCATTCAGGAGGCCCAGAGCGCCGACTTCGACTGGGACAAGATTTTTGAGGGTGCGGAGTGGTTCCACTTCACCGGTATCACCCCGGCCCTGGGGCCCAACCTGGTGGAGATCTGCCGGGAGGCCTGCAAGGCCGCGCGGGCCAAGGGGATCAAGATCTCCTGCGATCTGAACTACCGGGGCAAGCTGTGGACCCGGGAACAGGCCCGGGAGGCTATGACCGATCTGTGCCAGTACGTAGACGTGTGCATCTCCAACGAGGAGGACGCCAAGGATGTATTCGGCATCGAGGCCGAGTACACCGATATCTACGCCGGGGAGATCAACCGGGAGGGCTACAAGAGCGTGGCCAAGCAGCTGGCGGACAAATTCGGCTTCGAGAAGGTGTCCATCACCCTGCGGGAGAGCCGCTCCGCTTTTGACAACGGCTGGAGCGCCATGCTCTGCGACGTGAAGAGCGGGGAGTACTGCTTCTCCAAGAAGTACGACCTGCACATCATCGACCGGGTAGGCGGCGGCGACAGCTTCGGCGGCGGTTTGATCTACTCCCTGCTGACAGGGAAGGATACGCAGGCGGCGGTGGAGTTCGCCGTGGCGGCCTCGGCCCTGAAGCACTCCGTCGAGGGCGACTACAACATGGTCACTGTCGCCGAGGTGGAGAAGCTGGCCGGCGGCGACGGCTCCGGACGCATCCAGCGGTAGAGCCGCCGAATCGAACGTAAAATAAAAAGCAGGCGTCCCATCGGACGCCTGCTTTTCGCGTATTTCGGTTACGCCTCCTCGTAGACAGAGACCTGCTTGCGGTCCCGGCCCAGCCGCTCGAAGCGGACCACGCCCGCCGCCTTAGCGAACAGGGTGTCGTCGCTGCCGCGGCCCACGTTCACGCCAGGGTGGATGTGGGTGCCGCGCTGGCGGACGAGGATATTGCCGGCCAGCACGTGCTGCCCGTCGGCCCGCTTGGGCCCCAGGCGCTTGCTCTCGGAATCACGGCCGTTCTTGGTGGAGCCGACGCCCTTCTTATGGGCGAAGAACTGAAGACCAATGTTCATCATCGCTTTTTCCATCCTTTCTGTAAGATGCGGGACAGGGGGCCCTACTGGGCCTCCAGAACTTCTACATGCTCCGGGTACTCCCCGTGGAGCTCGCTGAGATAGACCATCAGGCCGGTGAGCACCGCCTGGCTGGCGCTCTCCGCCGCGTCTCCCAGGGACCCCGGGAGGCGGAAGGAGATGGCGGCGGTCCGCTCGTCCGCCCGCACGGCGGCGCAGACGCCCAGCACCTCGTTGACGGTACACTCCGCCAGCCGCACCGCGCTGGTGACGGCGGCGCAGACGATGTCCGCACCGGCCTCGGCGTAGCCGCTGTGTCCCTCGGCGTCAAAGCCTGTGATCCGCCCGTCCTTTGTGTGGAAGGTGACGGTGGTCATGCTCAGGCGTTGATCTTGGTGATCTCAACCTTGGTGTAGGGCTGACGGTGGCCCTGCCGCTTGCGGTAGCCCTTCTTGGGGTTGTACTTGAAGATACGGATCTTCTTGCCCTTGCCGTTCTTCACGGTGTTGGCCTCCACGGTGGCGCCGGCCACACTGGGGGTGCCGATGGTGGCGTTGTCGCCGTCCAGCACCGCCAGAACCTGGTCAAAAACCACCTTGTCGCCGGCCTCCACGGGCAGCTTCTCGATGAAGAGGGTCTCGCCCTCGGCCACCTTGTACTGCTTACCGCCGGTTACAATGATTGCGTGCATTCCTTTTGCACCTCGCTTTCCTTTATTATGAAGCGTTTCCGCGCTCCTTTACGGGCTCGCTGTCGTAGGCGGCGCGGAAAGCGCACTTTTGCCCATTCAAAGCGGCTTATATAGTATACCAGCCGAAAACTTCTCTGTCAACCAAATTTTTACGAAATCTGCAAGAACCCATTGTCAAGGACAAAATGAAAGCCATTCTGCGCTGCTGGAAAATCCGCAATTTGGATCTCCTCCCGGATGCCCTTCAGAAAGCTCTCTCTTGTGTTTCTCCACTGAACTGCCCCATTGGTTCGCCGCTTCTGTCTATTGTTGGGGGGGTGATGTTTGCTATAAACAGGCTCTTACGGCTGACTGTACCGGTCGGGGGATTCTACATAAATCCGCTCCCTGGAAAAGCCCTGCCCCCGGACCTCCTTGATCTGCGTGATGGTCAGAAACGCATTGGGGTCAATGGA
>JAAWUC010000086.1 GCA_022804995.1 Oscillospiraceae bacterium
ACCCTGGAGCCCCTGGGGGCCGGTTGCGCCAACGGCACCGGCAGCGCCGGCCGCGCCCTGGGGACCCTCAGGGCCGGTGGGACCGGCAGGACCAGCAGGACCGGCGGGACCCTGGATACCCTGGAGCCCCTGGGGGCCGGTTGCGCCAACGGCACCGGCGGCGCCAGCCGCGCCCTGGGGACCCTCAGGCCCGGTGGGACCGGCAGGACCAGCAGGACCGGCGGGACCCTGCGCGCCGACGGCACCAGCGGGGCCCTGAGGACCAGTCGCGCCGGTTGCGCCGGCGGGACCGGCAGGCCCTTGGATGCCCTGGGGTCCCTGCGCACCCTGAGGTCCCTGTGGCCCCTGGGGGCCCTGAGGTCCGGTTGCACCGGTCGCGCCGCTTCCGGCGGGGCCGGCCGGTCCCTGGGGGCCCATGGGGCCGGCGGGACCCTGTGTGCCGGGCAGGCCCGGCAGACCCTGTGGCCCCTGGGGGCCCATAGGACCGGGGAGACCTCTGGGACCCCGGGGACCCATGGGGCCGGGGACGCAGCAAACGCCGCTCCCGCCGCAGCCGCTCTGGCAGGGGTCGTAATCGCAGCAATAGTGGTTCATAAGGGAAAACTCCTCCCTGTTGTTACAGTTATGAAAGGTGTGGACGATTCCCGTCCGACACTATCCTATGCTGCGGGAGGAGCGAAGGTGTCAGCCGGGCGGAGCGGGGAAGGAGATCTCCACTGTCAGGATCTCCCCACGGCAGGACGCGGAGACCTCGCCGCCCATTTTCTCCGCCAGCTCCCTGGAGATGGAGAGGCCCAGCCCTCCGATCCTGTGGCCGGTCTCCACCGTGAAGTAGCGGTCAAAGAGCCGCTGGGCCAGCAGGGGCGTCATCCCCGGGGCGGCGTTGGAGAAGGTGAGGGTCCCATTCTCCCTCAGTTCCACGGTCAGATCCCCGCCGCTGTACTTGACCGCGTTGGAGAGGACGTTGTTTAAAATTCTGCCCAGGGCCCCGGCGTCCAACCGGCGGACCACTGCGGCTTCCGGCAGGCGCACCGCCGGCTCTATGCCCCGCTCCGTCAGCACGGCGTACCACGCCGCCAGGCTCTCCTCCACCGCCCGGTTCAGGCTCAAGTCCTCCAGAACCGGTTCGTCCCCGCTGGAGAGGGCCACGGTGTACTGGAAAAATTCCTCCATCAGCTCCCGCAGGCGGTCCGTCCGCTCCCGGATGAGGGCCAGATACCGGTCCGCCGGTCCGCTCAGCTCCTCCCGCTCCAGCAGATCCAGGTAGCCGCAGATGGCCGTCAGGGGCGTGCGCAGATCGTGGGACACCCCGGCCACCGCCTCCTTGAGGGTGCGGTCCCCCTGCTGGTGGCGCTGGCGCTCCCGGCGGAGAAGGCGGAGTTGGCCGTTGAGGTCCGAAGCCAGACGGCGCATGGCGCGGTCCCGGCTGGGGATGGAGAGGAATGTGTTGGTGTCCGTCTCCAGCCGCTCCCGCAGGCCCTGGCGCAGTGCTTCCGCCGAGCGGCGCAGGAGGACGATTTTCCAGACCAGCAGCAGGACGGCCAGCGCCAGTCCGGCGCAGAAAAGCCAGAGAACGTACACCATAGCAAAACCTCACTATTTCAAATCCTTCCTCCGGAACAGCAGCAGTCCGGCGGCGGTGCTGGCGGCGATGACCCCCAGGCTTAGCAGGGGCATCCGCCACAGATAGGGGGTGTCCAGGCGGCTGATCCGCAGATACTGGCCTGTGGGCAGAGTGTCCAGGAGCAGATGCCAGAGGGACGTGCGAAGCGCACAGCCGCTCTCCGCCGGATGACGGGCGAGGTACTCCAGCTCGTGGAAGGCGAAGGAGCAGAGCCCCGCCGCCGCCATGACCAGCAGCAGTCCGGCGATGGAGGCGGAGGTCCTGCTGCCCAGCAGTGTCACCGCCAGCTTTACTGCCGCCGCCCAGGCCGCCCGGGCCAGCAGGCCCACGGCCACCCAGGCCAGCAGCTGTCCCGGGGAGACCCGCAGCAGCGTTCCGGTCATGCCCAGGACGGGGTAGGCGCACAGCGCCCCGGCCAGGAGCAGGTACAGCACATCCAGCCCCACGGCGGCGATGACACAGGTGAGCAGGTCTGAGAGATAGATCCCGGTGTGGGTGTGGCCCACGATGAGCTTGTTGCGCAGAGTTCCGTCGCTGTAGTCCGCTCCGAGGTGGAGGCTCAGCAGGGGCGCGGCGATAAGGGATGGGACAGGCAGATAGCCCATGAGGCCGAACCCGGCGGTAAGAATGGATTCCAGGGTGTAATTCCCGGTCCCGGCGGCGTAGTGGTCCCAGCAGACCATCACCACCAGGGCCGTGTAGGCCAGCTCCGCCAGCAGTGCCAGCAGGAAGGCCCGGCTTCGCACCAGCCGCGAGAGGCCGGCATGGAGCAGATTTCCCATGCGCACCTCCTACTTCAGGTCCTTGCGCGCAAAGAGCGCCAGACCGCCCAAGGTAAAAGCGGCTGTCACGCCCAGATCGCACAGCAGTGCCCGCAGGGGATGGAGCACCGCCAGGTTCTGCACCTGAATCGCCTGTCCGGCGGGGATGACATCCCGGAGAAACTCATAAAATGTCCGCAGCGCCCCGGAGACATACCGGGGGTTGGGCTCTTGGTTTATCATCTGCATCCCGTCCACGGTCATGAGGATGCCGCTGGAAAATTCCGGCTCCGAGAGGATGTTTTCTATCGTGCTGGCGCCCAGCAGCAGGGCGAACCAGGACAGCACCACAATGACGGTGGCGGGGCGTCCGCTGAGGAGCAGCCCCAGGAAAGTGAAGATGGCGGCAAAGGCTACGGTAGAGCCCACTGCGATGAGGACATGGAGCGCCAGCCCCCCAAGGCCGAACCTCCAGGGCCCGAGCATCGGGATGCCGGTGCACCCGCCGAGAAGCCACGCGGCTGCGAAGAAAAGGGACGCGGTCAGGACTGTGAGAAAGTGGGCCAGGTAGATATCCCGGCGGGTGCGGCCCACGGCCAGCTTGTTGCGGATGGTGCCCTCGCTGTATTCCGCGTTCAGGAACATGGCCGCAAATATGGCAGTAAAGAACCCCAGCGACATCACCATATTGAAATAATATTGCTCCAGCGCAGCCTCAGAGCCCAGCAGGAGGGCCTCCCGGCACCAAAAGAACACAAACACAGCGGAGCAGATCAGGACCGTCCCCATGCAGCACCAGAACATCTGGTCCCGGCGCATCCGGTAGAAGTTGGCCCGCAGAAGGTTACTCATCGACAGCGCCTCCCACCAGATTCATGTAGTAGCTCTCCAGACTCTCATCGTGCTCATGGATGCTTTTAAGTTCGCACCCGGCGGCGTGGAGAGCCAGGGTCAGATCGGTGACAGAGGGAGCGCCGTAGACGTCGGCCTCCGTACCGGATCGGACGGCGTACTCCAGCCCCAGCCTGTCCAGGGCGGCGGGGAGGGAGAAGATATCGCCGACAGTGAGGCGCAGGCACTTCCGACAGCTGGCCTTCAGATCGGCGGCGCTGATTTCCTTGATCATCCGCCCGCCGTCGATAAAGCCGTAGTGGGTGGCCAGACGGCTCAGCTCGTCGAGGATGTGGCTGGAGATGAGCACGGTGATCTGCCGCTCCTGGTTGAGCCGGAGAATCAGCTCCCGAATCTCCACAATACCTTGGGGGTCCAGGCCGTTGGCGGGCTCGTCCAGGATCAGGAAATCCGGGTCCCCGGCCAGGGCCACGGCGATGCCAAGCCGCTGGCGCATCCCCAGGGAGAAGTCCTTGGCCTTCTTTTTCCCGGTGTTCTCCAGCCGCACCAGCGCCAGCAGCTCCCCTACACCGTCATAGGACGGGAGGCCCAGGATCTGGTACTGCTGCTTCAGGTTCTCCTCCGCCGTCATGGACAGGTAGATGGAGGGGGTCTCCACCACCGCCCCCATGCGGCGGCGGGCCCTGTGGATCTCCCGGCTGGTATTGGCGCAGCCGTAGAGCGTGAAGGAGCCCTCCGTAGGGGACTGCAAGCCGCAGATGAGGCGGATAAGGGTGGTTTTACCCGCGCCGTTGCGGCCCACGAAGCCGTAAATAGCTCCTTTTTCCACCGACATGGTGAGGCGGTCGAGGGCCTTTGTGGTTTTGTAGGTCTTTGTCAGAGCGTTGGTTTTCAGAACGTAGTCCATAGATTCGCTCCATCCTCCTTTGATTGGAATGGGGCCAGTATAGACGGGCTTGGTTAAGAAAGCGGTTAAGAAAAGAGATAAGATAAGGTTAAGGTTCCTCCCGCAGCTTGAACCCAATCCCCCAAACAGACTCGATGACGTCCCCGGCCCCGGCCTCCCGGAGCTTCCTCCGCAGGTTGCTCATATGGACCTTCAGGGAGCTCTCCACGCAGTCCGGGGTATCCTCGAAAAGCTTTTCCAGCAGGAGGGATTTGGTTGCCACCTGCCGGGGATTTTGCAGCAGCAGCTTTAAAATGGCGAACTCCGTCCGGGTCAGCCGCACCGGCCTCCCGTTGGCCGACACGCTGTGGACGGCGAGATCCATCTCCAGTGCCCCCCACCGCAGCGCCGCCGGGGCTGGCGTCCCGCCCCGCAGCTGCACCGCGATGCGGGCCAGCAGCTCCCGGGTGTCGAAGGGCTTGGTCAGATAGTCCGCCGCGCCCCCCAGCAGCAGGGACACCTTGTCCCGCACGTCCGCCCGTGCGGAGAGCACAATCACCGGAATACCCGCCAGATGGGGCAGAACCTCCTCGCCGCTCAGCCCCGGCAGCATCAGGTCCAGCAGGATCAGATCCGGCCTCTGTCCCCGGAGGAGGAGCAGGGCCTCCGTCCCCGAGTAGGCCCGCAGGACCTCGTACCCCTCCCGCCGGAGCACCTCCTCCAGCATGTCCCCGATATGAATATCGTCGTCGATAACCGCAATGCGCCCCATAGTCCCACCTCCTTTTTCTCCATCATACCACGCCGCTGCGCCGCCTGCAAGAGTGTTGGTGAAAATGCACAGTTTTGCCATTGGAAAACCGTTGCTTTCGTCGAAACGTCTCCCGGCGGCGGAAAATGCCTTGACAACGGACCGGCGGCGTGGTAGCATACTCCCAGCCAAACCCCTGACTGGGCGGGAAAATGGAATAGAGAATCGGATGATTGGTTCGGGAGAGATTCCGGCGCTCGCGCCGGAACGCCGAAGGGGAACGCGGAAACTCTCAGGCAAAAGGGCCGGGCTATGACGATGCTCCGAGAAGCGCGGTGCGCCGCGCACCGAAGGTGCAACCCCCGGCGGATGTCCGGAGGGGAATCTCTCAGGTTATCGAACGGAGGCACAAGGACTGCAGGAAAGCAGGCCTTGTGCCTTTTTGCTGCCAGGAATCAGACCATTTTTGAAGGAGGAGATTTCCTATGAGCGAGCTCCAGCGCACCCAGCTCTATGATGTCCACACAGAGGCCGGCGCCTCTATGGTGGACTTCGGCGGATGGGAGATGCCCATCCAGTACCCCGGCGGCATTGTGGCCGAGCATCTCTACACCCGCCACGCGTGCAGCCTCTTTGACGTGTCCCACATGGGACGCCTGCTGGTAGAGGGCCCGGATCGGGTGGCGTTTCTTCAGCACGTGCTCAGCAGCAACGTCATGGCCCTGGACCTCAACCAGGCCCAGTACTGCATCATCCCCAACGAAAACGGCGGCGCGGTGGACGATGCCTACCTCTACAAATTTGAGGAGGAGCGGTTCCTCCTGGTGGTCAACGCCGCCAACACCGGCAAGGACCTGGAGCACCTGATGGGCGTTGTCAAGGGTTACGACTGCACCATCACCAACATCACCGCCGATTGGGCCGCTATCGCCGTCCAGGGGCCCAAGTGCAAGGAGATTCTCTCCGTTCTCTCCGGCGGCGAGGCTATCACCGAGCCCATGAAAAACGCTCTGAACACCCTTCAATTTGAGGGCCGCACTGTCCGGGTGGCCAAGACCGGCTACACCGGCGAGCCCCTGGGCTATGAGGTGTACATTGAGAGCGCCGAGGCCGCGTGGCTATGGAACCGGCTTATCGAGCTGGGGGCGAAGCCCGCCGGTCTGGGGGCCCGGGATACCCTCCGGCTGGAGGCCGCGCTGCCCCTCTACGGCCACGAGATGGGCCTGGCCCCCGACGGCGGCGAGCTGCCCGTCTTCGCCGTGCCCCTGGCCAAGTTCGCCGTCAGCTTCTCCGGACAGAAGGGCGACTACATCGGCCGGGAGGCGCTGGCAAAGCAGTTTGAGGCTTTCAAGCGCATTCAGAACCGGGACTTCCATGATATGAGCGATCTGCCCCGGCGTATTCAGCCTATCACTTTGCTGGATCGGGGCGTTATGCGGGCGGGTATGGAGATCTACCGGAACGGTGAGCACATCGGCTGGGTCACAAGCGGCACCATGGTCCCCTACTACCGCCACGAGGGCGAGGGCCTTGCCACTAAAATTCTGGACGACACCGCCAAGCGCTCCATCGGTCTGGCCTACATGAACAGCGACGTGCTGGAGGACGATATTGTGGAGGTGGACGTCCGGGGCAAGCGGCTCAAGGCCGTCATTCCCCCCTACCACATGCGGGTGGACGCGCCGCCCTTCGCCCGGCCCATCATCTACAGGTCCGACGAGGACGAAGCCGCCGGTGACGCCGGAAACCGCCCCGTCCTGGCCGCGGCTCTTATCAAAAAGGCTGCGGAGAACCACCGCTGGCGGCAGAAGCAGTGCGTCAACCTCATTCCCTCCGAGAACAGCGCCAGTCGGGCGGTGCAGATGCTCTGCGCCTCCGACCCCGCCTTCCGCTACGCTGAGCACAAGAAGGTCAAATCCTTCTATGACCAGGATATTTTCTACTACCAGGGCACCAAGTTCATCGACGAGGTGGAGCAGCTTCTGGTGGAGCAGATGCGGCAATACTTCGGCTGCGCCGAGGTGGAGACGAGAGTGGTCAGCGGCCAGATGTCCAACACAGCGGTGTTCTCTGCCCTCATGGACTGGAAGAACCGCCTGGACCGCAAGCACGACCCAAAGCGCCTGGGCTACGTCCTCAACAACCACATCATCAAGGGCGGACACCTCTCCGCCCAGCCCATGGGCGCGCTCCACGACTATATCGCCATCGACCCGGTCACCGAGCGGCAGGCGGTGGTGAATTTCCCGGTGTGCAGGGACAACATCTACAAGATCGATGTGGAGGAGACGAAGAAGGTTATTGAGAAGTACCGTCCGGAGTTCATCATCTTCGGCAAGAGCATGGTCCTCCACAAGGAGCCCGTGGCCGCGATTCGGAAGTTTGTGGACGATATGGACTTGGACACCACTATCATGTACGACATGGCCCATGTGCTGGGCCTGGTGGGCGGCCATTTCCAGAAGCCCTTTGCTGAGGGCGCGGAGATTGTCACCGGCTCCACCCACAAGACCTTCTTCGGACCTCAGCGGGGCGTCATCGGTGTCAACTACAGGAAGGGCGACCTCAAGTACGGCCTGTGGGAGACGATTGAAACCCGGGCCTTCCCCGGCAGCGTCTCCAACCACCACCTGGGCACCCAGCTGGGCCTGCTGATGGCGGCTTACGAGATGAACCACTTCAAGGACGAGTACCAGAAGGCCGTCGTCTCCAACGCTAAGCACTTCGCCAAGGCGCTCAAGGCCCAGGGCCTGGACGTGGCCGGGGACCCCGCCATCGGCTACACCGAAACCCATCAGGTTATCGTCTCCGTGGGCTATGGCACTGGCCCCGAGGTGGCGGAGCGCCTGGAGCAGAACAATGTCATTGTCAACTACCAGGCCACCCCCGAGGAGGAGGGCTTCACCGCCTCCGGCGCACTGCGGATGGGCGTGAGCGAGATGACCCGCTTCGGCTTCGGCCCGGCGGAGTTCGACAAGCTGGCGGAGCTGATGGCCGGCTGCATCCTCCGGGGGGAGGATATCGCCGGGGATGTGGAGAAGCTGCGCGCCGGGTACACGGAGATGCGCTACTGCTTCACCGATGATGAGATGATGGAGGCCCTCAACGACTTCTCCAATCAGATCGGGCTGTGATGTGTCAATAAGTCCATTAAACAATATTGGGAGGTAACTACTATGAACTATCCTGCGGAGCTGAAGTATTCCAAGGACCACGAGTGGATCAAAATGGAGGGGGATGTGGCTGTTATCGGCATCTCCGATTTCGCTCAGGACGCCCTGGGCGACGTGGTCTTCGTCAATCTGCCCCAGGAGGGCGACGCTGTCACTGCCGGGGAGCCCTTCGGCGATGTGGAGTCCGTGAAGGCGGTTTCCGATCTGGTCTGCCCCGTCACCGGCACTATCTGCGCGGTGAACGAGGAGCTTGCCGACGCCCCCGAGAACCTGAACAGCGACCCCTACGGGGCCTGGATCATCAAGGTCCAGGGCGTCTCCGGCCAGGAGGAGCTGCTGGACGCGGCGGCTTACGAGGCGTTCTGCGCCGAGGAGGGCTGATATGGGCAGCTATGTGCCCTCCACGCCCGTCCAGCGGCGGGAAATGCTGGAGGCCATCGGCCTGACGGATGTCAAGGAGCTGTTCCGGGACGTGCCGGCGTCTATGCTGCTTGACCGCCCCCTGGAGCTGCCCGGCGGCATGAGCGAGCTGGAGGTCGTCCGGGCGATGACCGCCATGGCCGAGAAAAATACCCTCTTCCCCACCGTCCTCCGGGGCGCCGGGGCTTATGACCACTATATCCCCAGCATTGTGAAGTACGTTCCCGCCAAGGAGGAGTTTTTGACCGCCTACACCCCCTATCAGGCGGAGATGAGCCAGGGGGTGCTCCAGTCCATCTTTGAGTACCAGACCATGCTCTGTGAGCTCACCGGCATGGACGTGTCCAACGCCTCTGTCTATGACGGGGCCACCGCCGCCGCCGAGGCCGCGGCCATGTGCCGGGACCGGAAGCGCCGGGTGACGCTGGTTTCCGCCTCCGTCCACCCCGACACCATCAGCACCATGCGCACCTACTGCTACGGCACCGGCGACGAGCTGAAGGTGGTGCCCCTGAAGGACGGCAGGACGGACCTGGACGCCCTCAGAGAGATGCTCACCCCCGACGTGGCCTCCGTGTGCGTCCAGCAGCCCAACTTCTTCGGCCTCTTTGAGGACGCGGGGGCCATCGGCGAGGCGGTCCATGGGGCGGGAGCGATGTACATACTCTCCTGCAACCCCATCGCCCTGGCGGTGATGAAGACGCCCCGGGAGTGGGGCGCGGACGTGGCCGTGGGCGAGGGCCAGCCCCTGGGAATGCCCATCAGCTGGGGCGGCCCCTACCTGGGCTATATGGCCACCACAAGCAAGCATATGCGCAAGCTCCCCGGCCGCATCGTGGGCGAGACGACGGACAGCAAGGGGGAGCGGGCCTTCGTCCTCTCCCTCCAGGCCCGGGAGCAGCACATCCGCCGGGAGAAGGCCAGCAGCAACATCTGCTCCAACCAGGCCCTGTGCGCCCTGACCGCCAGCGTGTATATGTCCGCCATGGGCCCCGGCGGTATGGCCGAGGCCGCTAAGCAGTCCATGTCCAAGGCCCACTATCTGGCGTCCGAGCTGTGCAGGATCCCCGGCGTGTCCATGAAGTACCCCGGCGCGTTCTTCCACGAGTTTGTGACGGAGATGCCCAAGGCCGACGAGGCCCTGGCCGCGCTGGAGAAGGCCGGCATCCTGGGCGGCCTGCCCGTGGAGGGCGGCGTGCTCTGGTGCGCCACGGAGAAGGTTTCCAGGGGCGAGCTGGACCGGGCGGTTTCCATTGTGAAGGAGGTGTGCGGGAAATGAAGCTGATTTTTGAGAAGAGCGCTCCGGGCCGGGGCTCGGCTTACCTGCCCCCCTGCGACGTGGAGTGCTCCGCCCTGCCGGAGAGCCTGTGCCGGGAGACGGCCCCCCGCCTGCCGGAGCTCAGCGAGACGGACGTGTCCCGCCACTATACCGAGCTCAACCACAACGTCCACGGGGTCAACTGCGGCTTTTACCCCCTGGGCTCCTGCACCATGAAGTACAATCCCCGGATCGACGAGGAGATGGCTGCTCTGCCGGGCTTCACCGGCATCCATCCTTTGGCCCCCGCTCACGCGGTGAAGGGGTGCCGGGAGGTGCTGGACACCGCCAAAAAGTACCTGTGCGAGATCACGGGCATGGACGATATGACCTTCCAGCCCGCCGCCGGGGCCCACGGGGAGTTTACCGGCGTGCTGCTCATCAAGCAGTACCACGACGCCCGGGGGGACAGGAAGCGGACGAAGATCATCGTCCCCGACTCCGCCCACGGCACCAACCCCGCCACCGCCGCCATGTGCGGGTTCCAGGTGGTGAACATCGCCTCCGCCCCCGACGGCTGTGTGGACCTGGAGGCCCTGAAGGCCGTGCTGGGAGATGACACGGCGGGCTTGATGCTGACCAACCCCAACACGGTGGGCATCTTTGATGAGAATATCCTGGAGATCACCCGGCTGGTCCACGAGGCCGGAGGGCTGTGCTACTATGATGGTGCCAACCTTAACGCCGTCATGGGCGTGGTCCGTCCCGGGGATATGGGCTTCGACTGCATCCACCTGAACCTGCATAAGACCTTTGCCACCCCCCACGGCGGCGGCGGTCCCGGCGCGGGAGCGGTGGGCTGCAAGGAGGTTTTGAAGCCCTATCTGCCTGCTTCCGCTCTGATGGACGGCGGGGAGCATATCCAGGTCCGGTCCTTCGCCGGAAATTTCCTGGTGGTAGTCAGGGCGTTGGCTTACCTGCTGACCCTGGGCCGGGAGGGCGTGCCGGAGGCCGCTCAGAACGCGGTGCTGAACGCGAATTATTTGATGGAGAAGATTAAGCCTGCGTTCAAAACCGCCTTTGACCGGCTGTGTATGCACGAGTTTGTGCTGGACCTGGGGGAGTTTAAGAAGGAAACCGGGGTATCCGCTCTGGATGTGGCCAAGTCGCTGATTGACTATGGGATGCACCCGCCCACAATGTACTTCCCGCTCATCGTCCACGAGGCCCTGATGCTGGAGCCCACGGAGACGGAGAGCAAGGAGACGCTGGATTGGGCGGCGGGCGTGTTCCGGCAGCTGGCCGAGCTGGCCCGGAAGGACCCGGAGTTCATGCACAACGCGCCCCATAACGCCCAGATTGGGCGGCCCGATGAGGTGAAGGCAGCCCGGAATCCTGTGCTGCGGTACAGCTTCGGCGATTGAGAGAAGGCACTGGACGGAGCGGGAAGATGGAGCCCGGACCGTTTGGCGATACAGCAGTGATATAGAGGGGCCCCGCGCCGGCGGCGCGGGGCCCCGGGGTTTGTGTAAGTCTCCAAAAAAGAAGTGGAAACTTTCGCAAAATTCGCCTTGCATTTATGGGAGAAGTCTGCTATAATAAGGTCCGTTGGAAAGATGCAGGGTTAGTACATCGGTAGTACATCGGCTTCCCAAGCCGAGGAGGCGGGTTCGATTCCCGTACCCTGCTCCATATCAAAGCCTCCGAAATCAGACAGTTTCGGAGGCTTTTCTTAACTTTTCCTCTGACTTTACCTTTGCCTCTGATAGTTGTGGAACGCTATGGAAATTGGAACACTGGGGAAAGAGGGAGGGGTGCCTACCTTGGCAGGCACCTCTTCAAGATATTTTTCTGCTCCTGTTCGACACGACAACTCCACCATCTCCAAAAAGAGTTGATGTCAATGCGATACTGCTTGCCG
>JAAWUC010000087.1 GCA_022804995.1 Oscillospiraceae bacterium
CTTGAAATCTCTCGGTTTTTTCACCAAAAATCTTTTTTGACCTCTTTTTCTGGCACGCCGTGAGGGATTCGAACCCCCGGCCTTCTGGTCCGTAGCCAGACGCTCTATCCAGCTGAGCTAACGGCGCGTGTCCTCTCAGACAGCTTTATTATATTACCACAGCTCTCAAAAAAAAGCAAGAGTTTTTTCACGATTCCTGCAAAATTTTTTGTTCGGCGAAATGCAAAGGGCCAGAACCCGCTTTTCGCGGCGTCCTGGCCTTCTGCATGAAATGGAGGATTGGATGAAAAGAAGTTTTCGTCTCTTGCAGGTTTTATCCTACCGGGATTTTGTTACGAAAACCAGCGCGGATTGTTACAAAAGTCTAAAATCTCATTCCACGCCTCAGATTGTCTCCACCTTCAGCAGGTTTGTGGTCCCGGAGCGGCCGTTAGTGATGCCGCCGGTGATGATGATCTCCTCTCCCGCGCTCAGCCGGAAGTAGTCCCGGGCCGCCTTCTTGGCCGTATAGAACAGCACGTCCGTGGACGGCACCTCCTCGCACATCTGGGGCTGCACCCCCCAGCTCAGGGCCAGCATCCGCCAGGTGCGCTCATTGGTTGTCAGCCCCAGAATGTCCACCGGGGGCCGGAAGCGGGACACCATCCGCACCGTCAGCCCCGACAGAGAGCAGGCCACAATGGCCTTGGCCTCCAGATCGATGGCCATGGCGCAGGTGGCGTGGGAGATGGCGTCCACCGTGTTGCGGATAGGGAACGCCGCCCCCCAGAACCGGCCCTTGTAGTCGATGCTGGCCTCCGCCTGCTCCACAATCCGGGCCATGGTCTCCACCGCCTCCACCGGGTACTTCCCCGCCGCCGTCTCCCCGGAGAGCATCACGGCGCTGGTGCCGTCGTAGACCGCGTTGGCCACGTCGGAGATCTCCGCCCGGGTGGGCCGGGCGTTGTGGATCATGGACTCCAGCATCTCCGTAGCGGTGATGCTGCGCTTGCCCCTCTGGCGGCAGGTGTTGATGAGCAGCTTCTGAATGGCGGGCAGGCGCTCGAAGGCCACCTCCACCCCCAGATCTCCCCGGGCGACCATCACCCCGTCGCAGGCGGAGCAGATCTCCTCCAGGTTGTCAATGCCCGCCTGGTTCTCGATTTTGGCGATAATCCCGAAATATTTGTCCGTGTGGGCCTTCAGGAACGCCTGCACATCCATCAGATCCTGCTTCCGGGAGACGAAGGAGCAGGCGATGTAGTCCACATCGCTCTCAATGCCCAGCAGCAGATCCGCCTTGTCCTGCTCACTGAGGTAGACCTGGCTCATGACCTTGTTGGGGAAGGACATGGACTTGTTATTGGACAGCTCGCCTCCCACCAGCACGGTACACCTGGCCTCCGTATCCGTCAGCGCCTCCACCCGGAAGGACATGAGCCCGTTGTTGAGCAGGATGGTGTCCCCCACAGCCAGATCCCCCATAAGTCCGGCGTAGCTCACCGCCACCCGCTCCCGGTTTCCCATCACCGGCTCGGTGGTAAAGGTGAACACATCCCCCTCCGCCAGGGTGATCCGCCCCTCCTCGAAGGTGCGGATACGGTACTCCGGGCCCTTGGTGTCCAGCATGATGGCGATGGGCAGGCCCAGCTTCTCCCGGACCCGCTTGATGAGGGCGATCTTCTCCCGGTGCTCCGGATGGGTGCCGTGGGAGAAGTTGAGGCGGGCCACGTTCATCCCGGCCATACACATTTTTTCCAATGTCTCCTCGTTGTCACAGGCCGGTCCGATGGTGCATACAATCTTGGTCTTGCGCATAGCAGCTATGCTCCTTTCTGTTTTCCGCCGCGGCGTCCCCGCCGCCAGGGGCCCACGACCTCCCGGCGGATATAGGCGAAGGCGGCGTCCTCCCCCTGATCCCGCAGCATTTTCAGCAGCTTTTCCAGCAGCGCCTGGGTATTGGGGTGGATCATATAGTGGTCAAGGCTTTTGGCGTAGTATTCCCAGGGGGAGGCGTCGGTGTAGCGCTCTCCCTGGTAGATCCGGCAGGCGGCTATCCGGTCGCAGAACATCTCCACCACGTAGTTGACCGGAATTTCCATGCCGCTCATGCGGTAGTTCCGCTCCGGCGCGTAGTCAATCCAGTACTCCAGGTGGTGCTTGTTGCGGCCCTTGTGGTGGAGCCAGGCGGCGGAGTAGCCCCGATCCAGCCGCTCGATCTCGTTGGGGCTGCGGTCCCCCTGATAGTACCGGGCCCCCACGAAAAACTCCGTGGGGCCGTACTTGCTCAAGTCGTGCAGCAGCCCCTGGCGGCAGATCCCCGCCCGAAAGCAGTAGCGCGTCACCATCAGCTTGTGGGCGGTGATGGTGCGCAGATGGCCCCGCCAGTTTCCCATATGCTCCCCCTCCTTTTTCCAGTTTAGGGATAGTATACCACGCCCGGCCCCAGAGATCCAGACGGATTTTCGGCATGAGGGGCCCTTTGATATTTTAAGAATCGGTAAACGATCCCATCCGGCTCTTGACAGGCCCCGCCGCTGGCGTTACCATAGAACACAGTATCCGATTAAAAACAGAGAACGCCGCCCAGGCGGCGGGGAGGACGACATGGAGCTGTCCCGTGGGACGATGAAAAAGCTGCTGGTGCTGGTGGCCTTCGGCGTGGTGCTGTACACCGCTCTGGAGCATCTGGAGGCGGCTATGGCGGCGTTGCGGTTTGTGTGGGGGGTGCTGGCGCCCTTCCTGGTGGGCGGGGCCCTGGCCTTTATTTTGAACGTGCCCATGAGCTTTCTGGAGAGGAAGCTGTTCCCTGCCCCGGGGAAGGGGAGGAAGGGCCTCCCGGCGGGAGCCCGCCGGGGGCTGAGCCTGCTGCTGACCCTGGCGCTGTCCGTAGTGGTGCTGCTGCTGCTGGCGCTGGTGGTGGCGCCCCAGCTGGTGGAGAGCGTGTCGGGGCTGGGGAACACCATTGTGGGCGCGGCGCGGCGGTTCATCGCCTGGGCGGAGACGGAGTTTGCCAGCTATCCCTCCATTACCGGGTGGCTGGAGGGGCTGACCCTGGACTGGAAGGGCCTGCTGGCCACCACCTGGGAGCTGCTGACCAACGGGGTGGGCAGTGTTGTCACCTCCACTATCTCCGCCGCCAACAGCGTCATCAGCGCCCTGACCACCAGCTTTGTGTCCTTTGTCTTCGCCGTGTATCTCCTTCTCCAGAAGGAGCGGTTGAGCCTCCAGTGCCGGAAGGTCCTCTACGCCCTGCTGCCGGAGCGGACGGCGGGGCAGATCGTGGAGGTCTGCTCCCTGAGCCACCGGGTGTTCTCCAGCTTTATCACCGGCCAGTGCATAGAGGCGGTAATTTTGGGGTTCATGTTCTTTGTGTGCATGACGCTGCTGAAAATGCCCTACGCCCTGCTGGTGGGATGTTTGATCGCGGTAACGGCCCTGATCCCCATAGTGGGGGCGTTTATCGGCTGCGGGGTGGGGGTGTTCCTGCTGCTGATGGTCTCCCCCATGCAGGCGCTGGTGTTCCTGGTGATGTTCCTGGTGCTCCAGCAGGTGGAGGGGAACCTGATTTACCCCCATGTGGTTGGGAATTCGGTGGGCCTGCCCTCCATCTGGGTGCTGGCGGCGGTGACATTGGGCGGGAGCCTCATGGGTGTGCTGGGAATGCTGCTGTTCATCCCCCTGGCCTCGGTGCTCTACACCCTCTTCCGGACATTTATCTACCGGCGCCTGAAGGAGAAAAAGATCAAGGTAGTTTAGGCCGCCTCCTGTGTCCCTCCGCCGCTCCGGCGCATAGAATAGCCCGTACCGCCGCACACAGGCGAAGAAAGGACGCGCGATAATACGATGGACATGCAAGAGAAGCTCCGGGCCCTGTCGGAGCAGCTGGAGCTCCGCGCGGAGCGGGGCTGGCCCCCGGAGGGCCTGCCGCCCCCGCTCCAGCCGGACCAGGAGGCGGTTATCCGGATTCTGGAGCTGGCGCGGAGCGCGCTGTTTCCCGCCCACTTCCGGCAGAAAAGGCCGGCCGGCGGCTTTGCCGTCCAGTACGACCACAACAGCCCCCTGGAGGAGATCTACACGGTCCTCTCCGATCAGATCTCCCTGGCCCTGCCCCACCACCCGGACTACCGGGAGGCGGAGAAGCCGGTCCGTCAGGCCAGGGGGCGGGAGGCGTCGGAGGCCCTGCTCCACCGCCTCCCCGAAATCCAGTCCTGCCTGAGCACCGACCTCCAGGCGGCCTTCGACGGGGATCCGGCGGTCTACGACAGGGATGAGGTCATCTTCTCCTACCCCGGATTTTACGCCATTATGGCCAGCCGGATCGCCCATGAGCTGTTTCTGCTGGGTGTTCCCCTCATTCCCCGGATGATGACGGAGTACGCCCACCGTGTCACCGGCGTTGACATCCACCCCGGCGCGGCCATTGGCCGGTACTTCTTCATCGACCACGGCACCGGCGTGGTGATTGGGGAGACCAGCGTCATCGGCGCCCGGGTGAAGATCTACCAGGGCGTGACCCTGGGGGGCCTATCCACCCGGGCGGGGCGGGACCTGCGGGGCGCGAAGCGGCACCCCACCATTGAAGATGATGTAACCATTTACTCCAACGCCTCCATTCTGGGCGGCGAGACTGTGATTGGGGAGGGCTGCGTCATCGGCGGCAGCTGCTTTATCACCCGCTCCATTCCGCCCCATACGCGGGTCAGCCTCCGGGGGCAGGAGCTCCGGCTCCGGCCGGATACTATGTCTGAGATGGGAGGAGTGGGACTATGAGCCGTATCTTTACCTCCGTAAGCCAGCTGGTGGGCGGGACGCCCCTGCTGGAGCTGTGCCGCACGGAGCGGGAGGAGGGGCTGAAGGCCAGGGTTCTGGCCAAGCTGGAGTATCTGAATCCCGCCGGCAGCGTTAAGGACCGGATCGCCAAGGCTATGCTGGATGACGCGGAGGCCCGGGGCCTGCTGAGGCCGGGATCCGTTATCATCGAGCCCACCTCCGGCAGCACCGGCATCGGCCTGGCGGCTCTGGCCGCGGCCAGGGGCTATCGGGTGGTGATTGTCATGCCGGAGACCATGAGTCCGGAGCGGCGGCAGCTGCTGCGGGCTTACGGCGCGGAGGTGGTTCTCACCGAGGGAGCCAGCGGAATGCAGGGGGCTATCGCGAGGGCGGAGGCGCTGGCTGAAGAGACGCCGGGCAGCTTTATCCCCGGCCAGTTTGTCAACCCCGCCAACCCCGCCGCCCACCGGGACACCACGGGCCCGGAGATCTGGGCGGATACGGATGGACAGGTGGATATTTTCGTAGCCGGTGTGGGCACCGGCGGCACCATTACCGGCGCGGGGGAGTATCTGAAGGGCCAAAATCCCGCCGTCAGGGTTGTAGCCGTAGAGCCCGCCGGGTCCCCGGTGCTCCAGGGCGGCAGAGCCGGCGGACACCAGCTCCAGGGCATCGGCGCGGGCTTTGTGCCGGAGGTGCTCAACACGGAGATCTACGATGAGGTAGTACCGGTGGAGGACGGCCATGCCTTCGCCGCCGCCCGGCAGCTGGCCCGCCGGGAAGGGGTGCTGGCGGGGATCTCCTCCGGCGCGGCGCTGTGGGCGGCTGTCCTGCTGGCGAAGCGGGCGGAAAACAGGGGGCGGACCATTGTGGCTCTACTGCCCGACACTGGAGAGCGCTACCTCTCCACGGCTCTGTTTGCGGATTGAAGAGGAACAGCAATCAACGGGTGATGCCTTGCCGGCACCGCCCGTTTTTGCTGCTGTTTCACGGAATAAACGGTTGCTGCAAAACCAGATGTCTGAAAAATGGCGCTGACAAATTATTGTGCAACCACAGCAAAAGAATCCTTCTGAGAGAAGAACGAATTAGAACTGTTGACAAAAGCTCAGCCATGTAATATAATACGGGGAAATAACCTGTTCGCAAAAAGCTGGGGAGGATCGCCATGGGAGCTGACTGCGTTTACTCAATTATTGGGAAAAAACCCTTCGATTTGGTGATAAAAAACGTCAAGATTGTGAATGTTTTTACAGAGTCCATCGTCGAGGGGGACGTAGCCGTCACCGGCGGCGTCATAGCGTACATAGGCCCCATCGACTTCCCCTACACGGCAAACGAGGAGATCGACGGAGCGGGCCGCTACGCCGTCCCCGGCTTCATCGACGCCCATATGCACATTGAGAGCAGTATGATGGCCCCCGCCCGGTTCGCGGAGCTGGTCCTGGCCTGCGGCACCACCACCGTAGCCGCCGACCCCCACGAGATTGCAAATGTCTGCGGCGCGGCCGGCGTCCGGGCCATGGCGGAGGCCTCCGCCAACATGCCCCTCCACGTATTGATGATGGCCCCCTCCACCATCCCCTCCGCCCCGGGCCTGGAGCGGTCCGGCTGGTCCCTGGGGGAAAAGGAGATGGAGGAGCTTTTGGATATCCCCGGCGTGGCCGGCATGGGAGAGCTGATGGACTTCAACGCCGTAGCCGGGGGAGACGAGCGCATCCTAGGCGTGGTGGAGGCGGCGCGCCGCCGGGGCGTCATTCTGGACGGCCATGTCCCCGCTCTCACCGGGGCCCGGCTCCAGGCGTTCCGCGCCACCGGCGTGGACGCGGACCACACGGATATGTCCCTCCCCAGGGCCAAGGAAAAGCTGGCCGCCGGATTCTCCATTCAAATTCAGCACTCCTTCCTGTCGGAGGATTTGATCGCCTATGTGGACCAGTTCCCCCTTCAGGATCGGATTATGCTCATCACCGACGACGTGCCCTTTGTCGAGCTTGTGGAGCACGGGCACCTGAACGCCAACGTCCGCCGGGCCATCGCCCTGGGCCTGCGGCCCCTGCGGGCAATCCGCTACGCCACCATCAACGCCGCGGCCCGCCTGCGGCTCTACGACCGGGGCGCGGTTTCCCCGGGATACCGGGCGGATATCCTGCTGATGAAGGACCTGGAGAAAATCGAGCCGGATATGGTCTTCTCCGACGGTCGGCTGGTGGCGGAGAACGGCAGGTGCCTGGTGCGAATGGAGAAGTATAAATTCCCGGAGGAGTTCTATCACTCCGTCCATGTCCTGCCCCTGGCGGCGGAGGATTTTGCGCTGAAGGCGGAGCTCCCGGCGGGAGCGGCGGAGGCGCTGATCCACGTGCTGGGCTGCAACGAGATCACAACCCGCACGAAAAACGAGACGCGCTGGATCCCCGTCCGAAACGGACAGCTGGACACCGCCGGGCTGGTGAAGGTGGGCGTCATCTACCGCCACGGCTACGGCCCGGAAAAAGCCCCCGGGAAGGAGGTCTCCCTGGGCCTGCTGGCCGGGTTCCCGGCGTTCCGGGGGGCTCTGGCTACTACCTACGCCCACGACAGCCACAACCTCACGGTCTACGGAACCGATGAGGAGGACATGGCCCGGGCGGCAAACCGGCTGCTTGAGATTGGCGGCGGGCTGTGCGCCGTCCAGGACGGGGAGGTTCTGGCGGAGGTGCCCCTGCCGGTGGCGGGAGTGCTCACCGAGGGGGAGGCGGACGAGCTCCAGGAGCAGTTCGGGGCCTTCTTCCGGGCGGTGGAGCGGCTGGGCCTGCGCCACGCCAACCCTATGATGTTCTTGACCCTGATGACCCTGGCGGTGTCGCCGGAGATAAAATGTACAGATATTGGCCTGGTGGACACGCTGGAGAAGAAGTTTGTCCCGCTGGTGGTGGAAGCCCGCTGAGGCCCCGGAAAGCAGAGGAGAAGAAGTATGAAAATTCTGGATATCGGTTCCCTGAACATCGACAAGGTCTACAGCGTGGAGCACTTTGTCTCGGCGGGGGAGACGCTTACCGCCGGACGGCTGGAGACCTTCAGCGGCGGCAAGGGCCTCAACCAGGCCATTGCCGCGGCCCGGGCCGGGGCGGAGGTCTACTGCGCCGGGGCTATCGGCGAGGACGGACTGTTCCTCAAGGAGCTGCTGGAGAACAGCGGCGTCCATACGGACTGCCTCCAGGTGCTGGAGGACGTACCCACCGGCCACGCTGTCATTCAGCTCATCCCCAAGGGGCAGAACTGCATCATCATCTCCGCCGGGGCCAACGGCGCGCTGACGGAGGACTATATTGACAGCGTGCTGGAGCGCTTTGCCGCCGGGGACGTGCTGCTGGTGCAGAACGAGACCAGCGGCGTGGCCTACGCCATGAAAAAAGCCAAGGAGCGGGGGATGAAGATTGCCATCAACGCCTCCCCCATCGACGATAAGCTCTTCACCTACCCCATGGAGCTGGTGGATTACTTCCTGATCAACGAGATCGAGGGCAAGGCCATCGCCGGCAGCGACGCGGCGGACAACGGCCGGATCCTGGAGGATCTGGCGGAGAAGTTCCCGGAGGCCGCTGTTGTGCTGACGGTGGGGAAGGAGGGCGTGCTCTACGCCTGCGGCGGCGAGCGGCTGCGCCACGGCATTTATAATGTATCCGTGGTGGATACCACCGCCGCTGGGGACACCTTCTGCGGCTACTTCCTGGCCAGCACGGCCAAGGGCCTGAGCGCCCAGGAGGCCCTGCACATGGCCAGCATCGCCAGCAGTCTGGCGGTGGGGGTCAAGGGCGCGGCCAACTCCATCCCTGTGTGGGAGGATGTGGAGCGCTTCGGCCAGAGCGCCAAGTGACAGAGGATCATCGCCGGCCCGTTCCGGCTGTGATAGAGAGAGAAATAACAAGGTTTAGGAAATCGAAAGGGGAAAATTATGGGTAGTAGTATTAAGATGAGTGCGCCTACACCGCATATTGCCGCTCAGGTGGGGGAGATTGCGGAGACCATCCTGCTGCCGGGCGATCCGCTGCGGGCGAAGTTTATCGCGGATACCTTCCTGGAGGATGTCAAGCAGTTCAACGCCACCCGGAATATGTTCGGCTTTACCGGTACCTACAAGGGCCGTCCGGTCTCCGTCATGGGCACCGGCATGGGCTGCCCCTCCATGGGCATCTACAGCTATGAGCTTATCAATATCTACGGCTGCAAGAACCTGATCCGCATCGGCACCGCCGGTACCTTCCAGCCCCATGTCCATGTCAAGGAGATGGTCTTTGCCCAGGGCGTCTGCACCACCAGCAACTACGCGGAGCTCATGGGCCTGCCCGGCACCTTCGCCCCCATCTGCAGCTACGAGCTGCTGGAGAAGGCCGTAGCCAGCGCCAAGGCGCTGGGCTACAAGTACCACGTGGGCAACGTGCTCTGCTCCGACGTGTTCTACGGCGTGGACCTGCCCAAGGGCAAGAGCTGGCCGGAGCTGGGCGTGCTGGCGGTGGAGATGGAGTCCGTGGCTCTGTACACCAACGCGGCCATGGCCGGAGTCAACGCCCTGTGCATCCTGACCATCTCCGACGGTCCCGACGAGATCACCACCGCCGAGGAGCGGCAGACCGCCTTCACCCAGATGATGGAAGTGGCGCTCTCCCTGGCGTAACACCGGAGAAGCGAGGGAAGAAGCATGGAGAAAAGACCGTTTATTATCGACTGCGATACCGGCACCGATGACGCCATTGCCATTCTGGCGGCGCTCTACAGCCCCGAGGTGGAGGTGAAGGCAATCACCTCCGTCAACGGCAATATCTGCGAGCGGTATGTGTGCCGGAACAACCGGAATCTGACGGCCCTGCTGGGGAAGAACGTCCCGGTAGCCAGAGGGGCGGTCCGCCCCCTGCTCAGCGGCTTTGTCAACGAGGGCCACCTGGACGACACCCACGGCCCCACGGGCTTCGGAACCATCCAGCTGCCGGAGGCGGAGCAGGTGTTTGATCCCCGGGTCGCCTCGGAGCTTATTTACGAGACGGCGGTGGAGGAGAAGGGCGCCCTGGAGCTGCTGGTGATCGGCCCCATGACCAATATCGCCCTGGCGCTGGTCCAGCACGGGGATCTGGCGGGGCTTATCCGCCATATCTGGTTCATGGGCGGCGCGGCTGTGGGCGGGAACGTGACTCCCACGGCGGAGTTCAACATCTGGGTAGACCCGGAGGCCGCGAAGATTGTCATCGGCAGCGGCATTCCCATGACCATGGTGGGCCTGGACGTGACGACGAAGGCCATCATGACCCGGGAGGACGCGGACGCCCTCCGGGCCTGCGGCACCCCCGCGGGCCAGGTCGCGGCGGACCTGCTGGCGTATATGTTTACCCGGAACCACTCCGGCGGCGAGGATGCCCTGATGCACGACGCCCTGGCCTTTGCGGCGGCGGTGTGCCCGGACTGCCTGACCTGCCGTGATTGCTTCGTGGACGTGGAGACCCATGGACAGTGCGCCTATGGACACACCTTCGTGGACCAGCGGGGCCGGACCGGAAAGCCGGCCAACGTGTCCGTGGCCCTGGAGGTGGATGTGTCCATGTTCCGTAAATGGCTGGTGGATACGATCTGCCGGAGCGCCGGGGAAAAATGAGCGGGGCGCTGCTAATCCGGGACCGGAGGCTCTACGCCAATATCTTTGCCCTGGCCTTTCCCATCATGCTCCAGCAGCTGCTGCGCGTCAGCGTGGACACGGTCAACAGCATCCTCCTGGGCAGCATCGACCAGCTACAGATGTCGGCGGTGTCCCAGGCGGACCAGGTATTCTTTATCTACTACACCGTCTGCAACGGTCTGGCGGTGGGGTGCTGCGTGCTGGTGGCCCAGTATTGGGGCCACCGGGATGTGGAGTCCATCCGCACTGTGCTGGCTACGGGCCTGCGGACCTCCGCCGTCTTTGGGATCATTGCCACGGCGCTGGTTATGGCCTTTCCCACCCTGTTCATGCGGCTCTACAGCAGCGACGATGCCCTCATCGCCCTGGGGGCAGGGTATCTGCGGCTGGCGGCGCTGACGTATCTGCCCTGCGCCCTGAGCGTGATGATCTTCGCCGGGTGCCGGGGGGTGGAGCGGGTGAAGGTGGTGCTGGTGACCAATATCGTCTCCTACTCCGTCAATATCCTGCTCAACTACTGCCTGCTCTACGGCCGCTTCGGCCTGCCGGAGCTGGGCATCACGGGCATCGCCGTGGGCGCGGTGACGGCCCGGCTGGTGGAGCTGGCTATCTGCGGGACGTATCTGCTGCGGATGGAGAAGCGCATTGCGTTCAAGCCGGCGGATCTCGCCCGGCGGGACCGGCAGCTGAGCCGGGACATTCTGAAGGTCAGCGGACCCATCGTGGCCCATGAGATGATCTGGTCCATGGGCACCAGCACCGGCAGCATGATCACCGGCCAGCTGGGCACCTCGGTGGTGGCGGGCTACAACGTGATGATGGTGCTCTACAACCTCTGCGCCAGCGTGGGCAACGGGTATCTTAACGCGTGCAGCGTAGTCATCGCCAAGACCATCGGCGGCGGGGATCGGGAGAAGGTGAAGCGGCAGGCCAAGACCATGCTGATTGTGGGTCTGGGCATCGGCCTGATTCTGGGGGGCGTGACCCTCGCGGCCAGAGGGCCCTTCCTGTCCCTGTACAACCTGGAGCCGGACGCCGTGGCCTACGCCCGGCAGTTTATGGCGGTGATTGCCGTCATATGGCCCTTCTCCCTGCTGGAGATGACCGGAATGATCGGCATTCTCCGGGCCGGCGGAGACGGAAAAACCGGCTTCTATTCCGATATCGTCATCATGTGGATGGTCTGCATCCCCCTGGCGGCGCTGGCGGCCTTTGTGCTGGAGGCCCCGGCGGCGGCGGTGGTGGCGA
>JAAWUC010000088.1 GCA_022804995.1 Oscillospiraceae bacterium
GCTCAGGCGGATGGCGTCCCCGGCGGAGAGCTCCGAGTCGCTGAGCACATTGAAAATGGCAAAGCGGTACCGGTACGCGGCAATAATCCCTGGGAAGAAGAACAGCATGGACCACAGGAAAATCCTCACGCCCAACTGGATGCTGCACCAGATCAGCCGTCCGGCGCAGCTGAGGCCGTCCAGCAGAGTGGCCAGGGGCGTGTCCTCCCTCCGGCGGATGGACATGCAGAAGAGACAGAAGCCGCCTTGGAGCACAGTGGTGATGAGGTAGACCGCGATGGTCATGGACATGGATGTAATGGTTGCCTCCGGCATCAGGTCCAGCACAGCCTGGACGGAGCCGATGTCCCCGCTCGCCGCCGCCTGGTAGTAGGCCCAGCGATACTGGTAGCTGGCGAAAAGGGAACCGCCCTCCACCAGATCCAACAGCCGGTCCAGCGCGAAGCCTATCACCAGCACCACCGCCATGGCGAGGATCGGGGAGACGTGCCCCTGTTGGATCAGACGGCGTGCCTCTGCTTTGATTACGACACGATTTCGCATAGAATCGCACCTCCAAAAACAAAATACCAGGCATTTACCCGATTTTCTTCCCATATCATACCATACCCGGAAGAAAAACGCAACTCTGGGAAACGTTGGATTTTGTTATAGAATTAACGAACTTGCCCCTCTGTTTCCATCGTATCCCGCAAAAAAATCGCAAATTCGGCAAATTTCTCTGGACAGCGGAGCCGGTAAGGAGTATGATAGAAAAAGCGAGCCTGTCCGGGCAGACCATCGCCCGAGGGAAGAAAAACGAGGTGAACAGTCATGGCACAACCCTTTTTCGGCGGCATCCACCCCAACGACCACAAGGCCGCCACCAATAAGAAGCCCATTGAGCACCTGCCGCCGCCCGCCCGGGTGGTGATCCCCATGTCCATGCACATCGGGGCCCCTTGCACCCCCTGCGTGTCGGTGGGGGACCATGTGACCGTGGGGCAGAAGGTGGGGGACGCTCCGGCCTTCGTCTCCGCCCCCGTCCACGCCAGCATTTCCGGTACCGTGTCGGCGGTGGAGCCCCGGCCCCACTTCAGCGGCGTTCCGGTGATGAGCGTGGTCATTGAGAACGACTTCAACGACACCCCCTGTCCCGGCGTCTGCCCCCCCGCCCACCCCGGCGAGCTGACGGCGGAGGAGCTGTCGGCCCTGGTGAAGGACTGCGGCATCGTGGGCATGGGCGGGGCCACCTTCCCCACCCATGTAAAGATCAGCTCCGGCCTGGGCAAGGTGGACACGGTGATTCTCAACGCCAGCGAGTGCGAGCCCTACATCACCAGCGACCACCGGCTGGTCATGGAGTATCCGGAGGCGGTGGTGGGCGGGGCCAGCATTCTGGCCCGGGCCTTCGGCGTGGACCGGGTCCACGTGGGCATCGAGGACAACAAGCAGAACGCCGCCGAGCTCCTCCAGCTGACCATTGAGAAGCTGAAGGCCCCGGTGGTGGTGGACGTGCTCCACACCCGGTACCCCCAGGGCGCGGAGAAGCAGCTCTGCCAGTCCATCACCGGCCGGCAGGTACCCCCCGGCGCGCTGCCCGCCGCCATCGGCTGCGCGGTGTTCAACACCGTGACCGCCGCCGCCATCTATCAGGCGGTGACCACCGGCAGGCCGGTGACACACCGGATCGTCACCGTTTCCGGCTCCGGCGTCAACGAGCCGAAGAACCTGCTCTGCCCCCTGGGAACCCCCATCAGCGACGTGCTGGACGCCTGCGGCGGGGTGAAGAAGTCCACCTTCAAGATCCTCATGGGCGGTCCCATGATGGGCCACGCCCAGTACGATATGTCCGCCCCTATCGGCAAGGGTACCAACGCCATTCTGGCCTTCTGCGAGAAGGAGGAGCGGACGGTGGACTTCCCCACCTGCATCCGATGCGGCAAGTGCGTGTCCGTGTGCCCCATGCGCCTCCAGCCCGTGTTCCTCTACCAGTACGAGCGGGCGGGGATGCTCTCCGAGCTGGAGCGGGCCCATATCCTCGACTGCATCGAGTGCGGCTGCTGCGCCTACATCTGTCCCGGGCGGCTGCACCTGGTTCAGTCCTTCCGGGCCGGGAAACAGCGCATCAACAACGCCAAAGCCGCCGCCAAGGCCGCTGCGGAGGCGGCCGCCAAGAAGGCGGAAGAGAAAAAGGAGGTCTGAGTCATGGATTATAGAGAGCTCAATCTCATCGGCTCCACCTCCCCCCATCTGCGCACCAAGGCGGGAGCCGCCCACATCATGGGGGAGGTGCTGCTGGCACTGACCCTGCCGCTGCTGTTCGCCGTGTACAACTTCGGCCCCCGGGCCCTGACGGTGACGGCGGTGAGCGTGGCGGGGTGCTGCGGCTTTGAGTGGCTGTACCGGGCCCTGATGAAGAAGAACAACACCGTGGGGGATCTGAGCGCCGCCGTCACCGGCGTGCTTATCGCCTTTGTCAGCCCTGTTACGGTGCCCTACTGGATTCTGCTCATCGGCGACTTCTTCGCCATCGTAATTGTCAAGCAGCTCTACGGCGGCATTGGGAAAAACTTCCTGAACCCCGCCCTTGCGGCCCGGGCGTTCATGCTCTCCTGGGCCGGGGAAATGAGCAAATGGGCCCTGCCCGCCGCCTTTGGACAGGGCGCCGCCCCTGTCTGGGGCCCGGTGGACGCGGTGACGGGCCCCACCCCCATGTCCTTCCTGGCGGAGAACAACCTGCCGGAGCTGATGAAGTACTACGATCTCAAGGACATGCTGGTGGGCCTCATCGGCGGCTCCATCGGTGAGGTCAGCGCCCTGCTGCTGATTCTGGGGGGTGTGTACCTTATCGCCCGGAAGATCACCACCTGGTATGTCCCCGTCAGCTTCATCGGCACCGTGGCGGCGCTGACCTTCCTCTTCCCCCGGGGGAACGACCCCATGACCTGGATGCTCTACAACGTGCTGGGCGGCGGCTTGATTCTGGGGGCCTTCTTCATGGCCAACGACTACGTCACCAGCCCGGTGAGCCACAAGGGACAGGTTATTTTCGGCGTAGGCTGCGGGCTCATCACTGTGTTTATCCGCTACTTCGGCTCCTACAACGAGGGCGTGTGCTACGCCATTCTGATTATGAACCTGGTAGTCTGGATCATTGACAAAGCCATTCGTCCCGCCCGCTTCGGCGTGGTGAAAGCGCCCAAGCCCAAGGCGGAAAAGGCCGAAACATCCGGAAAGAAGGAGGCGGGGAAGAAATGAGCAGGCAGGCGCAGACCGCGAAATCCCAAAAGACATCCTTCTCCATAGACCCCAGGTATATTGGCCGTCTGGTGGGGACCCTGACGGGGATCTGCCTGGTGGTGGCCCTGCTGCTGGGGATTGTCAACTATGTCACCAAGCCCCTCATCGACGCCAGTCAGAAGGCCAAACAGGACGCGGCCATGGCCCAGGTTCTCGCCGCCGACAGCTATGAGAAGCTGGAGTTCACCACCGCCAATGTGACGGCCCTCTACAAGGCCGTGGCCGGCGGGGCCCAGGTCGGCTGGGTGGCGGAGACTTCCACCTCGGGCTCCCAGGGGGCGATTCAGATGATGGTGGGCGTGGATATTGACAGCCGGGTTACGGGCGTGTCCATTGTCAAGCACAGCGAGACGCCCAATATCGGCACCAAGGTGGTGGGCGACCAGTCGGTGCTGGACCGCTTCATCGGCATGAGCCACGCCGACGGCGGGGAGATCACCGTTAACACCGGGACCAACCGCTTCGACGGCGTCACCGGGGCCACCTACAGCTCCAAGGGCGCGGCCGCCGGCGTCAACGCCGCCCTGACCGCTGTATCGGAGTATCTTGCGCAAGGAGGGCAGACGCAATGAATGTGGGAAAACAGCTCAAGGAGGGCCTCATCTCCCAGAACCCGGTGCTGATCCAGCTGCTGGGCATGTGCTCCACTCTGGCCATCACCACCAGCGTCGCCAACGGCATCGGCATGGGCCTGTCGGTAACGATTATCCTGACCCTCTCCAACATCTTTATTTCCCTGCTGCGGAAGATCATTCCGGATCAGGTGCGCATCGCGGCCTACATTGTGGTGATTGCCGGCTTCGTTACAATGGTGGATTTGATTCTTCAGGCGTATTTTGAGGAGCTGGCGGAGAGCCTGGGGGTTTTTATCCCCCTCATCGTGGTCAACTGCATCATCCTGGCCCGGGCGGAGTCCTTCGCCAGCAAGCACAGGCCCTTGGCCGCCGCCGTGGATGGCATTTGTCAGGGGCTGGGGTATACCCTGGTGCTGGTGGTTATGAGCGCCATCCGGGAGCTGCTGGGGGCCGGGACCCTCAACGGCGTGGAGGTGTTCCCCTCGGAGTATGCAGTGCAGATGCTGGCCCTGCCGGTGGGCGGCTTTCTTACCCTGGGGTGTCTCATCGCCCTGACCCAGTGGGCCCGGAGCAAGACCGGTCAAGGAGGGAAGTAAGAGATGCAATGGACAACGCTTTTTGACATCGCCCTGGGGGCGATTCTGGTCAACAACTTCATCTTCGCCCAGTTTTTGGGCATCTGCCCCTTTATGGGCGTCAGCAGGAAGATGGATACCGCCGTGGGCATGGGGTTTGCTGTTATTTTCGTTATGGGGCTGGCCTCGGCCCTGTGCTACCCGGTGAATCTGCTGCTGGACCGGGCGGGGCTGGGATACATGCGGACAGTAGCCTTTATTCTGGTCATCGCGGCCCTGGTGCAGTTTGTGGAGATGTTCCTGAAGAAGTCTATGCCGGCGCTGTATGAGGCGTTGGGGGTATATCTGCCCCTCATCACCACCAACTGCGCGGTGCTGGGCGTGGTGCTGCTGAACGTGCAGAACACCTACGACTTCATTGAGTCGGTGGTCTACGGGATTACCGGCGGCGCGGGCTTTCTGCTGGCCATCGTGCTCTTCGCCAGCATCCGGGAGCGGCTGGAGTTCGCCGAGCCGCCCAAGGCGTTCCGGGGCTTTCCTATCGCCCTGATTACCGCCGGGCTGATGGCTCTGTGCTTTATGGGCTTCCAGGGCCTCCAGATTCCCTGGTGAGGAGGAGATTGAGAGATGAATATTTTCTATGCGGTACTCACCCTGGGGGTGCTGGGGGCGGTGTTCAGCCTGATTTTGGCGGTGGCCTCCAAGGTTTTTGAGGTGAAGGCGGATCCCCGGGTGGGGATGCTTCTGGACTGCCTCCCCGGGGCCAACTGCGGCGGCTGCGGGTATCCGGGCTGCGCCGGGTGCGCGGCGGCGATTGCCGCCGGTGACGCGCCGGTAAACGCCTGTCCCAGCTGTTCCGGGGAGCAGACCTCCCGGATTGCGGCCATTATGGGTGTGGAGGTCCAGGCGGTGGAGCGCCGGGTGGCCTTTGTCCGCTGCTCCGGCGGAAGCCGGGCGGGGCACAAGTTTGATAAGTACGTGGGCATTGAGGACTGCGTGGCCGCTATGAAGGTGGCGGGCAACGGGACACTGGACTGCGCGTTTGGGTGCTTGGGCCGGGGCACCTGTGTGACGGCCTGCAAGTTTGACGCGATCCATATCAATGAGCGGGGCGTGGCTGAGGTGGACCGGGAGAAGTGTACCTGCTGTATGCAGTGCGCCGCTGTTTGTCCCAAGAAGGTGATTGTCAGTATGCCCTATGCCGTGGATATTGTGCTGCCCTGCGCCAACAAAGAGGCGGGCGCGGCGGCGAAGAGCCACTGCGCTATCAGCTGTATTGGGTGCAAGCTGTGCGAGAAGAACTGTCCGGCTGGGGCCATTACGGTGAAGAAGAATGTGGCGGTCATTGACTATGACAAGTGTACCTCCTGCGGCACCTGCGTGGCCAAGTGCCCCCGGAAGCTGATTGTGGATATCCACGCCAACGGCAAGGTCGCTCCGGTGGTGCAGAAATAGGCATCCACACTTTTCTTTTGTGAACAAAAGAAAAGTATCAAAAGAAAAAACTTTGCGCAAAACTCCGTTTTGCTTGTGCTTGGCAGGCGCACGGCGGGGAAGGGCCGCTCCGGATTTTTTCGGAGCGGCCCTTTTGGATTAGCGGTCCATGAGGATCAGGTTCTGGATTTCGTTGCGGTTGGATCCGCTCTGGAGGAGGTAGACGGAGTAGATGGCGTTGCTGGCCACATCCAGGTACAGGGAGCCGAAGGTTTCGTGGGGCGGGTAGACGCCCAGCCACGCGGAGTCCAGGGTCTCGATATCCAGGGACGCCGGCATGGGCATCAGATCGGTTTCGGCATAGAAGAACTGGTAGACGCCGGGCATGATACGCTTGAAGACGCCGATCTCCCGCTGGCGGAGATCGCTGTACACCACCCGGCCGTCGCTCATGAGCACGTCCAGAGGACCGCTGTTATAGGCCAGGTTGCCGATGCGGAAGCTGGAGTAGCCGTTGGTGGGCGGGCAGCAGCTGTCGGAGATCTGGAGCAGATCCAGGCCGCTGGCGGTATTGATAATGGCGATGGTGCTCAGGGTATTTGCCTGGAAGGGCATGGTCTTCTGGATGTAGATATAGCCGTCGGTGCCGGAGATGGTGACAGTCTGGTATCCCGGCGTTACCCGGCCATAGGCGGAGGCGGAGGCGTAGTTGAGAAGGTTGACGAACCGGCTGTTGCTGATGAAGACGCGGAAGGGCCGGTAGCCGTAGGCCGCGTTCAGGAACCGGACCCGCGCCGCCTGGCCCCAGCCCGTCATGCCGCCGATGATGGTGGGGAGGATGGTGACGCCGCAGCTGTTATTGGAGCAGCCCCAGTGCTGATGGCCGCCGCTGGGGCCGGGGTAGACCGGGCCGCCCTCGCCGGGGTTGGGCAGGGGGATAACGGGCTCCACGGGGACGTCCATTCCACCGTCGGGACCGGGATAGACAGGGCCGCCCTCACCGGGGTTGGGCAGGGGGATGACGGGAATCTGACCCGGGTCGGTGACGGTGTCGTCGCCGGGGTAGACCGGACCGCCCTCGCCGGGGTTGGGCAGGGGAATGACGGGGATCTGGCCCGGATCGTAGTGGGCGGGCTCGGCTGCGGTACGGCCTGTGCCCCCGTTCATTTGCTGGCTGTAGGAAGTATTCATGTATGATAAACCGGAACGCGCGGGTTCCGGTTTCCTCCTTTCGTCGGTGATGTTTCATAGTATGCGGCGGGGGAGGGATGGGTGCGGAAAAAGGGACAAACTTTCCGGCGGAGTGACAGATTGGGCCCCGCTGTATTGTTATATGGGTGAAAGGAGGTGGGGTGATGGACGAGGAGCGGGCGGAGGCGCTGGTGGACCGGTACGCGGACCTGCTGGTGCGGATTGGATACACCTGGCTGGGGGACGCCGACGACGCCAAGGACATCTGCCAGACCGTGCTCATCAAGCTCTTGGAGGACCCCAGGGAGTTTCCGGACCGGGGACAGGAGCGGGCCTGGGTGGTGCGTCTGGGGATCAACGCCTGCAAGAACTGGCGCAAAAGCGCCTGGTTCCGCCGCCGGGTCCCGCTGGACGAGGGGCTGGCGCTGGCGGTGGAGAACCCGGAGCCGGAGGACGGGGGACTGCTGGCCCAGGTGATGGCCCTGCCCACGAAGTATCGGGAGGCGATCTTTTTGCGGTACTACGAGGGATATGAGGTCCGGGAGATTGCGAAAATTCTGGGCCGGTCCCCGGCGCTGGTGAGCACCCATCTGAAGCGGGGGAAGGAGAAGCTGAGAACAATGCTGGGAGGTACGGAATATGCGTGACGAATTGGGGAGCTACAGGGAGGAGCTGGAGCGGATGAAGCTGACAGGGGAGAGCAAAAAAGCCCTGGCGGCGCGGCTGGGCCGCCGTCAGCGCAGGGAACAGCCCCGCCGGGGCCTCCGCTTGGCGGGAGGACTGCGGCAGGCGGCGGTCATCGCGGCGGCGGTGTGCCTGCTGACCTCGGCGGCGGTGGCGGTGGTGGCCGCGAGCCCCACGCTGCGGGACAGCGTGTTCGGGGAGGGCGGAGGCTACGAGCAGAGCAGCGCCTTTATCGGACGGTCTATTGAGAAAAACGGCTGGACCCTCACCATCACCGACTGTGTGGGGGACGACCTGGATTGGTACCTGGGCCTGGAGCTGGAGGCCCCGGAGGGGACTGTGCTGGATGAGGAGAACTACTTTTTTGGTGAAGATCAGAACGATATTACCCTGGATTTCCCGGATTTGAAAGCGGATGGCGGTCAGAAGGGCCTGCGCCAGATTCCGGATGATAACGCCGCCGACAACCGTCTGAGCTTTCTGGTCCACGCCCGGGCATTCGCGTTTTTTGACGGGAGCACCGGGAGCTTCAACGGCCAGCGGGTGCGGCTGGTCTTCCCGGGGCTGAGCCATAAGAATGGCGCCTGGATTGACGAGGAGACGGGCTGGGAGTTCGAGCTGATCTCCGACTGTGATGAGACCTGGGACTTCGGCACCCTGACGGTCTCCTACCCGGACAGCACCATCCGCCTGGAGCCCAATCTCCCGGTGACTACCCTGGATGTGGAGGCCGCCATCACCGAGGTGGAGATCTCGCCCCTCAGCGTCCGGGTGCTCATTGAGGGAGACGCTCTCAAGGGCCACCACAGCTGGGTGCCCAGAAACGCCCCCGACGGGTACTACGGGTGCATGGAGTACCAGGAGATCATCCTCTACAGCGAGGACGGCAGCGAATTTTCCGTAGTCTGCGAGGACTCCGACCTGTCCGGCAGCGGGTGCAGCGGCGGGACGGATCCCAGCGAGGACGGCTATCTGGTCCTCCGCCGGACCTACGGCAGGACGCTGAACGGGATTCCCAGCCGGCTGGTGGATGTGGACAGCCTCACCGCCATCTCCATCTGCGGCGTGGTGATTCCTCTCCGATAGCGCGAAGAAGCCGCCCGGCGCAAGCCGGGCGGCTTCTTCTGTGCTGGATGATTAGATAATGCCCTGAGCGGCCAGAATCGCCTGGGCGATGAGGGCGGAGCCCACGTAGGTGCCGATCATGACGAACAGCGCCACCAGGATGCCGCGCCAGCCGATCTTCTTGAACTCGGTCCAGTCCTTGCCGATGGACACGCCGGCGTAGGCCAGAATGGGGGTGCAGGTGGGCAGGATGCCGATCTTGTTGACCTCCGCCACCACGAAGGGGGCGGTGATGGTGTTGTAGGGCATTGCCACCAGGACGCCGATAATGGTGATCCAGATAGCCGTGGGGATCTTGGGAAATACGGAGCCGAGGATCGTCCCGGCGAAGGCGATGGCAAAGAGGATCAGAATACCAGGAAGGCCGGACAGAACGGAGACAAAGGTATCTGGATTCTTGTCCGTGATGGTGTTGATCATGTTGCCGATCAGGATAAGCACCGCGCTGATGGTGAGAATCAGCACATATTCGGTTACTTTTTCACCCGTAATTTTCTTCATATTCTCCCGCTCCTTTCCTTACGCCTTCTTCTCTTTTTTGCCCCGGCCAATGGCGGGATAGAGCTTGTTGTACATCCAGTTGCACATGGGCACGCCCAGGATGACCGTCATGACAACGCCGTCGGCGTTGGAGAGGACGTTGCTGGTGCCGGCGTAGGCGGAAATCTGCTCCGCCATCTCCGGGAAGGCCGCCGCCAGGGAGGCGGAGGATGCCGCCATCATGCTGCCGGAGCCCACGCCGCAGGCCATAGCCAGGGAGTAGGGGTGCAGGATGCCCAGCCCGCCCAGGACGCTGGCCATCAGGCCCATGAAGATGGTTCCCAGAAGAGTGCCGACAATGTAGGTAACCATGACGCCCCGGAACTCGGCGGACTCGGAGCCGTACTTGGTGGCGATGTAGGCCACATTGGGCTCACGGGAGATGGAGTGGGTCATGCCCACCGCCTCGCGGCCGAAGCCCAGCAGCAGGGCCAGGGGCAGGGCCAGCAGAATGGTGCCCAGGTTGCCCAGCTCCTGGAGGATCAGGGCGGGGCCGGCCTTGAGCACGTTCTCCAGCTGGATGCCGGTATTCACCGCCACCTTGGCCAGCAGGAAGCCGATGCCGATCATGACGAAGTCGCCGCCCAGGTGGGACTGCTCCTCCTTGATAAAGGTGAGGGGCTTGAGGAGGAACAACACCAGGCCCGCCACCATGGCGAAGAGCATGGGCAGCAGGGAGATGCCGCCGATGGGGGTGGGGATGGTGATGGTGTTGATCCCCTCAAACACCACCACGATGACCAGCATTGCCAGATGCAGAGGCCAGTTCTTGAGCAGCTTTTGGACTTTTGACATATGTACTCTCTCCTTTTTCTCTCCCCCTTGCGGGAGGCATCAGAGGCGGGACCTCCCGCCGGGATCACTTCTTCAGCGCCTCTATGGCCTCAAAGACCGTGTTGGCGTAAAGCCGGGCGGCTACGGAGATGGAATCCTCGTCGGCCCGGAAGTGGGGGTTGTGCCAGGCCCAGCGGCAGCCCTTCTCCTCGTTCCGGGACCCGAACCAGTAGAAGAACCCGGGCACGTGGGGCAGATAGTCGGAGAAGTCCTCGCCGCCGGTGGAGGGCTCGACGCCGATGCTCTTGGCCCCCGCGGCCTCCACGGCGGAGGCGGCGATGGGCGCCAGAGCGTGGCTGTTGAGGGTGGTGTCGATCATGTGGAAGAAGGTCAGCTCCCCGGTACAGCCATAGGCTTTGGCGATGGTCTCCACCAGCTCCCGCAGGCGCGTTTCGATGAGGGCCTCCGTCTCCGGACGGTAGAAGCGGACGGTTCCCGCCATTGTCACCTCATCGGGGATGACGTTGTTGGCGTCGGTACTGCCGGCCAGGAGGTGGCAGATGGACACCACAGCTGAGTCCACAGGGCTCACATTCCGGCTGACAATGGTCTGGGCCCCCTGGATGACGGCGGCGGCGCAGACAACGGGGTCGATATTCCCCTGGGGGATGCCGCCGTGGCCGCCCCGGCCCTTGATGCGGATGTCAATGCGGGTGACGCCGGCCATAATGGGGCCGTCGATGACCGCCACGGAGCCGGTGGGGAGCAGGGGCTGGTTGTGGGCACCGAAGAGGGCGTCCACCCTGGGGTTCTCCAGGGCCCCGGCGGCGATGAATTTTTTGGCCCCTACGTTGATCTCCTCCGCCGGCTGGAAGAGGAATTTGACGCTGCCGTTGATCTGGTCCCGCATCTGGGATAGGATCTGGGCCGCGCCCAGGAGGGCGGTGGTGTGGGTGTCGTGGCCGCAGGCGTGCATCTTGCCCTCGATCTTAGACTGGAAGGGACAGTTGGACTGCTCCTCCACCCGCAGGGCGTCGATATCCGCCCGCAGCCCGATGCAGGGGCCCTCCCCGGCCCCCCGGAGCAGGCCCACCACCCCGGTTTCCAGCCCCAGTTCCAGGATCTCAATGCCCATGCCCTCCAGCTTCTCCCGGATGAAGGCGGTGGTCTGCACCTCCTCCAGGGCAATTTCCGGGTTCTCGTGCAGGTGCTGGAACCAAGCGAGGCGGTCCTTCTCAAACCGCTCCGCCAGCCGCTGCACCTGAGACGCGTGGTCTGTCACAGCAATTCCTCCCATCTCTCTCAAAAATAGCAAAGAGGAAAGCGCGGCGCTCCGTGTTTCCCCTTTACAGCCAATGGTGTGTGATGTTCTCCGCGTGGGTACCCACGCGGGGCGAGGGGGCCGGCCCCCACGC
>JAAWUC010000089.1 GCA_022804995.1 Oscillospiraceae bacterium
AGACGCTGCTGCTGTCCGCCGGAGAGGCCCAGGGCGCTCTTTTTCAGCCGGTCCTTCACCTCGTCCCAGATGGCGGCGGCCCGGAGGGAGTTCTCCACCAGCTCATCCAGCCGCCGCCACTCCCGGAGGCCGTGGGTCCGGGGGCCGTAGGCCACGTTGTCGTAGATAGACATGGGGAAGGGGTTGGGCTTCTGGAACACCATGCCGATGTGGCGGCGCAGGGCGGTGACATTCACCCCGGGGGCGTAGATGTTCTGGCCGTGAAAGGTGAGGGAGCCGGCCACCCGGGCGGTGGGCACCAGATCCCCCATACGGTTGATGGCCCGGAGGAAGGTGGACTTGCCGCAGCCCGAGGGGCCGATGAGGGCCGTCGCCCGCCGGGCCGGCAGGGCCAGGCTGATGTGCCGGAGGGCCTGGGAATCGCCGTAGAAGAAGTCCAGGTCCTTGGCTTCGAGAATGGTTTCTTCCATAGGAGATGGTCCTTTCGAAGAGATACTACCGCCTGAGCCGCCGGCCGGTCCACAGCGCGGCCAGGTTGATGAGGGCGGTGAGCAGCAGCAGAACAGCCGCCGCGGCAAACGTGGCCTCAAAGTCCGCCCGCTCCTTGGCGTAGACATACATCGCCACGGTGAGGGTGGCCCCGGAGGACCGGGCGAGGCCCCGCAGGGACGTGAAATTCTGCATGGCGGTGGAGAGCCCGGCGGTGTACATGAGCACTGCCGTCTCCCCCACCACCCGTCCCGCCGCCAGCACGCAGCCGGTGACGATGCCGTCCAGGGACGCGGGGAGCACCACCGTGCGGATGGCCCGCCAGGGCCCTGCCCCCAGGGCCAGCGCGCCCTCCCGGTAGGCCCGGGGGACGGTTTTCAGGCTTTCCTGGGTGGAGCGCAGGACGGTGGGAAAGGTCATGACCGCCAGGGTCAGCGAACCGGCCAGCAGCGTCTTTTGCAGGCCCAGGGCCGTACAGAAGACAATCACCCCCGCCAAGGCGTAGAGGATGGAGGGGATGCCGGCCAGCGTCTCGGCGGCGAACTCGATGAGCCCGGCCAGGCGGCGGTTTTTGGCGTACTCCGTGAGGTATACCGCCGCCCCCACCCCCAGGGGCAGGACGATGGCCAGGGAGAGCAAAATGACATACAGCGTGTTCAGCAGGGCGGGGAGAATGCCGTTTGTCCCCCGGAGCACGCTGTCCCGCCCGGTGAGGAAGGCCCAGGAGAGTCCCGGAATCCCCTTGAACAGGATATATCCCACCAGGAAGACCAGCAGCCCGCAGCAGATGCCCGCCCCCAGCCACAGCAGGAGCCGCACCCCGATGCCGTAAGCCCGGCGGCGGGAGGAAACCGGCGTATTCCAGCTCATGAGCGGGCCTCCCTTCCGCCTTTGAGGACCAGGGTCAACAGGGCGTTGATAAGCATGATAAAGAGGAACAGCACCAGCCCGATGGAAAACAGCGCCTGCCGCTGGAGGGAGCCGGGGGCGGCGTAGTTCATCTCAATGGCCACGCCGGTGGTGAGAAACCGGACGGAGGAGAGCAGGGAGGGCATATTCGCCACATTCCCGGCTACCATGAGGATGGCCATGGCCTCCCCGATGGCCCGGCCCACCCCCAGCACCAGCGCCGCCGCCACGCCGCTGCGGGCCGCGGGGACCGTGACCCGCAGCCAGGTCTCCGCCTCCGTGGCCCCCAGGGCCAGACTGGCCTCCTCGTACTCCCTGGGCACCGCCGCCAGGGCCGCCTCCGCCAGGGCAATCACCGGCGGCAGAATCATCACCGCCAGCACCAGAATCGCCGCCAGCAGGCTGTCCCCGGCGGGCAGGTCCAGCCAGGACCGCAGGGCCGGCACCAGGACCGTCATACCCACCAGACCGTAGACCACCGAGGGGATGCCCGCCAGCAGGCTCACCGCCGGACGGACCACAGCGGCCAGCCTTGGCGGCGCAGCCTTGGCGAGAAAGAGCGCCGTGAAGAACCCCACCGGCCCGCCGATGAGCAGGGCCCCGGCGGTACCGTAGACGGAGGTGAGGATCATCGGCAGGATGCCGAAGCGGGGCTCCGGCTCTCCGGTGGAGTCCCAGGTCCGGCCAAGGAGAAACTCCGTCAGCCCGATCTCCCGAATGGCCGGCAGGCCGGAGACGACCAGGTACAGCGTCAATGCCAGCACGAACCCCACCGCCGCCAGCCCGCACAGCAGGAAAACCGCGCCCATGAGCCGCTCGCTCTTCTTCATACCGGTCACGGCGCCACCACCCCTGCCAATTCGATATATGCCGCTGCCTCCCCGCTCCGGGCGTAGGCGAGAAACGCCTCCGTCTCCGGGCTCAGCGCCGCGCCCTGCTTCGTCACCAGCAGAAAGGGCCGCTGGATGGGGTAGCTGCCGTCCCGGATGGTCTCCGGCGTACAGGGCACGCCGCCAACCCGCAGCGCCTTGACCCCGCTTCCCGCCGTGGACAGGGAGGTGTACCCGATGGCCCCCGGGTTTGCCGCCACGCTCCCCACCACATCGCCGCTGGAGCCGTACTCGTTGGTGTACCGGCACCGTCCAACAGCCCCGGCGCTCTCCTCAAAGGCCCCCCGGGTGCCGCTGCCGGCCTCCCGGCCATAGACGGCGATGGGCCCCGGCGTGCCGCCGAGCTCCGCCCAGTCCGCCGTCTCCCCGGTGAAAATGGAGCGGATCTCCTCCGCTGTCAAATCCGACACCGGGTTGGCGGGATTCACCACCACCGCCACCCCGTCCAGGGCGGCCACCTGGGCCACGGCCCCCTGCGCGGCCTCAGCGTCCCGCAGGGCCCGGCTGGAGAGCCCCACGTCGCAGGCCCCGGCCAGCACCATTTCGATGCCCGCGCCGGAGCCGGTGCCGGAGTAGTTGACGGTGATATCCGGCTCCCGCTCCCGAAAGCTCTCCTGGAGCACCGCCATCAGATCCGCCATGGAGGTGGAGCCCTCCGTATTCACCACGCCGCCGCCACCGCCGCAGGCGGTGAGCACCAGAAGCGGCGGCAGCAGAAAGAGGCTCTTGCGCATGGATGCATACCTCCCCTGTCCGAAAAGAGGAGCGGCCGGGAAAACCCAGCCGCTCCAGCAGGATTTGTCTGTAGTTTGTCACGCCCGAAGAAAATCTATGCGCGGGATCTCACGGTCAGCCGGGCCCGGCTGATGCCGGGATCAGGAGAGCCGCCGCTCGAAGTTGGAGCTGATGTGCACCCCCTCCTGAATGATGAAAAATGCCTTGGGGTCGGCCCGGTGCAGGGCGGCCTCCAGGTCCTCGATCTCGTACTTGTTCAGGCAGACGCAGAGAATATGGGTGTTCTCCCCGGTGTAAACCCCCTTCCCCTCCCAGCGGGTGATGCCCCGGTGGAGGTTGTCCATGATAAAGTGGTCCAGCTCCGGGCTGTCCTGCTTGGTGAAGATGAGGGCCTGAACGTTGACGCTCTGCTGGTGGGCCCGGTCGTTGGCCACGGAGAGAAAAATGCTGTTGAGCACGGAGTAGATCATGGTCTCCACATTAAAGAGAATGCCGCACAGGAGGAAGAGAGCCGCGTTGAAGCAGATGGAGAACCGGCCGATAGTGAAGCTCCGGTTCTTCTGGGAGATCCACACCCCCAGCACGTCCAGCCCGCCGCCGCAGCAGCCCGCCGTCAGCACCATGCCGTTGCCCACCCCGGAGATAACGCCTCCCAAAAGACACCCGGTGAGCATATCGTCCACCAGGGGCTCCGCCGGCACCGGCACCAGGCTGAGAAATAGGGAGTAGGCCGTGGCACAGATGAGGGTGTTGCGGAAAAACCGCTTCCCCAGATACCGGTAGGCGATGAAGAGAAGGGGGACGTTGAGCAGGTAATAGAACACGCCGGCGAAGTCGATGGGGGCGCTCTTCCACCCCAAAACCGCCAGCAGGGCCGAGCGCAGCAGCTGGCTGAGCCCCGGCACCCCTCCGGCGTAGAGCCCTAAGGGCACGGTAAACATATTGACGCCAACGGCGTACAGCAGGATCCCCGCGGCGGCGGTTCCCAGCCTGGTCCAATTCCGCCGTCTCCCGGCTTCGTCCATAGCACCCGCTCCTCCTGTTTGTTGGTGAAGAAAATATACCAGATTAGCGGGGAAAAAGCAAGCCTTTTTGAGGGCCCTTACCCCCAGATTTCGCCGAAGAGCCTCCAGGCGTTTTTCCAGCAGATGGCCTCCAGCTCCTCCTCGGAGAACCACTGCCCCAGAGCCCGCGCCAGCGCCTCCATTCCCCCGAAGTCCCCGAACGCCAGGCGGTTGTCGATTCCGTCGAAGTCGGAACCCAGAGCCAGGATATCCACCCCAGCCACATTCTTCATGTGGAGCAGGTGGCGGGCGATGTCCTCCGCCGTGGTCAAGTCCTTCCCGTCTCCGCTCTTGCTGTGGAGAAATTCGGCGCAGAAGTTGACGCCCACCACGCCGCCCCGGTCCGCAATGGCCCGCAGCTGCCGGTCCGTCAGATTCCGGGGGTGGTCCTGGAGGGCGCGGGCGCAGGAGTGGGAGGCCGCAAAGGGCTTTTTCCCCACCCGGACCACGTCCCAGAAGCCCCCCTCTGACAGGTGGGACACATCCACGGCGATGCCCAGCTCCTCCATCCGCTCCACCGCCTCCAGGCCGAAGGGCTTGAGGCCCAGGGCGTGCCGGGCGGCGTCGGGGCTGGTGGGGTAGCCTAGGGAGTTCTCGTTGTTCCAGAGAAGCGAAACCATCTTCACGCCCATTCCGGCGTACTGGTCCAGCCGCTCCAGCTTCCCGTCCAGGCTCACCGCGTCCTCGATGGTCAGCACGGCGCTCAGCCGCCCCGCCCGGCGGTTTTCCTCGATCTCCGCCAGACTTCTCGCCTGCCGGATGTCCTCCTGATTGGCCTCCAGCTCCCGCAGGAAGGCCCCGTAGGCCCGCTTTACATACCGGTCCGCTCCGTCGGGCCCCGCCTCGGGGGCGTAGGCCCTCTCGGGCACAAAGATGGCGAAGCACTGGGCAAGGCTCCCGCCCCGCCGCAGCCGGGGGATATCCAGGTGGCCCCCCTCCATCCCCCGAAGGCGTCCGCCCTCCACAAGGCGGAGAATGGTGTCGCAGTGCAGATCAAACATGCCGGTCATGAAACGTTCCTCCTACTCCTTCAGCAGTGCCCGGCGCTCCCGCCAGTCCGGGAGGATCTCCTCCACAAAGGCGTAGAAGTCCGGGCCGTGGTTTTTGTGCCGGATGTGGGCCAGCTCGTGGACCACCACGTAGTCGATAGCCTCCTCCGGGTACTGCATCAGCCGCCAGGAAAAGCAGAGCCGGTTTTTCCCGCTGCAGCTCCCGAACCGCTTCCGGGCTCCGGTGATGGTGATGCCGGCGGGGCGGACCCCCATCCGGGCGGCGTAGCGGGCCGCCTTGGGGGGCAGCTCCTCCCTGGCCCGGCGGATGTACGCGACCTTTGCCTCCTCATCCGGCTCCGGACGGGCCTCCTGCCGCCGCCGCTGGCGTTCCAGGTGGGCGGCTATCCAGGTCTCATGCTCCGCGACAAAATCGTCGATTCTGGCCCGGCTCAGCCGGCTCGGGGCCCGGACCACCACCCGGCAGTCCTCCGTGACCTCCAGAGCCAGGGTCCGGCGGTCCGAGCGGATCAATTCGTAGTCCGGCATAGGCGCCTCCTTGCTGTGCGTCTTATCGGAATTCGCGGGGGCGGATATGATCCGCCTGAATGCTCATAAAGAAATCCGATATATGTCATCTCCATAAAACATAATTTTATCGGTATTTTTCGATTGCTGCAGCACTAAAATAACATTATATACATCTGGGTAGGGAGATATCATGCCCATACACGTCATTCCAAACAGCAATCCATTAAATATTGTATTCCGGGGCGATGATAATACAAATAGTATCAATGGTATTACCCCAAGCAGAAACGGCAGAAGGCACATAACAATAAAGCGGCTTCTTTTTAGCGGAAAAGATGCCAAGGCCACAAAGACCAGCCTGCCCTTCAGCTTTCCAATCGTTACTGCCGCTTTTCCTGGATAAGCGATAGCGTGCAGCCATTCATGTATGATCAAAAACAGAAACCCCAAAAAGAGACCCGCCTAATACCGCCGGCAAAAAAACCACCATCGACTTGCTTGCAAGTGCTTTCATACATATTGTCAAAGACATGATCGCACATAATATTACAGCGATCGGTGCTGATTTTCTCATCATTTCTTCCGTTGTTGCGGGCGCGTCAAGTTTTTGCGCGGTTAAGGGGAGCTTTCCGCATTGATATTCGCCTATGTTATCAATGATTTTCACATATTTTATCATTTTACCAGCCCCCTGTAAAAGCGCCGCTTGCCAGCCAATCCATTATAAAACAGCCCCCGCCGAAAAGCAACCACTTTTCGGCGGGGGCCAGTTTTCTATACGTTCTAAGGGGTTTTCCTCTTACAGGTTCGCCAGGATATACTTGACGATGAACAGCGCCGCGATGATATACACCAGGGGCTGGACGTCCTTGGCCTTCCCCCGGCAGACCTTGATGACCGCGTAGGAGATGAAGCCGAAGCCGATGCCGTCGGAGATGGAGTAGGCGAAGGGCATCAGGGCGATGGTCAGGAAGGCGGGGCACGCCTCCTCGAAATCCATCCAGTTGACCTCCGTGGCCCCCTTGATCATATACACACCCACGATAATAAGGGCCGGAGCCGTAGCCGCGGAGGGGATGGACATAGCCACCGGGGCGGCGAAGCAGCTCACCAGGAAGAGAACGCCCACCACGATGGAGCTCAGGCCCGTCCGGGCGCCCTCGGCGATGCCGGTGGAGGACTCCACGAAGGTGGTAACGGTGGAGGTGCCCAGCACAGCGCCGCAGCAGGTGGCCACGGCGTCGGCGATGAGGGCCCGGTCGCCGCCGGGGAGGTTGCCGTGCTTATCCAGCATCCCCGCGTTGGCGGCGGTGCCGATAAGGGTGCCCACGGTGTCAAAGCAGTCCACCAGGGCGAAGCTGATGATGGCCGTCAGCAGGGCCACGACGCCGCCGTCCACCGCCGTCAGGCCGGTGAAGGACATCTTCCCCAACGTCTCCCCCAGCACCGAGAAGCTGAAGGGATCGGGGTGGTACACCGTCAGGCCCATGGGGATGCCGATGAGGGTGGAGGCCAGGATGCCGATGAAGATAGCCCCCTTGACCTTATAGGCCAGCAGAATGGCGGTGATGAGCAGGCCGATGAGGCACAGCAGGCCCGCGCTGTTGAGGACCATATCGCCGCTTGCCGCGTCCAGGACCTTGAACTGGAGGGCGGGCACGCCGCTGCCGAAGCCGATGAGACCCACGTTCAGCAGGCCGATAAAGGCGATGAACAGGCCGATGCCGGCGGAGATGGCGTTCTTGAGGAACTTGGGGATGGCGCTGATGAGGTGTCTGCGCAGGGGAGAGACGGCGATAATCAGAAACAGGATGCCGCTGAGCAGCACGATAGCCAGACCCTGCTGCCAGGTGTAGCCCATGCTAAAGCAGATGGTGTAGGTGAAAAACGCGTTGAGCCCCATGCCCGGGGCCTGGGCAAAGGGGGCGTTGGCCAGCAGCGCCGTCAGGAAGCAGCCGATGGCCGCGGAGATGCAGGTGGCCAGCATGACGGCGTGGAAGTTCATGCCCGTCGCCGAGAGCATATTGGGGTTGACGAAGATGATATAGGCCATGGCGAAGAAGATGGTCAGGCCCCCGACAATCTCCGTGCGGACGGTGCTGCCTCTCTCTGTAATCTTGAAAAATTTATCCATGGTAGTCCCTCCTCTCGAAATATCACATGAAATGGATTGGTCCCTATGTTCTCCCCTGGGTTATGCGTCTATTCTACACGAAATCCCCGGAAAAGAAAACCCCTTTTTGTGCAGGTTGCTGGAAGTTTGTAGGAATATCCAAAAATGTGACCACTCTTTGTTGATATTTCCCCATTTTCCACTGTGCGCAAAATATCCCTTCTCAAAAAAATAAATCTATGGTATACTTACTATATCTGGGTTCCGGCGGGAGAGGGGGCCTTTTTATGGATACGGCGGTGCTGGAGAAAATTTTATATACCGGCTGGGGCAAGCTGACGGTGGAAAACCTGCTCTCCGCTCTGGTGACGCTGCTCCTCTGCCTTGCCGCCGCGCGTCTGGCGGTAAAGCTGGCCGGACGGGCCCTGGGCCGGACCAGGCTGGACGGGCGCATCCGGGACTACGTGCTCCGAGGCCTCCGCTTCCTGCTCTACACGGTGACGGCCCTTATTGTGGCGGAGAGCCTGGGGATTCCGGCCTCCTCCCTGGTGGCGCTGCTGAGCGTGTTCGCACTGGCGGTGTCCCTGGCCGTGCAGGACGTGCTGTCCAACGTGGCCGGGGGGCTGGTGCTGCTGTTCTCCAAGCCCTTCACCCTGGGGGACTACATCGAGTCCGCCGACGGGGAGGGCACGGTCTATTCCATCGGCCTGACCCACACGGTGCTGGATACCTACGGCGGACAGCGGGTGATGCTGCCCAACAGCCGCCTCACCGCCGGGAAGATTGTCAATTACACCGCCCGGGGCGTGCGGCGGGTGGACCACGCCGTGTCCGCCTCCTATGAGGACAGCACCCAGGCGGTCCGCGCCGCGTGCCTGAAGGCGGTCTCCCGGACCCCCCATGTGCTGGAGGACCCGCCGCCCCAGGTGGTGGTCACCGCCTATGGGGAGAGCGCTATCGAGTACCACGTCCGGTTCTGGGCTCCGGTGGATGCCTACTGGGACGCCTGCAACAGTTCCCTGGAGGCCATTCGGGACGCCTTCCGGGAGGACGGGGTGTCCATGACCTACAATCATCTCAACGTCCACATTGTGGATAATACAAAAGAGAAGTGAGCGTATCTTTTTTATGTTGGAATTCAAACCCATCCAGACCAGAAGCGCGGCCCGGCTGCGCAAATACTACGAGCAGTGCACCTACCGCCTGTGCGAATACTCCGTGGGCGTCAAGCTCATGTGGCGGGAGCACTTCCACCCCCAGTACGCCGAGGCCTGCGGCTGCCTCATTGTCCTCAACAGAAGCCGACATCTGGGGCACATCTTCGACTACCCTGTGCCCCTGCCGGGGGAGGGGGACGTGGACGCCGCCCTGGACGCGATCGATGCCTGGTGTATGGAGCGGGGAACTGCCCCGATCTTCGGCGTGGTGCCGGAGGAGGAGCGGGACGTGCTGCTGGACCGGTATCCCTTTGTGAGCCTGGAGAATGGCCGGGTCTGGCAGGACTACCTGTACAGGGCGGAGGATCTGGCCTCCTTCGCCGGACGGCGGTACTCCGGCCAGCGCAACCACATCAACAAATTCCGCAAGCTCTACCCCTCCGCCGTCTTCCGCCCCCTGACGGAGGCGGACGGCGAGGCCCTGGAGGCCTTCTGGGAGGAGTTCCACCTGGACTTCCACAAGGAGAATGCGGAGGCTAGGCGGGAGGCCTGCTCCGCTCGGAAAATGACCCGGCAGATTGGAAAGCAGAAGTGGATCAAGGCCGGCGCTATGGAGCTGGACGGGCGGTTCATCGCCATCTCCCTGGCGGAGGTCTGCGGGGACACCCTGGTCTGCCACATTGAGAAGGCGCTGTCCCAGTACGAGGGGGTCTACCCCGCTATCGTTCAGGCTTTCGCCGCCTGCTATGGGGAGGGGCTGACCTGGATCAACCGGGAGGACGACGCCGGGGACCGGGGCCTGCGCACCAGCAAGCTCCAGTACCTGCCTGCCGCCATGGGGGCCAAGCTCCAGATGGTGGTCCGCAATGAGCTGGACAGCCTGAAGGAGATCCCGGCGCTGAGGAGCGGGCGGCTGACCCTGGACGGGCTCCGGGAGGAGGACAGGGCGGCCTACAACCGGCTGTGCCTGGACGACGGGCGGAACCGCTGGTGGGGGTATGACTACCGGGAGGATCTGAAGGGAGAGCTGACAGAGGACTACTTCCTGGAGACAGCCCGCCGGGATTTCGCCAACAAGCTGGCAGTGAACTTCGCCGTGCGGCTGGACGGGCAGCTCATCGGGGAGGCGGTGCTCTACCGCTTCGACTACAGGGGCCAGGCGGAGCTGGGGTGCCGGATTCTTCCGGAGTACGCCGGGAGCGGCTATGGCCGGGAGGCCTTCCGGACGGCGGCGGAGTGGAGCCTCTACAGCCTGGGCCTGCGGCGGCTGACGGCCAAGTGCTATCATGAGAATCTGGCCTCGGCCAGGATGCTGGAGAGCTGTATGCGCTCCTGCGGAGAGGACGGGATGTTCCGGTACTTTGAGAAAAAAGTCTGAGTTTCCAAGGCTTTCGCGGGGGCGGACAGGCCCCCGCGAAAAAATTCCAAAGAATTTGAAAATTCTTCTTGACTTCTGGGGAAAGCTCTAGTATAATAACCCTTGCGTTCGGCGGAACGGTTCTCGGGAGCATAGCTCAGCTGGTTAGAGCACCTGCCTTACAAGCAGGGGGTCACTGGTTCGAGTCCAGTTGTTCCCACCACCCCCTTTAACGCGGAAATGGCCCAGTAGTTCAGTTGGTTAGAACGCCAGCCTGTCACGCTGGAGGTCGACGGTTCGAGCCCGTTCTGGGTCGCCATTTTTCCAACCGGGTACATACGGTACCCGATATGCCTCTGTAGCTCAGTTGGTAGAGCAGCGGACTGAAAATCCGCGTGTCGTTGGTTCAATTCCGACCGGAGGCACCATCTGCGGGCGTAGCTCATCTGGTAGAGCGCCACCTTGCCAAGGTGGAGGTAGCGGGTTCGAGCCCCGTCGCCCGCTCCATTTACAAGTGAGAACAGGAGCAAATGTGTCTTGCTCCTGTTCTCTATACGGCGACATAGCCAAGTGGTAAGGCATGGGTCTGCAAAACCCTGATTCCCCGGTTCAAATCCGGGTGTCGCCTCCATGATAAGTTGACAGGCCACCAAGGCGGTGGTCTGTCACTTTTATATAACGAATGTAGAAAAAGCCTTGTGCCGCAGTAGTTTCACTGCGGCACATTTTTATTTGTGGAGGCAAATCAACGAATGCATTTGAAAAAAGTGAATCAATCAAAAGAAGCCTGCGGCAAGGCTTCCAGGACGGCAGTTCCAAACTGGCAAAGCGCAAGGGTTATGGATACACTGTTAGATCAGATGGTCAGCTGGCGATAAATTCCGATGAAGCTGAAGTTGTATGCTGGATATTTGAGAGGTATCTGGCTGGCGACAGCCTTGGAAAATTGCATCTGGTCTGGAGTAGAAAGATATCCCGTCCCTGACAGGTAGACACAAATGGAATCGGGAAGCAATTGACAAACTTCTTTCCAACGAAAAATATTCAGGTCGGGTGCTAGATAGCGTCGTCAATAAAAATGTGATATAATAGTCCTCAAAGAAGAGGAGAGAATGCCCGAAATACCCGGCAATTTATCAACGGAGTATTCTGGATTCTGCGCACTGGAGCGCCCTGGCGGGATTTGCCGGAAACGTACGGAAACTGGAAGAATGTACACCGCCGGTTCTGCCGGTGGCGT
>JAAWUC010000090.1 GCA_022804995.1 Oscillospiraceae bacterium
CTCCCCGTTGTGGTCGTCGATCCGGGCGAGCAGCTGCTCCGCCGTCCCCAGATCGTTGCGGTTGACGGCCATCCGCACCTGGGCGAACACCGTGCCTGCCGCCCCGGCGTACCCGCCGTAGGCGGACTGATAGCCTCCGTGCCCCGTCTGATATCCCTGACCGGCGGCGGCGCTCCCGTGGGACCGGCCGCTCCGCTGGCGCTGAATGGTGTCGTAAGCCTCGTTGATCTCCTTCATCTTCTCCTGGGCCAGATCCGCCAGGGGATTGTCGTGGTAGTTGTCCGGGTGGTACTTCCGGGCCAAGTCCCGGTACGCCTTTTTGATCTCCTCGTCCGTGGCGGTGGAGGGGACGTTCAGCACTTTGTAGGGGTCCGTCATAGCCGCTCCTTGTTTCTGCCGGTCCTGTGCCAAGACAGCTCTCCGGCTTGAAATGTTCCCTCTAAAACGGCCTTTCCCACACAGAAAAGCCCTTCGTAAACAGTGGATTGGATAATGGGGCTCCACACGCCGAAGTCCCAGAGCTCATAGGCCGCCGCCATCCGCCGGATGGAGTGATCCAGGGAGAGGACCAGGGCCTCCCTGGCCTCCTCCGTCAAGCACCCCTCCTCCAGGGAGAAGCGGCAGAGGAGCGGATTGTAGTTTCCAGAGGCGAAGTCCTCCGCCAGATCATCCGCCGCGTCCACCAGGTAGATCCACCGGCCCAAATGGTAGAGCAATTCCTCCGTCACCCGCCGGCGCATAGGGTCCTCCACCTCTCCCCCGGCGCTCCGCAGGAGCCAGGCAAAGGTGTCCGCCGTCCGATCCATGGAGGGGCACCGCTCCCGCTCCAGCGCGGCCAGCTCCTCCAGCAGCTCCCCGCAGGACCGGTCGAAGTCCGCCCGACGCTCCCGGGCCCGCCGGTAGGCCCCCGCAAGAGCCCCGCCCGCCGCCCGATACTTCACCGCCGCTGGTCCACGGTGGTCCGCCGCCCCATCCCGAAGCTGCCACCAGGTCAGAATCACACTGCAATCCGCCGCCGTTTCCAAAGCGGCATTCCCCGGGAAATAGTCCCGGGCGCGAAAGGGGTGGGCGATGCAGGGGCGGCACAGTATCTCCCCCGCCTCCGGCTGGGAGAGCAGCACCGCCAGAAAGGTAAAATCGTAGTTGAGAATAAACCGGGCGGCGAGGCCGTAAAGCCTGTCCAACGTGCGGCAGAGGCCGCAGTAGACAGCGGCGAACCGCCGCCGGTCCTCCTCCTCCAGCCGGGCCAGGGAGGGACGCACATAGCCGAACATCCGCCCTACAGCTTCCGGGCAACGCGGTAGACCACCGCCCCGGTCCGCCGGACCCGCCGGTCATACCAGACAGCCCCGGCCAGCCCCAAAAGAAAGCCCAGCCCGCCGCAGAGATACCGCCCGCCCTCCGGCAGAGCGGACGGCAGCAGATACCCCAGCAGGAACAGCGCCACAGGCGCCAGATACACCAGCGCCGCGATGCCCAGGATTTCTACGCCGCTGTAGAGCTCCACCTTGTCCCCTATAGAGACAGAGATCTCCGTCTCCGCCCGGACGGTGAAGCTCCCCGGTTTTCCGCCGCAGCCGGCGCACTCCCCGCAGTCGTGGGCGCAGGCGCTCTGCCGGACCACCGCCACCAGGGCCGTCCCCGGCCCGGGAATACCGGTTACTGTCGCAATCTGTGTCATGGAGCGCCCCCTCTTATTTGCTGCTCACCCGGCAGGTGACGATGTACGGCCCAACGGCCCCCACGTTGTCAAAACCGTCCACCAGAATCAGGGGCTCCACCCGGTGGGTACCGTCGCTGTTGAAGTCCGTCAGGTCCACCACCACCCGGACATCCTCCTCCGTCAGCCGCTCCATATCCTCCGACGGCCCCCGGAGGACCACGTCCAGGGACGTGGTCACCAGCCGGCAGCGGTGGTTCTCATCCACCCCGCGGGTGGTGATGTCCGTGATGGTGAAGAGCCGCGTATCCAGCCCGGATTTGAACCGGAAGGAGACGGTGGCGGTGGTGATGCCGCTGATGTTGACGCAGTTGGCGGGGATATTGATGTCAAAGTCCAGCGCGGTGCCCTCCACATATTCGCTGAGGTCGATCTCCCCCAGGACAATCTCGTCCTTGGTCTCTAGGCTGGCGGGCTCCCCGGCCACGGTGATGGTATCCACCGGGCCGATGGAATAGGAGATATCGCTCTCCGAGGACCCCGGAGAACCGGCCCACCGCACCGACAGCTTCAACTCTTTGATGAGGTATACCGGAGCCGTCACATTGATCCGGTGGTCGGAAACCCGGATGTGCTCGTTGGAAACCTCGTTCCCCTCCTTGTCCAGGAGCTGGAACTCCAGTTCCCGCTCCAAGGTGCTGCTAGCCCCGCTCATGTCCAGGACCACCCGGACCGACTCCACGGGAGCGATGTCCTCCTCCCTGCCGCTGATGGTGATGGCGGAGGGCTCCAGAACCAGCAGATCCGACATATAGATATAGCTCTCCGCCACCTCGCCCATCACCTCTGCCGAGACCGGGATAGTTTTGTTGGAGAGCTCCACCACCTGCACCGTCACATTGAACTGGGACTGGGACTCCACACTGATGTCGCTGCGGTTGATGGTGTCCGGATAGGCGATGTCATAGGGGAGCTGGAAGGTGCCGATGGCGCCGATGCTGGTCAGGTTCGCCCAGATGTGGATATCCTCCTTCTTCAGGTTGGACAGAACGGTCCTCGGACCGCTCAGGCGCAGGGTAATGGAGATATCCTGCCCGTTCTCCAGCATCAGTCCCCGGCCGGCCAGCACATCCGTCTCCCCGATGAACTCCACGGGAATGTTGTAGTAGGTGTCGCTGATGCGGCTGCCGTCTGTCTTGTCCACGTACAGCCAGAACAGCACAGCCAGCAGCAGGGACAGCGCGATATAGAGGATTTTATTGAGCTTTTCACTCATCCTGCTCACCCTTCTTTCCCTTGCCCAGCAGACCACGCCGCTTTTTCTTGCCCTCTTCCCCGTCCTCCTCCTGGGGCAGCAGCTCATTGCGCAGCAGCTGTCCCAGTGTGTCGCAGGTCAGATGCCGCTTGAGCATCCCGCCCACGGCCACGGAGATGGTGCCCGTCTCCTCGCTGACCAGCACCACGACGGCGTCGGAATTCTCGCTCATGCCGATGCCGGCCCGGTGGCGAGTCCCCAGGTCACGGCTCAAATTCACATTCCGGCTCAGGGGCAGCACGCACCCCGCCCCCAGAATCCGGCCGTCCCGGATGATGACCGCCCCATCGTGGAGGGGCGCCTTCACAAAAAAGATGTTTTTCAGCAGCTCCGAGGAGGTCTCCGCGTCCAGCTTGGTTCCGTTGCGGAGAATCTCGTCGAGCTGGATGTGCCGCTCAAAGACGATGAGGGCCCCGGTGCGGGAGCCGCTCATATCCCCGCAGGCGCTGACCGTCTGCGCGATAGTCTGTTCAATCACCTGCCGGTCCACCGGCGGCTTGTTGAATATCTCCAAAAAGGGGAGGCGGCTGCTGCCCATCTGCTCCAGCGCCCGCCGGATCTCCGGCTGGAACAGGATCAGCAGGGCCAGCACGCCCCACTCCACAATGCGTCCCAGGATATAGTTGAGGCCCTTCAGTCCGTAGGAGGACACCCACAGCCCCAGCAGAACCAGCAGCACCCCCTTGAAGAGCCGGGAGGAGTTGGTCCGATGGACCATGATCAGCATCCGGTAGACCAGGTAGGCGATAATGAGAATGTCCAGTATGTCCGTCAGCTGGAGCGACAGAATAAAATCTATTGCCCGCTGGACGATCTGCATGACGACTTCCATGGCTTGCCTCCAATTTCAGACGATCCCATATGTTCTCTTCATTTTACTCGAAGACGAAGAAAAAATCAACAAATTCTCCAAGCATTTTTTTGTACAATCCGTAAATTTTTCTTCTCCCGGCCCCCATTTCCTTTTCTCCCGCCGGGTTCAGACCAGTGCGAGGGCCTGCTCCGCCTCCGCCGGGGTGTTGAAAACGGAGGCGGAGAAGCGGACGGTCCCCGTGTCGATGGTACCGCCGGTCATGTGGGCCAGAGGGGCGCAGTGGAGCCCCGCCCGGACCGCTATCCCCTTCTCCGCCAGGCGGTCCGCCGCGGTCTCCGGCTCCTCCCGGGGGGGCACCGCGCTGAGAACCGGACCCTCCCCCAGCACCCTCCAGCCCCGCTTGGCCAGTCCCTTGCGCAGTACCTCCGTCACCGACGCCTCCTGCCGCTGGATGCGCTGGCTTCCCAGACCCCGGACAAACCGCAAGCCCTCCAGCAGCCCCGCCGCCCCGTGGACGTTGTGGGTTCCGGCCTCCAGCCGGTCCGGCAGGAAATCCGGCATCTCCTGCTGGCGGGAGAGGGATCCGGTGCCGCCCTCCAGGAGAGGCTTGGGCAGAACCCCCTCCCCACACAGCAGCAGGCCCGTGCCCTGTGGGCCGTAGAGGCCCTTATGTCCTGGCATGGCGGCAAAAGCCGCGCCCCATTTCCCCAGATCCACCGGCAGAATCCCCGCCGACTGGGAGGCATCCACAATCAGGGGCACCCCCTTCTCCCGGCACAGGGCGGCAATGTCGTCTATGGGCAGCTCGTAGCCAAAAACATTGGATACGTGGGTGCAGACCACCGCCGCCGCCTTGCCGTCTGCCAGGGCCCGGCGAAAGCCCTCCGCCATCTGCTCCCGATCAAAGAGCCTGCCGTTGACCACCCGCACCGATACGTCCCCGACGGCCTCCAAGGGCCGGGTGACGGCGTTGTGCTCATAGCCGGAGATGACCACCGTATCCCCCGGGGAAACCAGGCTCTTGATGGCAAGGTTCAGCCCGTGGGTAGCGTTCGTGGTGAGGATGACGTTCTCTGGCGTGGAGACGCCGAAAAACGCCGCCGCCTCCGTCCGCAGCCCCAGCATCAGCTCCGCCGCCGCCCTGGCCGCCGGGTGGTCCCCCCGGCCGGGGGTGGTCATGGTGCTGATCGCCTTCGCCACCGCTGCGGGCACGGAGGCCGGCTTCTGCAAGGTCGTGGCCGCGCTGTCAAAATAGATCATAAGCTCCTCCTGCCGCCAGAACGGGCCGGGCTCTCGCCCGGCCCGTTCTGGCAATACATTATATAGTCACTTCGCTGTAGGCTCCGCCGTCAAAGTAGAAAATCTTGGACGGCCACAGCCCGCCCTCCCGCAGCTGCTCCAGCGCGGCAGACAGACGGTCCGCGCTCACGCGCACGGCATAGCCGCAGCTCCGGTCTGTCAGGCCCATGGGCGGACGGAAGAACCGGGCGGTGATTCCCGCCCGCTCCAGAACGCCGCTCATGCGCTGGGCGTGAGTAATGGAGCGGCTCAGCAAGAGATAGTATGGCAATGCAACCGCCTCCCCAAGACATCCTATGCCCTCCTGCGGAGAAATGTACCTGCCGGGGCGCGAAAAAAACGGCGGGACACCCGCCCCGCCGGTCGAAGCCTACACCTCCCGGTTGTAGACCTGCTTGATATCCTCCCTGCCCCGCCAGATGAAAAAGTACATCGCCGCCACAGTGACGGCGGACATCCCCAGGATGACCCGCCGCTCCGGAAAGACCTCCCCCAGAGCCCCCGCCAGCAGGGACCCGGCAATGGCCCCCAGAGAGGCCAGCGTCTGAAACACGCCGTTGAACCGGCCCCGCATGGCGTCGGGAACATAGGTCTGGGTGGCCGCTGTGCGGATGGTATACGAGGTCACGCCCAGTCCCCCGTTGATAAAAAACAGAGCCGCCATTACAGGTACCGGCGTGTACAGCACCACCGCCATGAGAACGGTAGTGGCGATATAGACCAGCAGGGCGGTGTCAAATCTCCGCTCTTTGGGAATGCGGATTTTGTACTGGACAAAGCCCCCCAGGACGCGGCCCGCCACGTCGAAGTTGGTAACAACGCTGTAGAGCGTCACCGCCGCCACCGGCCACGCCGCAAAGAGCGCGGCGTTATTTCGGAAAAACGGAAGCTTCAGGCTGTCCGCCCCGCAGGAGAAGCTGACAGCGGTGAAGTACAGCACAATCATCAGCAGACCCCTCTCCCGGCGTATGTAGTCTACTCCCTCCCGGAAATCCCGGCGGAATTGGACTGCGGGGCTTGGTCCGGTGGGAGCCCGGCCCATATGGCTCTCCCGGCAGCGGATGGTCTGCTCCAGGCAGGCGGCAATGAAAAAGCTGGCCGCGTTGACCGCGAACAGGGGCGCTGCACTGTTAAGCCAGACGTAAAGCGCCGCCGCCAGCGGCGCGGTCATGGAGGCCAGTTCGTACATTACGCTGTATACAGAATACGCCTTCCCTGAATTTCCCTCTGTAATGAGATTGGGGTAAAAGCTCTCGTACGCCACCATATAGACACTCTCCACCGTTCCGATGAGCAGGCTTCCCCCCAGCAGCACCGGATAGCTGAACCATCCGCCCCGCACCAGCAGAAATAACAGAAAATAGATCCCGGCGGAGAGAAAATCCAGCGTATAGATCACCTTTTTCCGGCTCACCCGGTCCAAATAGGTCCCTGCCAAGACAGGGAAAATCAGCTGCGGCGCCTGGAAGCCCACAATGAAGAGCGCGTAAAGAAAGGTGGAGCCGGTATACTCCAGCACCACCAGCCCCAGCGCGAAGCTGGAGAGTGTACTGCCCACCATGGAGATAAAGCTGCCAACCGTTATCACCGTAAAATCGTAGGTCCACAGCTTGTTTTTTGATTCCTTCAAGTTATCCCTTCTTTTCTTGATGTTTCACACCTTTCCTGAAAATGTTATCCTATTACGGCGGCCCGGGCCGGAACCGCTCCTCCTCCACCAAGACCTCCACGCTCCCGGCGGAGAGCTCCGTCACGGCGGTCCGGAACCCGGCTGTGTCCTCCGCAGGGAGGAGCACCGTCAGCAGAACGTCGGAGCCGAAGTCCGCGCTCTCCACCGTCCCGCCGCTCTTTTCCACCAGCAGCCGCATCCGCTCATACAGCGGGTACGGGCACGGCACCGCCAGCACCGCCCACAGGCGCATCCGGCTGATGCCCGCCGCGTCCAGGGCCAGCTTGGCCGTGCCGCCGTAGGCCCGGGTCAGGCCCCCTGCCCCCAGCAAAACACCCCCGAAGTACCGGGTCACGACGCAGACTGCGTTGGAAACCTCCTCCTTCAGAAAGACGTTCAGCATGGGCTGGCCTGCCGTGCCCTGGGGCTCGCCGTCGTCGCCGTAGCGCAGGACGTTTCCTTCCCGCAGGACGTAGCACCAGCAGTGATGCCGAGCGTCGTGGTACTTCTTCCGGACCTCCTCCAGATGGACGCGGGCCTCGGCCTCTGTCTCCACCCGCCAGACCTGCCCAATAAAGCGGGAGCGCTTCTCTGTCAGCTCCGCCTCACCGTATCCGGCGGGCACCAAATAGCTATCCACGGCGCCCCTCCTCCCACTGCGCCCGCAGTATGAAGTAGAAGCAGGTGGGCCGGTCGGGAAAAAACTCGTCGGTGAGCTTTTCGGTAAAGGCGTAGGTAAAGCCGCACTTCTCGATAACCCGCCGGGATTGACTGTTCTCCCGGTAGTGGGTGCACCAGATCTCCCCGAGGCCCAGGTCCTCAAAGCCGTAGCGCAGCAGCTCCCGGGCCACCTCGGGCATGAGTCCCCGGCCCCAGTAGTCGGGGCTGAGGGCGTAGCCGATCTCCGAGGAGGTGTCGGGGGCGTCCTTCTTGTGGGGCCGGACGAACCCGGCGGAACCGATGACCCGGTTCGCGGCCCGGTCCACCACCGCGAAGGTGTTGGGGGCGGAGAAAACGGTGCGGATGATCTCCAGGCTCTCCTCCACACTCTCGTGGGGCTTCCAGCCGGCGATGGGGCCCACCCGGGGGTCCTTGGCGTAGGCGAAGAGATCTGCCGCGTCAGCCTCGGTGAAGGGGCGCAGGATGGTTCTCTCTGTCTCTAACATCATAGTGTCCTCCCAATTTACCGCTGGTCTGACCGCCCCGCCAGATAGTCCAGGGTCACGCCGAAGTGGTCGGCCAGAGCGCAGAAATTCTGATATCCCGGAAGATTTGTTCCCGCCTCAAAGCGCTGATACTGCCGCCAGGTAACGCCAATTGATTCCGCAACCTGGGCCTGTGTCTCTTTTTTCTCTTTTCGCAATTCGCGCATTCTTTCTTGTAAAATCATAATAACCGCCTTGACATGACACGTCCGTCATGCTAAAATAACATATGACGGATGCGTCATGATTTGAAAGGAGAATAAATATGAACGATTTCATGCACTGGCTCTACGTCAGCTACATCAAGCCTCAACTAGACGAGAAGGACACTTCCTCCTATGAAATGCCCCTCTCCCTGATGGACACCTGCCTAGACGAACACCTGAAAACGCAGTACAGCCGAACCATCGAATTCTACGCCAGCCACGCCTTCCTGCTGGGCCTGCGCACCGGAGCCGGCCTCGTCTACTCCTCCCAGAACTCCTTCGGCTCCACCCAGCCCTCAATATAGGGCTTGACCAGCCCAATCGCCTTGGGGTTGCACACCGCCGTCACATCGATCGTCTCCGCATACTCCACGCTCTCCACCCGGGCCTCCCGGTAGAGCACATCCAGGAGATTTCCCTTGTCATAGGGCAGGTGTAAAGCAACTCTCCTTGTCCCCCTGTCCAGGGTCCTGTCGATGGCTCTCAGCAGCTCCGGAAGCCCCTCGCCGCTCTTAGCGGAGATGTTCACCTCGTCCTCCCCGTGGGGGCGCACGTCCCCCCAGAAGAGGTCGGACTTGTTGTATACCCGCAGGCAGGGCGTCCGCTCCGCCCCCAGCTCTGCGATGAGCTTGTCCACAACCCTCGCCTGATCTGGCCACCCCGGGTTGGAGATGTCAATGACGTGGAGCAGCAGGTCCGCATACTCCAGCTCCTCCAGAGTGGCCTTGAAGGCGTCCACCAGCTGGTGGGGCAGCTTGCGGATAAAGCCCACCGTATCGGAGATAACCACGTCCATGGTTTCGCTAACTGTCAGCAGCCGGGAGGTGGTGTCCAGGGTGTCAAAGAGCCGGTTGTTGGCGGGGATGTCCGCCCCGGTAAGGGCGTTGAGAAGGGTGGACTTCCCGGCGTTGGTATAGCCCACGATAGCCACCACAGGGATCTCATTTTTCATCCGCCGCTGGCGCTGGGTGCCCCGAACGCGCCGGACCTCCTCCAGCTCCTCCTTAAGCTTATCGATCTTTCGGTGAATATGGCGGCGGTCAGTTTCCAGCTGGGTTTCGCCGGGGCCCTTGGAGCCGATGGGCCCCTTGCCGCTGGTGCCCGCCTGACGCTCCAGGTGGGTCCACATGCCTGTCAGCCGTGGCAGCAAATACTGGTACTGGGCCAGCTCCACCTGAAGCCGCCCCTCCTTTGTCCTGGCCCGCTGGGCGAAGATGTCCAGAATGAGGGCGCTGCGGTCCAGCACCTGGACCCCCAGGTCCTCGGTCAGCGCCCGCAGCTGGGAGGGCGAGAGGTCGTTGTCGAAGATGACCATGGTGGCCTCCTCATTTTTGACCAGCTCCTTGATTTCCGCCACCTTGCCCTCCCCGATGAAGGTCCTGGGCTCCGGGGACGCGCGGTTCTGGAGGACGGAGGCCGCTACCTCTCCCCCGGCGGTCTCCACAAGGGCCTCCAGCTCCGACATGGTTTCCTCGTCCGCGTTGTCCTGCGCGTCCAGCCGGGGGCTGGACAGGCCGGCGATGACGGCCCGGTCCCGTGGCTTTTGCAGGCCCTCTGCCGTTGTAATTGTCTGTTCTCTCATAGTACCTCGTTTTTATCAAATTTGCTTATCTTAGTATATCCGAAAGGCGGAAGCTTTGCAACTATTTATTCGTCGATGAGCGATTTGCTCCAGGCCAGCAGCCGCCGGGAATCCGCCTCCAGCTCCGCCGCCTGGCACAGCAGAATCTCCCGCTCCGCCGCTCCCACGGCCTCCAGCAGCTCCTTGCGGGCGGCGAGATAGGTCCCCGTCCGGGCAAAGTATCGGGTCCGGATGGTAAAAAAGGCGGATTTGTACAGCGCCTTCAGCAGGTTCAGATCCCGCTCATGGAGCAGGTTGTGGACGCAGGCGTGGTACACGCCGCAGGCCCCGGCCAGCACCGCCCGCCGGAAGTCCTCTTCACCGATTGTTTCCAGAAGCCCGGACAGATTGCCGCAGATCGGTTTGGTGTCCAAAAGCAGGCTCAAAAGATCCGATTTTTCCCACTGGACCAGCTCCGGCCAGCCGCAGACAAAGCCACAGAGGAGCGCCCGCTCCGGCAAAGCTTCCACGGCGGAGCGGTAGGTATTCAGATCCTCGGTGTCTAGCCGGTCCAGGATCAGCACCACGTCGATGTCGCTGCTTTCCTTCGCCTCACCCCGGCCCCGGCTTCCCTGGAGCCCGATGAAGCGGATCCGCTCCCCAAAGGCACCCCGGACAGCGGCGGTATATTGATCCATCCATTGATTGATATCCAGCACAGCGGTCACTCCCCTTTCTTTATCTCGTTCCACTCGTCTTCCAGCAGCGCCATCAGGATATCGTCGGCATAGCTGTCCCCGTCCAGGACCGCGTCCCGCAGGATGCCCTCCTGGCGGAAGCCCGCTTTTAAATACGCTCTCTCCGCCCTGGGGTTGAAGGAGAATACGTCCAGCTCCAGGCGGTGCAGTCTCAGGTCCGCAAAGGCAAAGTCCCGGGTGGTTTCCGTCATCCAGGTTCCAATCCCCTTCCCCCGCTCTGCTTTCTGAAAAATTCCGATACGGAAATTTCCCCTCCGCAGCTTCCAGTCAATCTCATTGATGACACTCTCCCCGATCATGCGGCCGTCGGGTGAAATCAGCAGGAAGAGACACTGGTCCTCTGCATGGACGGCTTTGCGTAGAAAAGAGACGACCTCCTCCCGCGTAAATGACGCCTTAGAGCCTGTGAGACGAGCCGCCTCCCTGTCCAAAGGATTGAAATTCTGCTCAAAGTAGCGCTCCGCGTCCTCCTCTCGGGCCGGGCGCAGAATATAGCCGTCTTTTTCCCAGCTTCTGTCAAGCTTCACACCGCTCTCCTCCTCTCTCCCTCCTGGCCAATCGCACAAAAAAACACCGCGCCGCAGACTGCGGCACGGTGCTCTTCAGCAATGCAATTACTTCAGCCCGAACTTCTTGTTGAACTTGGCCACGCGTCCGCCGGTATCGACCAGCTTCTGCTTGCCCGTGAAGAAGGGGTGACACTTAGAGCAGACTTCCACGCGAATGTCCTTCTTCGTGGAACCTGTCTCA